>JAAYLK010000123.1 GCA_012521895.1 Clostridiales bacterium
ATGCGCAAACGAGGGAACAAGCCCTCCCCCACGCGCGATTGAACACACTTCAACAAGATTGCTACCCAAGCCATCAGCAAGCCCTCCCCCACGCGCGATTGAACACACTTCAACAAGATAGTTGCCCAAGCCATCAGCAGGCCCTCCCCCACAAGCGATTGAACATGCACCGGAAGAAACGCCAGGCTGATTTACTTCATACCAGGACCAATACACGACATGGACGGGCACGGAGGTTTTCTACAATGATTAATGCGTTCATCCCTATGCTCCTCCCGCTTTGCCTGGGGCTGATCCTCAGCCACGCGCCGGCAGCGAAAGCCGCGGAAGAGCCGCAGATTCCCTCCTTCCGTGATGTGTCTGTCCATGACCCGTCCATCATCCGCGCGGATGATGGCACCTACACATCTACGGCAGCCACATGGCAGCCGCCAAGAGCGTTGACCTGATCAACTGGGAGCAGATTTCCTGGAACGCAACCGACCGCAACACCCTGGTCGACAACGCGCAGGAGGAGATGAAGGAAGCCCTGACCTGGGCCAAGACCACCACCTTCTGGGCGCCTGACGTGCAGCAATTGAACGATGGCCGTTATTATTATTACTATTGCACCTGTGTGGGCAACGCGCCGCTGTCGGCCCTGGGCGTAGCGGTGAGCGACAGCCCAGAAGGCCCGTTCAAGGATTTGAGCATCTTCCTCAAGTCCGGCGCGCCCGGGTATGACGCCACGCGCCTGCCCAATGTGGTTGACCCGCATACCTTTTTTGACCATGAAGGCCGCCTGTGGATGGTGTATGGCTCCTATTCCGGGGGCATCTTCATCCTGGAGATGGACAAGGACACCGGCTTCCCGCTGCCCGGACAGGCTTATGGCAAGAAACTGCTGGGCAAAAACCACAGCCGCATCGAAGGGCCATACATTCTGTACAACCCACAGACTGAGTTTTACTACCTCTTCCTCTCCTTTGGCGGCCTGGGCGCGAAAGACGGCTATAACATCCGCGTGGCGCGCAGCAAACAGCCCGACGGCCCCTACCTGGACGCCCTGGGGCAGGACATGATCAACTGCGGCGGGCGCGCCGGTTCCTTTTTCCTGGATAAGGACATTGAAGGCTACGGCGCCAAGCTGATGGGCGGGTGGCAGTTTGACCCCTTGCCTGGCGAAACAAAGCGCTTCAGCCTGGGCTACCGCTCCCCGGGGCACAACTCGGCTTACTATGATGAGGAAAGCGGACGGTATTTCCTGATCTTCCATACGCGCTTTTCCGGCCAGGGCGAGAACCACGCCGTCCGCGTGCACCAGCTCTTCTTCAACCAGGAAGGCTGGCCTGTGGCCTCACCGCACCGCTACGCCGGGGAAATACAAGCCGCCAGCACCATCTCGGAGCAAACCGGGGCGTACAAGGTGATCCTGCACCTGCGGGACATCAACAAGGACCCGCACACCTCCATCGCCATCAACTTAAACGCGGATGGCAGTGTGGACGGCGCGATGACTGGCACCTGGGAAAGCGCGGACGGGCTGCAGATGGTCATCACGCTGGACGGCACGCGCTATCTGGGTGTCTTTACCCAGGCGCTTGACAGCACCCAGTTTCAATGGACGCTGTGCTTCACCGCGCAGTCAGCGGAGGGCGCTGCCCTGTGGGGCAGCCGCACAACCGCGCCATGAGCAGACTGATGGTACGCAAGCTGATTTTCATCCTGCTGGGTGTCTGCCTGATGGCGGCACTGCTTCCAGCCGCGCAAGCGGAAGGCTGGATGATGTTTGAATCCATGAGCGCGCCAACATACAGGCAGGTGATGGCAAACTACACCGCGCCATTGTATGAAGGGGAAGCGCTTCGCTTTGAGTTTGACCGGGAGATCAACGCCGGGGAGAGCGTGACGCTTGATGTCCTTGCGCCGCAGGATGGCCTGTATGAGGTACACCTGGATTGGCAGGACACCTCGGCCACCACGCTGCCTATTGAGCTGTCCATGCTGGTTGATGGCGCGCAGCCCTTCGCCGAATTGACCAGGCTGAACCTGCACAGCCATTGGCTGGATGCAGGCGATGTGGCGATTGACCGCTATGGCAATGAAATCGCGCCGCAGCCGCAACGGCAAGCGGGCAGGCTGAGCACACCGCTGATGGATTCCGCAGGACTGAGCGCCGACCCCTTGCTGATAGAACTTGAGTCCGGCAGCCATAGCCTCACCTTTACAGCCTCAGAGGGCAGCTTCATTTTGCACGCCCTGGAGCTGCGCGCGAAGGCGGAACCCCCGGCCTATGCCGGGCAGGCCGCGGCGGGCGATGCCCTGCTGGTTGTGGAAGGCGAGCAGCTGGCCTGGCGCAGCCGCTCCAGCATCCGGGGCGCCGGCGAATTCAACACAGCCCTCTATCCTTATGACGCTTCAAGGCGGCTGATCAACTTCCTGGATGGCGCCTCCTTCCACCGGGCGGGCGACGCCATCGCCTACACCTTCAAAGTGGAAACGGCGGGCTGGTATCGCCTGGGCTTCCACTACCGCCAGAATGTCAAAACCAATTACCCCGTGCAGGCGGACCTGCTGCTGGACGGCGAGCTGCCCAGCCAAGCCGCCCGGGCCCTTCCCTTTGCGTACAGCACGGGATTCCGCTTCATGGAAACGCAGGTTGAAGGCCAGCCCCAGACTTTCTATTTAAGCGAAGGCAGCCATACCCTGGGCCTTCGCCTCAACAACCAAGCCTTGACCCCCGCCTTTGAATTGATTGACAGCCTGCTGCGGCAGATCAACGGCCTGTCGCTGGAAATCGTGCGCCTGACCGGTGGAGATACCAGTGACCGGTACCGCGACTACAACCTGCAAGCCTACCTGCCGGGTCTGCCAGAATTGCTGAATGGCTGGGCGGACCAGCTGGAGCAGACGGCCACGCAATTGAGCCAGGCGGGCGAGCAGGACCAAGCCGGCCTCTTCTCCCCCATGTTCATCAGCGCGGACCAGTTGAGGCGCCTGGCCGAGCAGCCGGAAGACCTGCCCCGCAGGCTGGCTGAGCTGTCCACCGGCGCCAACTCGGTGGCGCGCATGCTGGCCCAGCAGCTGCAAACCCTGTCACGCAATGACCTGTCCATCGACCGCATCTATCTGTATCAGGAAGGGGCAACGCTGCCCGCGCAGGACAGCTTGCTTGGCGGTCTGACTTCTGCCGCCGCGCGCTTTACGGGCTCCTTTGGAACGCAGCAGTATGCCGCCTCCAAGGCAAAAAGCGACCGGCTGCAGGTGTGGGTGGGAAGGCCGCGGCAGTATGTGGAAATCCTGCAGAACCTGGTGGACAGCCAGTTTACGCCGCAGACAGGCATTCAGGTGGATTTGAGCCTGATGCCGGACGCCAACAAGCTGGTGCTGTCAAACGCTGCCGGCACCGCCCCGGATGCCGTGCTCTCCCTGCAATACGTGGTGCCTTCCTACCTCAACATCCGCGGCGCGCTGAAAAACCTGGCGGAGTTCCCGGACTTTGGCGAGGTGGCCCAGCGCTTCCCGAGCGGCCTCTTTGTGCCCTATACCTTGGGCGAGGGCGTGTATGCCATGCCGGAGACCATCAACTTCTGGGTGATGTTCTACCGCAGCGACATCTTCAGCGCCTTGAACATCCCCGTACCCAACAACCTGGAGGATGTAAAGGCCATCCTGCCGGAGCTGCAGCGGCGCAACATGAACTTCTTCTACCCCACCGCGGGCATGGTGGGCATGAAGGTCTTCCCCGGCACCCTGCCTCTGATTCTGCAGGCCGGCGGCGCCATTTACAGCGACACCGTGGGCAAAACCACGCTGGACAGCGAGGCCTCCCTGGCCGGCTTCCGCGAGATGACCGATTTGTTCACCATCTACAACCTGCCAATCGATGTGCCGGCCCCCGGCTTTTACCAGCAGTTCCGCGCGGGCACGTTGCCCATTGGCATCGCTGACCTGGCCACCTACAACCTGCTGCTGAACGCAGCGGTGGAGCTGGAAGGGCAGTGGGAGATCGCCCCCTTCCCGGGCCTTGTGCAGGAGGATGGCAGCGTGGCGCGCTGGACGACAGGCGGCGCTGAAACCATGGGCATTATGAGCCAGTCCACACAACAGGAGGAGGCCTGGCAGTTCCTCAAGTGGTGGTCGGACACCGCGGTGCAAGCCCAGTTTGGCAACCTGCTGCAGTCCACCTTCGGGTCGGAGTATATCTGGCCAACCGCCAACACCGAAGCCTTCGCCCAACTGCCCCTGGCCAGCCGCCACAAGCGGGTCATCCTTGAGCAGATGAACTGGATGACGGAAGCCCCCTGGGTGCTGGGCACCTACATGCTGGAGCGCGAGCTGTCAAACGCCTATATGTCCGTGGTGGTGGACGGCATGGAAGCCCGGCGCGCGCTGGACACGGCGGTCAAGCGCATCAACCGCGAAACCTTCCGCAAGCTGGAGGAGTTTGGCTATTACAAGGGTGGGCAGGTGCTCAAGGAGCTGAAAACACCTGACATCTCCGTGGTGGAAGGGCACATCCAACGATGGCAGGAAAGCCAGGGGGAGGGAAACCAGCCATGATTACCAAGAAACACACACCCTACCTGTTCCTGGCGCCCTACCTCATCATGTTCACCCTGTTCATCGTGGTGCCCACGGTGATGGCCTTTGGCCTGTCCTTCACCAACTACAACGCCGTGCAGGCGCCCGCATTTTCCGGGCTGACCAACTATGTGAACCTGCTGACGCAGGACACCATCGGCCCCATTGAAGAGCGGCGTGAGAATGAAAACACCTGGGGCGGCATGCAGTCCTATGGGCTGGGCTTCCATGAGTATTTTCAACTGTGTGAAGACCTGGGCGCGCAGCCAGTGCCAGTGGTCAGCGCGGCGATGCTGTGCCAGGTGAGGGGCAGCAAGGGCCTGCCCCTCATGGGCCAGGGCTTGCAGGACTATATCCAGGATGTGCTGGACCTGGTCGCCTATGCCAGGGAACCCGCTGACGGTCCCTGGGGCAGCAAACGCGCCGCCAATGGGCACAAAGAACCCTTTGAGCTGAACTTTCTGGCCATCGGCAATGAAAACTGGGGCAGCGAGTATTTTTACCGCTACGGCCTGATTGCCCGCGCTGTCAAAGAGCGGTATTCTGACATCACCTGCATTGTGGCGGCCGGTCCGGTGGCAGAAGGCGACCTGATCAGGGATTCCTGGGCCGCCATCAGGAGGCAGTACCCGCAGGATGTGGCGGACGAACATTACTACATGCCCAGCGAATGGTTTTTGCGCAACACCACGCGGTATGACAACTATCCGCGCACAGGCAACCCGGTCTTTCTGGGCGAGTATGCGGCCCATGAACCCGCACAGGGCGACAAGCGCCCCAACAACCTCAAGGCCGCTCTGGCCGAAGCGGCTTACCTGGTTGGCATTGAACGCAACAGCGACCTGGTGCGCATGGCCTGCTACGCGCCGTTGCTGGCCCGGGAGGGCTTTGACCACTGGACGCCCAACCTCGTATGGTTCAACGAGGACAGCGTGCTGAAAACGCCAAGCTTTTATGTGCAGCAGATGTTCTCCAGCACCCTTGGGGAGCAGGTGTTGTTCAGCGCCACGGATGCGGAAGGCCTGTACCAGGTAGCGACCAGGGACCAGGACACCCTCTACCTCAAGCTGGTCAACCCCAACGAAACGCCGCTTGACATCAACCTGCGCGTAGATGGCTTGACGGAAGCGGAGGGAACCTTGTGCCGCCTCTCCGGCCAGCTCGCGCAGACCAACACCTTTGCAAACCCCCAACAAATTGTCCCTCAGACAGAGGCCTTCAGCCTGCGGGAGGGCGGCGCGCCGCTGCGGCTGCCGGCCTACTCGCTCACCATCCTCAAGCTGCCAATCAAGTAAAGGAGATTTCAACATGTACGGCTATCTCTTTGTTCACTTCAAGGAAAAGAAAACACCCGATGGGGAACAGGTCTATTTTGGCTTGAGCCGGGATGGCTTCAATTGGCAATCGCTCAACGGCGAGCAAGCGGTACTCTGGAGTTTCCTGGGCGAAAAAGGCGTGCGGGACATGACGATCATCAAAGACCGGCATGGTATCTACCGCATCTTCGCGACGGACCTGAGCCTGGCATACAGCATGCCAAGCAAGTATGGGCATGACTGGGGGCAGATTATTCGGCATGGCAGTGATTGCCTGATGAGCTGGCAGTCCAGGGACCTGATTCATTGGGAAAAGCAGGAGGAGCTGCGCTTCCCAGGCGCAGACTTTGGCTGTCTTTGGGCGCCGGACATCCTCTTTAATCCCGCCGACCAAAGCTACCTGCTGCACTGGTCATCGACCACCAAAGGGCGGGAATACGAGGGGCATGCCATCTGGTATTCGCGGACACATGATTTTGTGACATGGAGCCAGCCAGCCATTTTGTACTCCAACCCCAACGGCTCGGTGATCGACTCCGCCCTGTACCTGGAGAACAGCCGCTACTACCTCTTTGTCAAAAACACCAAGGACCCTTCCGGTGTCATATTGCTGACAGCGGATACAGCAACCGGCTCTTATGAGCCACATCCAGGCTTCTCCTTTGTTCCACAGCAGGCACAGCCCGGGCATTATGAAGCGCCGACTGCCTTCCGGCTTCATGATGGCCGCGTCTGCCTGATGGTTGACTATTTTGGGGTGCCCGGCAAGGGGCAGGGCTATGTGCCCTATCTGGCCAGCAGTTTGAGCGATGGCCGGTTTGAGCTGGCCAAAGAGGCCTTCGCCTTCCCCTATGGCTTTAAGCACGGCACTGTGCTTGCGCTGGATGAAGAAGAGTATAAACGCTTGCATGAGCAGGGTGAGTTCCCTGAAGTCAGCGGCTGATCAAGGAGGAGAAAGCATGTTCAAACAAGGTAATTTTGCAGGTGTCCTCAATGCGGAATTTGAGGGCGGTTTTTTTGGGCCCATCATCCAGGGCGTGCGAGACATCATGCTGCCTTTTCAATGGGAAGCCCTCAATGACCGGGTTCCGGGCGGCGAACGCAGCGGCTGCATCCACAATTTCGAGGTCGCGGCCGGGCTCAAGGACGGTCAGCACTATGGCTTTGTCTTTCAGGACAGCGACCTGGCCAAATGGCTGGAGGCAGTGGCCTACCAGCTGCAGTTGGCGCCTGATGCGCAGCTGGAAAAACTGGCGGACGGCGTCATTCAATTGATTCAGAAAGCGCAGATGAATGACGGCTACCTGAACACCTACTACCAGTTGAAGGACATCACCAAGCGCTACACCAACCTGCGGGACGATCACGAACTCTATACCGCCGGGCACATGCTTGAGGCCGCCGTGGCTTATTACCTGGCAACCGGCAAGGACGCGTTTCTGCAGGTCATGCAGCGCATGGTGGCGCACATTGCCACGCACATCGGGCCGGAGCCCGGCAAGCTGCATGGCTACCCCGGGCATGAGGAAATCGAGCTGGCTTTGTGCAAGCTGTACGATGTTACCGGCGATGAACAAGCCTTGCGCCTGGCCGAGTACTTCATCCATCAGCGCGGCCAGACACCCAACTATTTTGTCGAGGAGCAGAAAAAGCTGGGCAGGGAGTACAAGCCCGGCGGCGCCTATGGCTACACCTATGCCCAGCACCATCAACCGGTATTGGAGCAAGAGGCCTTGGAGGGACATTCCGTGCGCGCGCTGTACCTGCTGTGCGGCATGGCCGACGTGGCGCTGCGCACAGGCGATGAGACGCTGAAGGACGCCTGTCGGCGCTTGTTTGACAATGTCACGCAAAGGCGCATGTATGTCACCGGTGGCGTCGGCTCATCCCGCCATGGCGAGGCCTTTACCTTTGATTTTGACCTACCCGGGGACACCGCCTACGCCGAAACCTGCGCCAGCATCGCCCTGGTGTTTGCCAGCCGGCGGATGCTGGAAATGGAAACAAAGGGCGAATTCGCCGACACCATGGAACGCGCGCTGTACAACACCTGCCTGGCGGGTATGTCGCTGGACATGAAGAACTTCTTTTATGTGAACCCATTGAGCGTGAACCCCGAAGCCAGCCACAAAGATGACCGCAAGCGGCATGTGCTGCCGGTGCGCCCGCATTGGTTCGGCTGCGCCTGCTGCCCGCCCAACCTGGCCAGGCTCCTGTCCTCACTGGCATTGTACGCCTTGGGTTCGCAAGGCCGCTGGTTGAACGTGCACTTGTATATTCAGGGGCGATATGAAGCGCTGGTGAACGACACAAAGGTCGCGATTGAAATACTGACTGATTACCCCAAGAGCGGCAGCATCCGCTTGAAGTTGAGCGCGGGTGATTATGGCCTGCGGCTGCATCTGCCCAGCTGGTGCAAGGTGTATACCTTCCATCTTGCGGGAAAAGATGCCGCGCATGAGGTGAAGGATGGATACCTTTGCCTGAACGGGCCTTTTGAAGACTGTGAATTGGAACTTCAGCTCGACATGCCGGTGGAGCGCGTCTATGCCAACGCGCTGGTTTCTGAAGAGGCGGGCAAAGTGGCTTTGCAGCGCGGGCCGATAGTCTATTGCCTGGAAGAAGTGGATAACGGGGCCTCTTTGCACCAGCTGCTCCTCCCACGCGAGGCGGCGCTGACCTGGGCTAAAAATGATAAACTTCCCGGCGGGCAGGAAATCAAGGCGAGGGGGCTTCGCAGACAGACTGAGTCCTCGCTGGCCCTGTATTCCACCAAACCGCCGGAGGTTGTGGAAGCTAAGTTGACCTTCATCCCCTATTACGCCTGGGCAAACCGCGGGGAGAATGAGATGCGGGTGTGGATGGAGGAAGCAAAGAAGAAAGCCGCTTGTTTATAGGCGATTAATCTTCAACTAAATACGTCGGCAACGTTGGATACCTGGGGGCGAAAAGGTTAGGCTGTCTCGGCAGTGAAACTGGCCTGCAGAGACAGAAAGAGTTTATATACATCGAATCAGCTCAGTGCTGCTACATGATCTTGCTTGAAAGCCAAAAAAACTATGGCCACATTACGTCACGGAAGCATTGGCTTAAGGGATTGACTAAAACCCAGATACGAATCTGAGATTTCCATGGTGAACAACAACGACCGGATTGGATGATACAAGTATTTACATAGGGTCTGCTGAAGATAGTGATTCGCGCTATGGTCGTTCCTTCAAACAGCTGCTTGTGCTATCCCAACCGATTCTCCAGTCCAATTTACGCTCTTCAGCACGCGCCAAAAAAGAGCTAAAAGGAAGCGCAGCAGGTGCGCAAC
>JAAYLK010000124.1 GCA_012521895.1 Clostridiales bacterium
GCGGTAATCTCATATCGCTCTGCTTCCCTCAGGTACAGCCTGCCGCCAAGGCTTTTGAAAGCCGCCTTGAAGAAGGATTCGATGAAGTGGGGCTGCAGCTTATGGGCTTCCATGCGCTCCATCTCCAGGCGGATGGCATCCACCCGGCTGGCATCCATGATTTCACCGGTGAGGGCATGCTCATCCAGCAGGCCTCTAAGGACATCCCGGTCCAGGCTGTCGTCCACCACGCGCTGTAAGTAGGCCCGTGCTTCTGCGCTGTTGTTGTGGCGGATGGCCTCAATCAACAATTCGCGCAGGGATTTGTTGTCAAAGCGCAGCTTGCCCAGGATGTCAAAGACCTTGCCCCTCAAAGTTTCCCTCTCCTGCTCCAGCTTTTCCAGCAGGCGCTGGTAGACCATGCCCTCCCGGGTTTCCACAGCCACCAGGTTCCAGAGGTGGCAGACCTCCGTCTGCCCAATGCGGTGGATGCGGCCAAAGCGCTGCTCCAGGCGGTTGGGGTTCCAGGGCAGGTCGTAGTTGATCATCAGGTGGGCGCGTTGCAGGTTGATGCCCTCCCCGGCGGCATCCGTGGCCACCAGGATGCGGACATCCTTGTCCTGCTTGAACTGTTCTTCAATTTTGCGCCGCTCATCCCGCAGCAGGCCGCCATGGATGGTGACCACAGCTTCTTCCCGGCCCAGCAGGGAGCGGATTTTGTCCGTCAGGTAGCGCAGGGTGTCCCGGTGCTCGGTAAAGATGATGAGCTTCTCCCGGCTGCCCCCCTCGGCATGCATGTGCTCGTTGTCCTGCAGCAGCTTGGACAGCTCGTCCCATTTGCGGTCCTCCCCGCTGGTGCGCACTTGGTTGGCCTGGTGCTCCAGGCGCTTGAGGATGGCAATTTCAGCCTCCAGCTCCTTGATGGTGCTGGCAGCGGTGGCCTGGTCGATGACCTGTTCCTCCGTGGCCTCCAGCTCCTCCTGGGGCAGGTCGTCATCGTCGTATTCATCATCCATGTCAAACACCACATCCGCAGCCCGCTTGCCCAAGCGTTCCTCCGCCAGGCGGCTTTCCAAGCGCTCCCGGCGACGCCGCAGAGATTGGTAGATGGCCTCAGCGGAAGAAGCCAGGCGGCGCTGCAGGATGGTGAGGGCAAAGCCCACGGTGTTCTTGCGCTCGTTGTTCAGGTTGTCCGCCCGGTTGAACTCCTCCTGGACATATTCGGTGACATTGTGGTACAGCGCCCCTTCCAGGGGGGACAGGTCGTAGTTGACGGTGTATGCACGGCGCTCTGGGAACAAGGGCTTGCCGTCAAACTTGAGCAGCTCTTCTTTGACCAGGCGGCGCAGTACGTCTGTTACATCCACAGACTGGTGGCTGCTGCGCTGGACGCCCTCAAAGCGGTCTTGGTCGATCAAAGACATGAACAGCTGGAAGTCCTCTTCCTTGCCGTTGTGGGGGGTAGCTGTCAGCAACAGGAAATGGCGCGCAATCTGGCCCAGGAGGCGCCCCAGTTGGAAACGCTTAGTGTATTTCACCTCGCTGCCCCACACCGTGGCAGACATCTTGTGTGCCTCATCCACGACAATCAGGTCCCAGTCGGTGACCTTTAGCTTCTCCTGCAAATCAGCGTTGCGGGACAGCTTGTCCAGCCGTGCGATACACAGGTTAACCTCTGTGAACACATTGCCGCTGATGGCGGACTCGAACTGATCGTTGGTCAGGATGGTGAAGCGCAGGCCAAACTTGCGGTACAGCTCATCCTGCCATTGCTCTGCCAGGTTGCCCGGACACACAATCATGCAGCGCTGCAGGTCGCCGCGGATGACCAGTTCCTTGAGCAGCAGGCCCGTCATGATGGTTTTGCCTGCGCCCGGGTCATCGGCCAGGATATAGCGCAGGGGCAAGCGGGGCAGCATCTCCTGGTACACTGCGGAAATTTGATGGGGCAGAGGTTCTATCTGGGATGTGTGCCCCGCCAGATAAGGGTCGAACAAATGGGCCAGCCGGATGCGATATGCCTCTGACACCAGGCGCATCTGGTCTGCGTCTTCGTCAAAGCTGAAGGGCAACCTGCCCTCACCAACCGTCAGGCGCACCTCGTCCTCCCGGTACAGCAGTTGGGAACCGTTGACCCCCTCTGCATCCCGGAAGGTGATATCCAGGGCCATATCCCCAATCCACCTGGCCGCCAGGATGGTGACGGGCTGGTTGCCAAGGATGCCGGTGACTGTGCTGCCAACCGTTAAATCTTCAAGCCTGGCCATATACA
>JAAYLK010000125.1 GCA_012521895.1 Clostridiales bacterium
CGTCACCGTGACCTACGCTCCCATCCTGGCAGGGCAAGCCCTACCAGGCTTAGCGCTCTGGTACGGTTCCTTTCGAAAAAAGGCAGGCCTTTTTTCGGGAGGAGGCGGCCTGAAGCGGAGGGCCTTTCGCAGCGAAGCTGCGGAAAACCGGAAGCGGAAGGAGAGCCGACGAGGCTACGCCTCGTTCTTTCGGCTTAGCGGAGCCATCAAAAATCCTCATCTCATCTTTGCGTTTCCTCTTTCGTTCAGTATGCTGCAATGATGGCCTCCATTATACCATGCGGCGAATAAAGAAACAGGGGCCTTCCGCCCCTGTCATCAATCAACTTGCCGCACACCAATCCGCCAAAAAGAATCACCCCGGACGCTTCACCCCGCGCCAGTCGCTCAAACCCAGGCCCAAGGCAAACAGCATCGGCAGCGCGAAGCCCACATAGCGCAACGGGCCGGGGAAGGACACCAGCAGGTTGTACAGCGCGTGGTAAATCACCGCCAGGCTCAGGACGCCCGCCATGGCGCTGCCCCGGGGCCAGTCCTTGTCCCGGGTATAGCTTAAGGCCAGGCCCACAAAGGCGGTGACCCCGCTGTGCATGGCCCCGGCCGCCACGCCGCGCAGCGCCAGCAGGCCCAGGCCTTGGATGCCCTGGCTTAGGTAGGTGGCGTTTTCAAAGATGGCAAAGCCCGCGCCGATGGCCAGCGCCGCGTCCAAAAGGTTCCTGCGGGGCGGCTCAAACACCAGGAAGTAAAAGGCCAGCGGCAGGTACTTGGCGATTTCCTCCACCATCGGCGCCACCAGCACCACCGCGTCCAGGTCGTCCACCGCCCAGACGAAGGAGATGTAGGTGTTGATGTAGGCGCCCACCAGGCACACCAGCATGCCCACCACCAGGCAAAACAGGATGCGCCGCGCGCCTGCCCGGGCGATGAACAGCAAGGCCAGAAACGGCGCTGCCAGCATGATGAAGGTGCCCTCCGCGTACATCATGCGCTCACCGCCTTGTGAAGCGCCACAGGCTGCAGCAGCAGGGCCAGGGTGACCAGGAAATCAAAGGCGTAGTAGGCGTTCATCCGCGCGAAATCCGCCCGCTGGTAAAACAGCCCCGACAGCAGCACCATCTCATCAAACAAAATCATCAGCAGCACCATGGCATGGTAGCGCGCGGCCCAGGCCTCACCGCGCTGCATGCTGTGCAGCAGGCTGCGCAGGATTTCAAAGGCGATGTAGGCAAAGCCGGCGCCCCACAGCAGGTTCACCAGCGGGCTGCCTTCCTTGTCCCAGAAAAACCAGGCCAGGGTGAAGGGGAGGGTCAGCAAGGGGGCCAGGTAGGCAAGGCGGGGCGGCCTGCCCCGGCTTGTGCCCGGATTGAGGCTGCGGATGACCGAGATATAAAACAAATGCGCCCCTGACCAGACAAACTGGGAGGGGTTGGGCGGGGGCGCGGCATAGCCCCGCAAGGCCAGGTTGATCAGATGAAACAGCAGCCCCAGGGCCCAGCCCTGCAAGGCCAGGGACAAAAACAGGCAGCTGCGCCGCCCGGGGCCGCGGCTGCACAACAGCATCCAACCGCCGCCAAACAGGCTGACGGCCATCTGGATCAGGTTATCCCACAGCCCAATCCCGCTCATCCCCGCGCCCCGGTTTGGAGAGCTTTTTGGACAGGAAGGCCAGCAAGGTCACCGCGGCGCCCAGGATGAAGGCCAGCACCCCCACCACCACATAGCCCAGGGCGCTGTTGTGCACAAACAGCGCGCCCAGGGTATCCGACACCGCCCGCCTTTGCGGCAATTGGGCGATGGATTCGGGCATGCCAAGGGCCACCGCGACAATCAACACCAGGCACACCGCGCTCGCGAGCGTCAGAAACGCCATCTGGCGGCGGGTTTTGCGCTGCCTGATGATGGTTTTGCTCCTTTGCAGGACCTCTCTGGCCAGTTCACGGTTTGATAGCATGTCGTCCTCCTGAGCGGGATGCGGCTTGTCGGTGGCTTTATTCTGCCAACAGTCTCTTTAAGGTTTGCCTGCCCTGCTGGGCCAGGCGGGCCACCTGGGCAGGGGTTTTGCCCAGCACTTCTCCGGCTTCCTGATGGATCATCCCCTGGTAGTACAGCAGGGTGAGGGCCAGGCGCGGCGCCTCGCTGATCTTGCTGAGGGCGCTTTGCAGGTCCGCCCGCAGGGGCAGGTCCTCCAGGCTCTGGTCAAGGTTCAGCCCGGGCCGCGCGTCATAGGGCAGGCTGTCCTGAAGGGGCAGTTCCGCTTGGCGCTTGCGGTGGCGCAGGGCCAGTTGGCGGGCGATGGCAAACAGGTAGGTCTTCAGGCTGCTCTTGCCGCGGAAGCGTCCGCGGCTGGCGCATAATTCGGCGAAGGCATCAAGGACGGTTTCCTCAATGTCCCTGGGGTCATAGAGCATGGCGCGCACAAAAGCGGTGAGGGGGGCGCGGTAGCGCTCCAGCAGGGCTTCCACCGGCCTCCTCATCCCCGTGGCAAGCCAGGGCATACAGGGCTTTGTCGTCCTGCGCCGCGTATTCCTGGCTTTCCGGGGGAAAAGAACGCTCCTGCTCCATCGCGGGTCCTCACATGGTTTGGCTTGGGACAGTTTATCTGATTCTACCAAACCATTGTTGGACCAAGGCAGCGGGCTTGTCGGGGCAAGCCCCTGACGGGCATTATCCTTGTTGGCTAGTAACGAACGCCGCAAATATAGCAGAGATAGTACCATAACCATGTCGAATGTGATTTATGAACATGGTCCCAGTCCGGAAGATTTGTAGTTGACTGTTGGCCGCAATCCGAGCAGGTCTGATTATACTGGCAGTAGGCCTGTGCATGAAAATAATCATAATAGGTAAAGTTTGGTGTGGTTGACACCACCCATTGATGTCCAATCGGACTGTAATAACTTAATGTTCCGGATCTCAATGGATCTGCCCATCCGCCTTCTGTACAGGTTGGTGGCGGGTAGTAGGAAAGATACGATTTCACAGGGACGGATTGCACGATGATTCCCGGGTATTCAGGCGGTGGCGTTTGCTGCGGGATCAAGGTGCCGCTTGAGCTGCCTGACAGGATAATGATTGGGTCGGACGCCTTGGTTTCCACCGTGCTGTCGCAGCGCGTGCATTTGTAAACATGATAGGTGGTGCTTATAACGCCATCAACAACCGTTTTATCAGGTTGCTGGACGCTGAAATCATGCCCCAGGGATAGGCTGCCGGGAACATCCTCATAGAAATACGCTTTCCCGCAAGCCCGGCACACATTCAGGTTGTAGGCGGGGTAGGTGCATCTTGCCTCGTAAGGGTAACTGACATAGGTGTGCGCAGCGGGGAGGGTTTTTGAAACGGCGTACCCACAGACCTTGCAAAGCTTGTTGAGGGACCGTTTTCTGAGCATGTAGGCACTGGCCAGACCATTTGACTGTAATTGCATATGCCCTTAATGGTATGGGAACCGTCTCGTTTGCAGACATAGGTGTGTGTGCCGTCATTGTTGGATTTACTCAATTGCCAGTCATGGCCCAGGGGTTCGCCGGTGGTTTCCTTCACTGCGATGTTACAGACAGAGCAGGTCTTAAGTACATAGCCGCTAAATTTACAGGTGGGATCCACATTTGTTTGCGTATTCTCACAATTGCCTTCATCAACGTGCGTAGCATTTCTTAGACAGACGCGTTTGTGAACCCCATTCACCGTTTCCCACACGCCCCAGTCATGGCCCAGGGCTGCTTGGCCATCATACTTTTTGACAATCCCTTCGCAGACTGAGCAGATTGTTGCGGTGTAGCCACCCTCTTCACAAGTGGCCAGCATCGCGGCGGGCGGACCAAAGGTGCAGTTCTCCGTGAAGACTTCCCAGCAGTTGGAACAGGTTTTATCGTGTTTGCTTTCGCCGTCAAAGACCGGTTTCATCACAAACCTGTGGCCGGTGGCCTGATGGGGCTCCTGGCGGGTGCCTTTGCACACTTCGCAATTGTAGGTGAGGTAGCCATCCTCCGTGCAGGTGGTTATCACAGAGGCGCCCAGTGTTTCCGTGCATTGCTCGGTGATGGTGTGTTTGCCCGCGGTGTCGTTGGCGCAGAATTGGGAATGGTAGCCATCGCCTTTGGGAATCCAGTCACCATAGGCATGCCCGGTCGCCAAGGTGGGGGTATCTGTGTAGGTGTAGCCGCAGTCCTGGCAGACATGGGTGGTGAAGCCGTCTTCCGTACAGGTGGGCAGGGTGAGGGTATCGTTGTACCGGCA
>JAAYLK010000126.1 GCA_012521895.1 Clostridiales bacterium
CTCCCGCAGTTTGACAATGATCTGCTCCACCGAGTACTTCCTTTGTGCCATTTCTTCCAGCTCCTTTGTTTTGTTGATTATATCTCAACTAACTCTGGGTCTGGTACAAGGATTGGGGGGCAGGTCACCGCCAGACTGCCCTTCAAGGTGGCGTATGGCTCAACCTCCATCAGCGGCAGCAGCTCCGTGACCATCAACTATTCCTCAGCTGGCTTCACATCGGTGCCCAAGGTGCTGGTGACCTATTCCACCACCAGCTCCAACTGGAGCGGCGACAACGGCGCAATCAAGGTACACAGCAAAACGACCACGCAGGCCAGCATCGTGGTCGGCGGCAGCTTCAATACCAGCCGCAACGTGGACTGGCTGGCCATCGGTACATGACGGAGGTGATTTCATGAAGGAAATGTTTGAGCGGGTCATTGCGCTGAAGAACTATGACCTGAAGACGCTGCTGGTCAACATCGACCAGTATCACATCGAGGGCAGGCTGACCGACGAGGAGCGGCTCGACCTGACCATGCAGGCCCGGAAGGGCGCGGAGCCCGAGTACGACTATGCTGGGGAGATCAACGCCCTGTGGGCAGCCGTCCGGAAGCTGCAGCAGATGGTCAAACCGCCCGCTGAAGATGACGAGGCGTGGCCGGAATTCGTCCAGCCCACGCATGCGGGCACGGCCTACCAGGTGGGTGACAAGGTCACCTTCCAGGGTGAGCGGTACATCTGCGTACTTGCACACTGTGTATGGAGTCCGGCAGACTATCCCGCCGGGTGGGAGAAACAGGCATGAGCGACTGTCGAAAGCGGCAGTCGTTTTTCTATGCAGCAAAACAAAAGGAGGACTTATCTATGAGAGACTTTTCCATTGATCTGATCTGGGCGAAGATCCAGGTGGCCATCACCGCAGTCGGCGGGTGGCTGGGCTACTTTGTGGGCGGCGTGGACGGCCTGCTGACCACGCTCATCATTTTCATGGTGATCGACTATATCACCGGCCTGATGTGCGCCATCGCGGACAGGAAGCTGTCCAGCGCGGTGGGCTTCAAGGGCATCTGCAAGAAGGTGCTGATCATCCTGCTGGTTGGCGTGGCGCACATTGTTGATTTGCATGTGGTGGGCACCGGCAGCGCGCTGCGCTCCGCAGTGGTGTGCTTCTACCTGTCCAATGAGGGCGTGAGCCTGCTGGAGAATACCGCGCACCTGGGTCTGCCCATTCCGGAGAAGCGGAAGGACATCCTGTCCCAGCTGCACGGGCGCGAGGAAGTGAAGGAGGATGAGGATCATGAGTGAACGCGTGAGCACGCCCTTTACCGCCGAGCATGCAGTACTTCATCACCGCGTTGGAGCTCAGGGAGCCGTCGGTGGTGTTCAGCACGGTATCCAGCCAGACCTTGTTGCCCTCGGCATCATACTCGAAGCTCACGCCTCAGCTGATGAGGATGGTGCCTTCCTCGGAGTACATGTAGTTGATCAGCTCCAGAATCTTGTCCACCTTGCCGGCCTTGCGGGCGGCACTGGTGATGGCGTTGCCCTCCTGGGAGGCCACCCAGTTCAGGGTGTTCATGGCGATGGTATCGCAGCCATAGGCCGTGAAGCACAGATACGTGTGAACGCTAAACAGCCCATCCAGGCCCACGGGGACAGTTGTCTTGGTGCGGCGACAACAAAGTCGCACCCAACACGCCCCCCTGGAACAGCCTGGATGGGCTTGCTTGGCATACGCTGCCATGCCAGCCGGAACTTGCGTTCCTGGCACAGCGAAGGATTGGCACATACAACGGAGGGGCCGTCAGCGGACAACGCCCTTCTTCAGAATGATATTGGCATACTGCGCCGTTTCGCCGGTGGCCACGATGCAGCAGGCCTTCTTTGCCCGTTCATAGAAGGCAAAGCGTTCCACCATGGTGGGGGTGGTCTGCGGCTCGGTTTTCGCGGTGATGGTGGCGTAGTCCTCCCAGATGGTGGGCACCACCGTGCCCCCCGCGCAGACCTCCATCAGCGCGAAGTGGTCGGGGTCGTACTGATCCAGGGGCATCAGCTGCAATATGCCCTCCAGCAGCCCGGGAATGCCCACGCCGTCTGCGCGGATCACCTGCGGCCCCAGGTTGGCGGCGGGAAAGTGCACGTCGGCCAGGACAATCTCGTCGCCGTGGCCCATTTCGCTCAGTGCCTTGAGCAGCGCGGGGGAAATCAGAGGTGAAATGCCTTTCAGCATCGCAATTCTCCTTTACTCCGCCATGTGATGGATGAAGGGTAGCTCTGGGAAGGCCCCGAAGCGGTAGAAGCCGTGGGCGTTTTCGTGGAGGAACAGGTGCTTTTCTTCGTCTGTCATCAGGGGAGATTTCGCCACGAAGTCCCAGCTCATGCGGTAGGTGATGGCCGTCATGGTGCGGGGGTAGTCCGAGCCCCACATCAGCTTGTCCATGCCGCAGATGTCCCGGGCCGCAAGAATCGCCCGCACCGCCGAGGGGTACGGGTAATACTCGCTGTTGTACAGCCAGGTGATGCCCCCGGACTCCACGTACACGTTGGGCAGCCGGGCCAGGCGAATCTGCTCCTCCCAGCCGGGCACCGTCACCATGCCGAAGTGCCCGATAGCAATCCGCAGCTTCGGAAACTGCTGAGCCATCTCCCGCAGGGAGCCGGTCTGCGCGTCACCGTCCGCCATGTCGATGGCAATGAACATGTCCTGGTCATCCGCCAGACGGAACACGTCCTCGTGGTGTGTCAGATCCTGATCCTTCATGCGGCCGCCGCACAGCTTGATTCCGTCCATGCCCGAAGTGCAGGGCAGGCCTTTTTCCATGTACAGCGCGCAGACCCGGAATCTGTCGGGCCAGGCCCTGCGCACATCGCGCAGGTACTCATCCTGCGGGCCGTCGATGTACTCCTGGGTCACCACCGCCCCGCCGATCTGAGAAAAATTCATGTTGGCCAGCAGGCGCTCGGCGCTGTTCACCCCATCGGTCATGTAAGGCGGCATCATCTGCCGCACCTCGCTGCCAAACTGGCTGCGGCCCTCCCCCAGGTTGTATACAGGCAGGCCGTTCACCTCGCCCCGCTGGGACAGCCACAGATGCACATGGGCGTCAATCATGGTCTGATCCTCCGTCACTCCGGGTCGGCAAAGCGCAGCAGCACCTTCTCCAGGCTACCGTCGTTGTGCACCAGCGCGTCGAAGGCCTTCGGAGCGTCCGCCGCCTCGTAGCAGGCGCTGACCATCTGCTCCACGTCCACCTTGCCGGAAGCGACAAGATCAATCAGCGCCTCGAAGTCCTTCGTATAGGCATTGCGGCTGCCGAACACGTTCAGTTCCTTTTTCAAAAGGATGGAGTGCAGGAACGTGGTTTCCGTCTTGCCGTTGCCGATGAGAATCAGGTTCGCGCCCTGGCAGGCCTGCTCGATGCAGGTCAGGAACGCTTTCGATACGCCGCTGGCCTCCACACATACGTCGAAGCCGTTGCCGCCGGCGATCGCCCGCAGCTGCTCGGCAAAGTCAGGCGCGGTGGAGTTCACCACATGAGCCGCACCAAAGGCCTTCGCCTTCTCCAAACGGCCGTCCAGCACGTCACTCACGGTGACCTCGGCACCCTTGGCCTTGGCCGCCAGCAGCGCGAACAGGCCGATGGGCCCCGCGCCGGTGATGAACAGCTTGTCGCCGGGCTTCACCTCGCAGCGGCTGAGGGCGTGCTGGCTGATGGAGAAGGGCTCGATCAGCGCCAGCTGCCGGGCGGTGAGGCCCTTGCCGGGAATGATGCGGCTTATGGGCATGGCGATGTACTCGCAGAACGCGCCGTCCCGCTGCACGCCCATGGTCTGGTTGTCCACGCAGGCGTTGACCAGGCCCTTCTTGCAGGCGTAGCAGCCGCCGCAGTTGAAGTAGGGGTTGCAGGTCACCACATCGCCCGCCTTCAGGCCGCGGTCGTTCTCGGGGATGGACACAATCTGCGCGGAGAACTCATGCCCGGGGATGCGCGGGTAGGTGGTAAAGGGCTGGTTGCCCGTGAAGCTGGCCACATCCGCGCCGCAGATGCCGCAGTACAGCACGCGCAGCAGGGCCTCGCCCTCGCCGGGGGTGGGCATGGGCAGGTCGGTCAGGCCGATTTCATAGGGCTTCTGAATGGCAATAGCTTTCATCACAATTCCTCCATCATGTTATCGGGTGGTGTCGATCAGATTCTTGTTCCAGATGACCGCAGTTTTCATGGGCGCGGCCTTCGAGTAGATCTTGTTTTCATAAGCACCCATGGGGTCGGCGGCGAACTCGTCCCGGTCGATCAGCTCCACAATCTCGTCATACCGGCTGCGGGAGAGCATGTCGATGGCCTTTTCCATGTGATCCTGCCGGAAGTTGATGGAACCGAAGATGAGATGGTTCTCAAAGCCGAAGGGCATGGTGTCGTAGGTGACCTTCGGCCCCAGGGAGAAGCTGTTGTACACGCCGTTGCAGCCCAGTACCTTGTGCCTGAAGGCAATCTCATGCTCCACATTCGCGCCGCTCACGCCGATGAACATGGTGGCCCGCCCGCCCAGGGCCTCGCAGATGGCGGCAGCCAGCTCGTCGCCCGTGGCGTAGTTGCTCTGCACATAGATCGCGCCGGTCTGCTCCAGGGCGAACTTCACCTTGGGGGAGTCCGCGCTGCTGCGGGCCACGAACACGATCTTCGCCCCCGGATGTGCCTGATGAATCACATCACCCATGAGCATGCCCGTGGTGCCAAGACCGAAGATCACCGTGCGGTCGAACACCTCATCGGCGGCGATGGCGCGGGCCTCCTCCAGGGAGCAGTGGTGACGGCGGGCCACCTGGCGGAAGTTGTGGGCGCTGCCCAGATCCTCCATGCGCTCCAGCTGGAACAGCATGCAGGCGAAGGGGTCGGGGAAGACCATCTTCTTGGCAAAGGAAAGCGCCAGCTTGCCGTCATGGACAAAGCCGTCGGGGATGGTCAGCAGCATGTCGGGGTTGACGTACATGGCGTCGCAGAACAGGCCGTCCGCCTGGTCGCAGCCGTACTCGAAGTAGGTTTCATCCTCAGTATAGCGGGTGGGATCCACACTGTCGCCGCCGCGAATGAGCACGATGGCGAACCGGTTCTGGGAGGGCACCCAGACCACGCCCTCATGACCGTTGATGAGCCGCTTCTGCCCGGCGGGAAACTTGGGAGACAGTTCGCCCCGGGCGCCCATACGCATCAGCTCATGGTCGGTGCCGCAGAAGCCCACCATGGCGGGCTGCACCAGGATGCCTTCCTTCTTGTCCTCGCCCCGCAAACGCTGGCGGGGCGGGTTGATCAGCTCCACCTCGCCGTAGACCAGCGGGCGCTCCGGGTCGTTCTGGAAATAGGTGCCGTATGCTTTCATCGTCTGTCTCCTTTCCCTTTTGTGTTACTCCACCCGGATCTTCATCACCACGGGCATGTCGGTAAACAGGTCGGTCTTGACATGCAGTCCCTCCGCGTCCCGATGCCACTGAGCCGGCGCGCCCGCGCCCAACACCTGCACATCCTCGATGATGCCGTGGAAGTTCGCCTGCCGGGACGCGTCCTGCTCGCCCAGCGAGGTGATGCAGTATTCGCCGTCCTCGCTGCCCTTGAGGGCTGTAGCGTACAGGTAGCCGTCCTTATAGGTAAAGCGGATGTCCCTGGGCGTGAAGTTCTTCTTGATGCCGTCGGCAAACTGCCCCTCCACAATCTGTGTGGGGCCTTCGCCGTACTTGCGCCACACCTCGGTGCCGTAGACGGCCTCGCCGTTCACCGCCATCCATGCGCCGATTTCCTCCAGAATGCGGCAATCCTCCTCCGCGAAGGTGCCGTCCGACTTGGGGCCAACATTGAGCAGCAGGCATCCATTCTTGGACACAATGTCCACCAGGTCGCGTACCAGATCGCTGGCGGGACGGTAGTTGTTGTTCTCGGTGTAGCACCAGCTGTTCAGGGCCACCGCCGTGTCCGTCTGCCAGAAGTAAGGCTTCACATCCGCAAACTGACCGCGTTCCACATCCGGCACGGCACTGCCGAAGAAGAACGCGTCGTGCTTGTAGTTGATGACCACTTCAGCACCCCACTCGGCGGCGCGGTTGTAGTAATAGGCCGCCAGCTTCTTCAGGTAGGGACGGACGGCACTGTGCTGAATCCACCAGTCAAAGTAAATGATCTTCGGCTGATAGCGGTCGATCAACTCGCAGGTACGCACCAGCCAGTCCTCCAGGTACTCCTGGGTGGGGGTGGGCTCGCTGAACAAATCCTGA
This sequence comes from Clostridiales bacterium, assembly GCA_012521895.1. GTDB lineage: Bacteria > Bacillota > Clostridia > Christensenellales > Aristaeellaceae > UBA6115. The sequence continues at coordinate 6,248 of JAAYLK010000126.1, forward strand.
TGGTTGGGCTCGGGCATGGCGGGCCAGTAGAAGTCGCCCCGCTGCATGGGCTCCTTGATGTCGCTGTCGAATTCCTTGCCGTGGCCCATGAAGAACCAGTGTTCCACCCGGTGCGAGGAGCAGCCAGTGGTCAGGCCCTTCTCCCGGCAGGCGGCGGACAGCTCGCCCAGCACATCCCGGTGGGGGCCCATCTCATAGGCGTTCCAGTGGGAGATGTCGCTGCGGTACATCTGGAAGCCGTCGTGATGCTCGGCCACGGGAATCACATACTTCGCGCCGGCACGGCTGAACAGGTCGGCCCAGGCGGCGGGATCGAACTTTTCCGCCTTGAACATGGGGATGAAGTCCTTGTAGCCGAACTCCTTCTGCGGGCCGTAGGTCTTGACATGATGTTCAAACTCCTTCGAGCCCTGGATGTACATGTTGCGGGAGTACCACTCGCTGCCGAAGGCGGGCACGCTGTACACGCCCCAGTGGATGAAGATGCCGAACTTCAGCTGCTTGTACCAGTCGGGGGTCTTGTAGCGGGACAAGGAGGCCCAGGTGGCGTCGTAGGGGCCACGGGCAATCACCTCGTCAATGGTTTTCAGGTATTTCTGCATGGCTCATGTCTCCTTTTGATCGTTTGACAATACCCTTTGATGGTTATCAGCATAATACGGGATGGTCAGGAAGTCCATGGATGATCTCATTTCCAATTTGGTAATCACATTACCGGAATGAACGATTTGCCCGAAAAACCGTATCAATGCTCATCCTATTGGGTCAAACCGGCAGTAGAAGAATAACGAAATCGGGCAAAGAGCCGTACATGGTGCTTAGCCCATGCTGTGCTATGATCAAGTTGTTTTTTAGGCAATACCGCACAAAATGAGTTGGCGCGGTGGCGAATGAATTTTTCGCCAGATGCAATTGCAAATTATGAAGGTTTACTGGATGTAAATCGAGAAATCTGCAAGCGGCATTAAGCAACAACGGAATGGAACCTTATTCACGCATCCCGGACGACAGGAAACCGTAGTGGCGCAGCAGGTGATCATACGCCTCCGTGCTGATTGTTGTTACGCCGCCGTGCCGCTTGAGCGCGGTGCCGAAATGAAACGCGTCGTCCGGGAGAACTGTTGCTTTTCCCCGGGCCAAATCGTCAATCACCACCGGGACATAGCCTTTGCCCTCCCGAACCCTGTCAACGATCAGACACCAACGGCCATCTGGCAATCGGTAGCATTCGGGGCCTTCCACACCCTTCAGGCTTTCCACCGCCGGAATGTGTGTCTTTTCAAACCGGCCTGTCAGTTCCGTTCCGCAGTCGATTTTTATGTCGTTGGAAGCCGAAAACCGGTAGTACACACCCTGATCGAAAATGATGGTGGTGTCAATGACATGCTCAGGCCATTCGATGTACTTGAACACAGGTGAAAAGCTGCGGAAATCCCGGGTGTATGCAGCATACATCCGGTGCTTACCCTCGCCATCATCCTCGGTGTAGGAGGAAAAGAACATCAGGAAGGCTTGCTCTTTCTCGTTCCATACAGCCTCTGGGGCCCAAGCGCAGCCAGCGCCTTCCGGTGCGATGGTCACCGCCCTGGGTTCCGACCAATCGATCAGATCCGAGGATGACCAGATCACCACATCCCTGCTGCCCGCATGGACGGCTTCATGCCACTGATGATTACGCCGCCTGATACACAGGTCGGTAGCAATTACAAAGTATTCCTTTGTTTGAGGATGCTGTATCACAAAGGGGTCACGGACGCCGCCATCTCCCTGCTGCCACGATAGCGTCGGTTTCGGGGACAAATCCTGCCAGTGCAGCCCATCGCGGCTGACACTGAAGTATACCTGCTCACCGCCATCATCTTCGCGCGAAAAATACGTAAACAAATACGGCATAATCATCCTCCCTTGGTAATCAACAAATCCGTTGGCCATAATTCGCGGTGTGAGCAAAGAATCCTGCCGGGCAGGACGAATAGCAGACTTTCTTCTTCCTGTTTTCCTGATGGCACGCTCGCTTGGCGACTTCCAGTACGCATGCTGCAACATTATTAACCGCAGGCGGAAGCAGGGGTGTCCATTCTTTCCGGTCTGTCCTTTGGATCAATTTGGACTTTGCAGTTCTTTTCTGCCATGATATAATGGATTAACCCACTGGTACGGTACTGTCAAATCAAGTTCGCAACTTTGGACTCCGTTTACCATGTCACGCTGCCTGTTTATCCAGTGATTTGAGCGAATCCTCACTCAGGTATCCTCTGGTCACTGACCATTCTTCCGAGTATTC
>JAAYLK010000026.1 GCA_012521895.1 Clostridiales bacterium
AGTAGGTCGCCGCCGGTCTCCAACACAGCAATGCGGATGTTTGAAAAGATGTTCGCATTCTGTCATTCCTCAGTAGCTCAATGGCAGAGCACTCGGCTGTTAACCGAGTTGTTGCAAGTTCGAGTCTTGCCTGGGGAGCCACGTCGGAGCAAAGTCTGCTCCATTCAAAACCGAGGTCGTTCTGCGGAACTCCTCGGTTTTTTATACCGCTTCCTTGCTCCTCCTTCTCCAAGAAAAATCTGCGGATTTTTCTTGGCAGGGGCGATGCGTCGTCGCGGGCTACACTTAGCTCGCGGCGATTTTTTTGTGAAAAAATCCCCTCTCGCAGCGTTCCGCCGCTCCACCTTGCCAGCAAAACCTGCGGCTTTTTCTTGGGGTGGCGGTATGCAGGTTGATTTGATGATTGATAGTTATCTGTTGTGATGATTCATCAAGCAAAGTCCGCTCCATTCAAAACCGAGGGTCGTTCTGCGGAACTCCTCGGTTTTTTATATCGCTTTCTTGTTCGTCCTTGCCAACAATACTGTTTCTATTCTTTGTTGCATCATCGCGCCGGGCTTTTTCGCCCTCAAGCTTTACATCAGAATGACTCCTACACCATACTGGATGAGCGTTTTGTATCGGTCTGGTGTCCGCTATATTTTGAGCATTTATGGCGTAAATCCCGGATCCACGGTGCCTTGAGGCAGGAAGCCGCGCACCAACTGGCCGTTCAGGTTTACTTCCACATAATCCCAGGACGAGTTGGGTGAATAGAAGCGGCTCAACCAGGTGACAGACGCGCCTTGGGGCAGTTAAGTAATGGGGGTGAGGGCCATCAGAGGGTCTTCCGTCAATTGCGCGGCGCGCAAGGTTATTGTCGATACCGCGTCAAAGGCCAGCTGCGGCAAGTCCAGCTTGTCTTTGAAATCCGAAGGAGGGGCAAACCCAACGCGCACGCCGCCGTTGTTGATTTGATACATCACCATCAGCCAGCCGTTTTCCCAGCCCGCGGCGTACACGCGGCCGTTGGTGCTGGCGACGGCCTTGCCATTGGCGCCGCGGCGGTAGTGTTCCCCCGGGCCGTCAAACACGCGGAGCTTCTGATTGCCCTTCAGGCGCACTTCCTCAAAACCGCTGAGCAGCCTGTTGATGCGGTCGTCAAACACCGGGGGCAGGGGTTTGCCGGTCGGGTTGGTGGTTCCCTGGGCTCTCATGTCCTCGCGCACCTGCTTGATGAGGGTGTAATTGTCCCATTCAAGCTTGGTCAGATGCTGGCCGTCGTCCCACCGTGTGCCGGTCCAGGGGTAGTCCGGGTCCACCTTGTACCAGGTCTGGCACTAGAAGTAATTGTCATACTTGCTGCCGGGGTCAAACGGCCGGCCATAGCGGGCGAACAGCTCATTGAAGGCGTAGCCCAGCGCGTCGTACTGCCACGCCGCAACTTCCTCATAGGTCAGCAGCCTTTTGTTGGAATCCGGAAAGAGATAGAAATTGGACGCGCTTGCCAGCACAGGCAGCAAAGCCAGGGCAAGGATGATCGCCAGAACCATTCTCTTCGTTTTCATTTCAGCCCTCCTGAGTCTTGTTGATATGGACGGTGATGGTGGGGAGTGGCATCTTAACTTGAACACATCATAACAGACGGAGCATAAAACAATCATCCATAGTTTACAGGAACATACAAGGTTCAGTCAAAGCATCAGGACAAGCAAACCCGCGTCCTTCGCAAGTAAGCCTATCTTTTGAACCTCTTCCTTTCTGGCACAAAACATCCATGGCCTCACCGTTGGGCAAGCGAAAATCATAAGGAACATTCAGTATGATGAAGTCATTATCCAAACGGCCATGCAAGGGGCGCTGCCGGACAGAACCCTAAGCCGCCGTAAGTGATTCATTTTGACAAGCACCCCCTGCTCTGCTATGATGCATGCGGAAATACAGGAATAAAACAAAAAACTAAAGAGGGCCGTATGGAAAACCGTCCGCAGCGCGTGAAAAAAGCGATAGGTCTGGAATCCTTTGTCTTTCTGGGGTTGATGCTTGGGTTTTTTTCGCTGTTCATTGTGCAGATGGGCTTTGTGAATGCCCTGTCCACCATGATGCAGACGGCTTTCAGGCTGCTGACGGACACGGTGTTTTTTTTAACCGCCATCGCCGTTTTGGCCGGCGCCTTGTCGGGCTTGCTGCAGGAGTTTGGCGTCATCGCCCTGGTGGATTATCTTTTGACCCCGCTGATGAAGCCGCTGTTTGGGATGCCCGGTGCTGCCAGCATCGGCGCCATCACCACCTACATGAGCGACAACCCGGCCATCCTGGCGCTGGCCGCGGACCGCAATTACCGCAACTACTTCAAGAAATACCAGGTGCCGGCGCTGACCAACCTGGGCACCGGGTTTGGCATGGGCGCCATCATCACCACCTTCATGCTGGGCCTGTCGGCCCTGACCGGGGAAAACTACCTGCCCGCCGCCCTGGTGGGCAACCTGGGCGCCGTGGTGGGCAGCATTGTGAGCACCCGGATCATGCTGCGCTTCACTGCCAAGATGTACGGCAGGCAGGAGGAGGCGGTGAATGACGCCGGGCAGGCCATGGACCGCAAGGTGCGCGTGGTGCGGGAGGGCAGCGCGGCCTCGCGTTTCCTGGAAGCCATGCTGGACGGGGGCAAGGTGGGCGTGCAGATGGGCATTGACATCATCCCCGGCGTCCTGGTGATTTGCACCCTGGTGATGATGCTGACGGGCGGCCCCAATGAAAGCGGGCAGTTCACCGGCGCCGCCTATGAAGGCATCGGATTGCTGCCCCGCCTGGGCGAAGCGCTGGAGTTTTTGCTGAAACCCCTCTTTGGCCTGCAATCCGCGCAGGGCATCGCGGTGCCCATCACGGCGCTGGGCTCCTCCGGGGCCTCGCTGTCCATCATTTCCCGCCTCATCAGCAGCGGCCTGGCCGGCCCCCACGACATCGCGGTGTTCACGGCGATGTGCATGTGCTGGAGCGGCTACCTGTCCACCCACGTGGCCATGGTGAACGCCCTGGGCTATTCCCACTTAACGGGCAAGGCCATTTTGTCCCACACCATCGGCGGCGTGGCGGCGGGCGTGTTCGCGCACTGGGCGTATACCTTGCTGGCAATGGTGTTATAAGCAACTCCAAGCGATGACTGCGCATGAGAGAAAACTTGGATTTTAGCAAGCTCTCAAGTAAGTTTCTTATAAGAAGGCTGGACAGGCGGGACCTGCCGGCCATTTTGGCTTTGCAGGAAAGGCATCCTTTGTATTATCGGTTTTGCCCGCCAACGCCTTGCAGGGAGAAAATCCTTGAAGACATGGCGGCCCTGCCGCCGGGGAAGACCAGCAAGGACAAGCACTACCTCGGGTTTTTTGATGGAGAGGATCTTGTCGCCATCCTGGATGTCATCACCGCCTATCCCAAGGAAGATACCGTCTTCTGGGGCTTTTTCATGGTGGCAAAGGAGCGGTCGGGCAAGGGAGTAGGGAGCGGCCTGGTACGTGAAGCCTTGCAGGAGCTGAAAGCGCAAGGCTACTCCTCTGTCAGGCTTGGAACCATGAAAGGAAACCCCCAGAGCAAAGCGTTCTGGGCAAAATGCGGCTTCATGGAAATGGGGATTGAAGCAAGGAATGACCAGGGCGTCATGCTAGTATTAAGCAAAGAACTGTGACGTCAAGAAATTTCATGTATTGAGAAAAACAGATTAGAAAAAGGCACCCGGACCGCCTTGCGGCTGCCCGGGTGTCATTCTGTTGGCGGTTATTACATGCCTTTGTAGAACCTCAAATTGGTGTTCTCAATCTCCCGCAGGTTGGGCATGGGGAAGAACTTTTCCTTGTCCTTGTCCTTGAACATGAAGCCGTGGCGGATGCGGCGGTAGGACTCCTTGGTAAAGGAGGTGTCCAGGGTGAGGCCCTTGAACAGCTTGTTCTCCCTGCGCTGCAGGTCCAGGATGGCGTCGCGCAGCTTGCTGGGGTGGACGCCCTCCAGCGGCGGCGGGTTGAAGGGGTTTTGCTCAAAGTCCTTTAGGAAGGCCGGGATGTCCAGGGTGACCTGGGCGTACATCAAGCGGGGCACCGCGATGATGTTCTTGGGGTCGGTAAACCACTCGCCAAACTCCCGGAGGTTGAGGCGGGACAGGGTCAGCACGCGCACCGGGTCGATTTCCACAAAGACGCGCAGCAGGCCTTCCGCCTGGTTGACCTCGTAGGGCCGGGGGGACAGGTAATAGCTGGTGCCGTCGGCATTGGCCAGGTAGAGGGTCTTTATGGCGTCGATGTCCACGTGCTCCAGCACACGGTAGCTGGATACATACTTGGTGGCCTTGGGGCTGCCGTCCTCATGGGGCTTGAAGTCCTTGAGGGCCTCGTCAATGCGCAGGTAGTCGTTGCGGTAGTTGATGTCCACCTCGTCGAAGATGAGCTTGCCCGCGTAGTAGGTGGCCGAGCCGTAGTTGTAGCGCGCGCCGAAGTCCTCCGCGCTCAGGTGGCTTAAGACCAGGGCGGAGTTGGGATAGCAGATGAGGTAGAGATGCGGTTGATAGTCTTTCTTCATGGTTTCACCCCCAGAATGATTTTAGCATGGGCGCGATGACAAGGGAAACCATGCTCATGAGTTTGATTAAAATATTCAGCGCCGGGCCCGCGGTGTCCTTGAAGGGGTCACCCACGGTGTCGCCCACCACGGTGGCCTTGTAGGTGTCCGAGCCCTTGCCCAGCTCCTCGTCCTCCTCGGCCATTTTCTTGGCATTGTCCCAGGCGCCGCCGGAGTTGGACAGGAAGATGGCCAGCGCCACGCCGGTGATGGTGACCCCGGTGAGCAGGCCCACCAGCATGGGGATGCCGCCCAGAAAGCCCACCAGCACCGGGGAAATCAATGCGATGAGGCCGGGGGCCAGCATTTCCCGCAGGGCTGACTTGGTGGAGATGTCGATGCAGCGGCGGTAGTCCGGCTTGTCCTGCCCGGTGAGGATGCCCGGCAGCGCGCGGAACTGTCGGCGCACCTCAGCGATCATGTCATGGGCGGCCTTGCCCACGGCGGACATGGTCAGGGCGCAAAACAGGAAGGGGATGACCGCGCCAATCAGCACGCCCACCAGCACATGGGCGTCGGTGATTTCCACCAGGGACAGCCCGGACTGGTCACGGAAGGAGGACAGCAGGATGATGGCGGTCAGCGCGGCGGAGCCCACCGCGAAGCCCTTGCCAATGGCGGCGGTGGTGTTGCCCACGGCGTCCAGGCTGTCGGTGATTTTACGGACGGAGCGGGGCAGCTCCGCCATTTCGGCCAGGCCCCCGGCGTTGTCGGCGATGGGGCCGTAGGCGTCCACCGCCAACTGGATGCCCAGCGTCATCAGCATGCCCACCGCGGCCACGCCCACGCCGTACAGGCCGGCCAGCAGGTGGCTGACCAGGATGCCCGCGGCGATGATGAGGACGGTGGGGAAGGTGGAGCGCATGCCCACGCCCACGCCCGAGATGATGGCGGTGGCCGAGCCGGTTTCCGAGGCCTTGAGGATTTCAATCACCGGGCGCTTGTGCGTGCCGGTGTAGTACTCGGTGATCTGCCCGATAATGACCCCGGCCAACAGGCCGGTGACGGTGGACAGGAAGATGTGCCAGAGGCCGCGGCCAGCCGCGTCCGTCTGCTGGCCAATCAGCAGGACCATCAGGCCCAGCACCAGCAGGGTGGAAAGGAAGGCCGCGCCCAGGGTGCCGGTGTTCAAGGCGCGCTGCGGGTTGCCGCCCTTGCTGGTGCGCACGAAGAAGGTGCCCAGGACGCTGGCCAGGATGCCCACAAAGGCGATGAGCAGGGGCAGCAGCATGAGGGTGAGCTTGAAGCCGTCCTCCGCCTGCACCGTCAGGCCCAGGATCATGGCGCCCACGATGGAGCCCACGTAGGACTCAAAGAGGTCGGCGCCCATGCCGGCGACGTCGCCCACGTTGTCGCCCACGTTGTCGGCGATGGTGGCGGGGTTGCGCGGGTCATCCTCGGGGATGCCGGCCTCCACCTTGCCCACCAGGTCGGCGCCCACGTCGGCCGCCTTGGTGAAGATGCCGCCACCCACGCGGGAGAACAGGGCGATGGAGGAGGCGCCCAGGGAGAAGGCGGTGGCCAGGGGCAGAATCAGCTGGTTGAAGGTGTCCTCGCTTTGGCCAAAGAGCTGGATGCCGGCGAAGATGACGATGAAGAGGCCCACCAGGGCCAGGCCCACCACGCTCATGCCCATCACGGTGCCGCCGGAGAAGGCCACGCCCAGGGCTTCAGGCAGGCCATGGTCCTTGGCGGCCTGGGCTGTGCGCGCGTTGGCCGCGGTGGCCACCTTCATGCCCAGGTAGCCCGCCAGGCCGCTGGTGACGCAGCCCAGCAGGAAGGCGGCGCCCTGCCAGCGCAAGGCGCCCTGGTTGAAGACGCCAAGCAGGGCAGCCACCGCCAGGATGAAGGGCGTGAGCACCCTGTACTCGCGGCTTAGGAAGGCCATAGCGCCCTGGGCGATATGCCCGGACACCTCCTTGAGCACCGGGTGGTTGACTTCCTTTTTGTAGATGGAGCGGGTTTTCAGGTAGGCAAACGCCAGGGCGATGACCCCGCCCAGGAGCACCAGGTACAAAGCTGTTGATACTTGCATGTGCACTCCATTGTTTTTTTATTGTTTTTATCCGCTTCCATCATAGCCCGAAGCAATGGGAAAGGCAAGGGGGAAATGCATAAAATTTTCCACTCCCCGCGCTTGCCGGCAGGACTTGCCTGATTATACACAAAAAAGGAGAAAAGCAAACAATTTTCCGGAAAACAAGGCTGGAAAAGCGAGAAAAAAGTTCGGCGGATGCCTTGAAAAGGCGCTTCAAGTATGCAATGATGCATATAACAAAGCCCATAAGCGCAAGCACGGGGAAGGTTCACACCAATCCACAAGCGATCCAGCCAAGGAGAATGGAGTATGAAACTCATCATCCGCAACTGCTTTGATTCCGCCCGGGAGTTTGTGTACCGCAACGCGCGGCCGCTGGACCTGGCGCGCTGGCACTACCACTTTGAGCGCGGGGGGCCCAAGCACCTGCTAAGCGTTTTGCGCGCCTACCAAAACGGCGATGGCGGCTATGCCCACGCGCTGGAGCCCGACAGCTGGAACCCAAACTCCACACCGATTCAGACCTGGGCGGCCACCGAGCTGCTGCGGGAAATCGGCTTCCCGACCGGCACCCATCCCTCCATCCGCGGCATCCTGCGCTACCTGGAAAGCGGCCGGGATTTTTCAAACGGCCTCTGGCACAACACGGTGGGCAGCAACGCGGACCATCCCCACGCGCCCTGGTGGGCACCGGGGGAGGACGGGAAGGGCAGGGAGAGCTTTAACCCCTCAGCAGCCCTGGCCGGCTTCCTGCTGCGCTTTGCGCCGGAAAACACCAAGGGGCTGGCCCTGGGCAGACAGGTGGGCAAGGCCTCGTACGAAGCCTTCATGGCCTGGGATTTTAGCGATGAGATGCATACCCTGCGCTGCTTTTTGCGGCTGTACGAATACGCAAAGGAGGCCGGCAACCCGCTGGGCTTTGACCTTGATGCCATGAAAGCCAGGCTGTTTGCGCAAATGGACGCCTGCGTCACCCGGGACACCGCCCTCTGGCAAAGCGGCTATGTCTGCCTGCCCTCCACCTTCATCACAGGGCGTGACAGCGAATTTTATGAAGGGTTCAAGAAGCTTGCGGACGCGGGATGCCGCCACATCATCAACAGCCAGCTGGATGACGGCAGCTGGTCGGTGAACTGGGCCTGGGCGGACTACCCCGAAGCCTGGGCGGTGAGCAAAAACCTGTGGAAGGGCAGCATGGCGGTGGACAAGATGCTGTTTTTGAAGCGCATGGGCCAGCTGACCATCTCCGCGCCCAGGAATAAAGGGGTATATACCAACAAGAAAAACCTGAGTGAGATTGACTTATGAGGAGGGCTATTGATGCGCTTGCTTGAACGACTGTCCCAGCCGGGCAAGGATGGCCACATCAGCTGGAAGGAGAAGTTTGCCCTGTCCCTGCCCATGCCGGCGGCGTCTTTGAGCAGTGTGCTCATCCACAATGTCTACATCAAGCTGTATACCGACCTGATCGGCCTGCAGCCCTTCTATGTGGGGCTGGTGTATTTGATTTACAACATCTGGAACTTCACCAATGACCCGCTGATTGGCGTGTTCATCGACCGGCGGAAGGTGGACCCGCAAAAGGGCAAGTTTTTGCACATCATGCGGGTGAGCGTGCCCTTCATGCTGCTGTGCCTGGTGGCCATGCTGTTCTCCCAGCCGACCTGGCCGCAGTGGCTGATTTTCTCGGCCCTTTTGATTGAGCTGTTCATCTATGACACCTTCGCCACCGCCTACGGCGTTGCCAGCGGCAGCTTTGTGATGCTGGCGGCGGCCAGCAAGGAAGAGCGGGTGGATGTGAACGTCATCCAGGCCTATGTGGCCAACATTGTCAGCTTTGTCGCCACGCTGGTGCCCAGCCTTTTGCTGGTGGGCAACCGCGACGGGGACCGCACGCTGATCATCGCGGCGCTGATGGGCGTGGTGGCGCTGAACGCGGGCATGTATTACTGGGCCTTGAGCCAGTTGAAGGAGCGCCCGGAGTACTACGAAAAGGGCAACCTGGAGGGCGGGCTGAACCTGCAGACCTTGTTAGCGGACATCAAGGTGCTGGCAAAAAGCCGGACTTTCCGCACCTGGGCGGGCTTCAACCTGCTGGCGCTGGCGCCCAACGCCGTGTACTTCACCGCCTTTTTGTACCTGATGGACCACGTCATCAGAACCGGCGGCCTGGAAGCCACGCTGGCGGACACCGTGCCCATGCTGATTGTGTTCGCCATCCTGCCTTTCATTTCCCGCTATGTGAAGCGCGTGGGCGGCAAGAAGGCCATCCTGGTAGGCGCGCTGCCCTACATCGTGGGGCATGTGGCCCTGTTCTTCACGGGCAGCTGGCTTTCGGTGCTGCTGGCCTATGTGCCCATCATGGCGGGCAAGTACACCATGACCACGGGCTCGGCGCCGCTGGGGGCGGCCTTGATTGATGAGAACGAGCGGCTGACCGGCACGCGCAAGCCCGGCCTGATTGGCGCCTTGCTTGCCCTGATCGCGGCGCCCGCCATCAGCACCCAGACCATGATTTTCATGGGCATCCTGACCGCCTTTGGCTATGACGCCAACCTGGCTGTGCAATCTGAGCAGGCCATGCTGGGCATCCGGGTAGGCACGGCGCTGGTGCCCATCGCCTTTGTGCTGGTGGGCTTGATTCCGCTGCTGCGCTTTCCCATAGACCGGGAGAAGGAGCAGGAATTATCCGACTACAGCCAGCAGCGCAGAAGGGGCGGGGCCGATGCGGATTGAGACCGGGCGCATGCTAATCCGGCCCTTTCAGGCGGATGACCTGGACGATTTACAGGAGATTCTGGGTGACCCGGAGGTGATGGCGCAGGCCGAGCCGGCGTATGACGCGGAGAAAACGCGGGCCTTTCTGATGGACTTTTGTGTCGCGCGCCAGGGCGCGGTGGCGGTATGCCTGAAGGACAGCGGCAAGGTCATCGGCTACGCCTTGTGCGCTGACCGGCATGAAAAGGATGTCTACGAGCTGGGCTGGCTGTTCAACCGCGCGTACTGGCGGCAGGGCCTGGCTTATGAGTCCATGAGCGCTTTGATCGCTTATCTTTTTACAGAAGCAAACGCCCACAAGGTCTTCGCCGAGGCCGTGGACGAAATCAAATCCGTCCCTTTGATGAAAAAACTAGGCTTGAAACACGAAGGTACCCAAAAAAAGCACGCCCGTGACAACACGGGCGCCTGGCGGGATTTGCATTTCTATGGTTTACTGCAAGAGGATTACCTAAGCAACCAAATGATATTTTCTGTGTCAGAAACACCACCTAATTGTGATGCTTGAAACGCTTGTTAGTTAAAAGAAGAAGAATAAAACAATCTTTCGTCTTCAGTGACTATTGTTCAGTACTATAGAATACCTGTGATTCTACATTATCAAGATTTATTCCATTAATCTCATAGTAGTTGATATAATCACCATCAATATACAATTTCACTGTAACTGTACTGCCGGGATGAATCCCAATGCTTTCATAGTTCTGACGGTCGACATATACGATATTATTATCATTGTCCGTTATAGCGGCTACAACATAGGCACCATAAAGGATTTCATCGGTAGTATTCGTGAATGTTACGTTCACATAATTATAAGTAAACAATTTATTACCTGGTAATTCTAGAACGGCTGTTGAAGGGATTTGCTCGTATTTATAGCCGCTAGTGTCTGACGTGACAGAGAACTTAATATCTCCTATTTTTGCGTTTTTTAGAGTACTATCCCAAAGGAAATCATAGCAATAGGTGTATTCGCCAGGTTTCAAGAAAATATTACTTGGTGAAGAATAGATATAGCTCTCTGATACTAGAATATCATCATCAGCAGAAAAGATAACTAACTTCCCGTTGTCATAATAGATCGGCTCATCTCCAGTATTTTCTACCTTTGCAACAAAGATGCCGGAGTCATCTCCGATTTTTATAATGACATTTTTTGAAGTAACAGTCAGTTTTCCTTCTGCAAGAGCGGAAGCAACACAAAAAGTGAGAACAGCTACCAGCATAAAAGTGAAAAATTTCTTCATCCAAAATTTCCTCCTAATTATTTAGTTTTCCCTTGTAGGTGATTAGTGTACTATTTTCGGGTAAGATTTGTCAAGTTTGGTTTGTTAAACGACAGATAGAGCAAAGTACCGCTGGAATTATAGAAAAGTTGACGAGTTTGTTGGCTTGAAAATCCAAAAGGGAAACGACACAAAGTTGATGAAGCTAACTGCAGTTTTATATAGTATTTTTGCATTTATGCTATTAAATTTAGCACTCGCAAACATTAGAAGATTGCCTGCGGCGCTATTTGAACTGTTTTATTAAAGTTTTTGGGATGGGGGTACGGGGGAAGGCCTTTTTTCAAAAAGGCCTCCCCCGCTTCGTTATCGTCCCTGTCGTCTCCCTCGTGCCTACCGGTTCTTCTGGTTCTCCAGCAGCTCCCTGACCGGTACTTCAAAGAAATTCTCGGTGTAGCACCAGTAGGTGTTGCCCCAGCCCCAGGACGCAAAGAGGTCCAGGAGGAAGCGTCCGTGGTTAAGGGCGGAGTCATAGATGTCAAAGGCGCCCCACTCGGTGACGATGGCGGGCAGATTGAGGGCGAGCTGGGTTTCGCGGTGGCGACGGAAAATGGACTGGGCGCGGCTGTCGCTGGGGTGAAGCATCGCGGGGGTGTCCACCACCAGATCATAGCCGTGGGGGGCGAAGATTTGCTTGGGGTCGGGGCGTCCTTTTACGGTGATGGGCCGGATGCCGGAGGGCACGCCGATGTTTGAGATGTAGTTGTTGCCGCGCAGGATAAAGCGGTCCTCGTCGTGCGCGAGGATGGCGGTAGTTATTTTTTCGTAGAAGGGCTCCAGCACCGTGCGCTCAAAGTGGATGACCGGTTCCTGGCTTAGGTCACCCAGGAGGCGGTAGCGCTCGGGGTCGTCAAGGAGGGAGAGCAGTTTGAGCTTGCTTTCGGGGTCTGAAAAGGCGGCAGACAGGCTCTCCAAGGAAGGCTCACTGAGGCCCAGGTGCGTTGCTTCTTCGGGGGTGAGGGATTCGGCCACGTTGTGCATGAGCAGGCCGAACATTTCGAGAATCTGGCTGCCGGGGGCCGGCTCGTTCATGATGTCGTAGGAGAAAAGGGCGGGGTGGTCATGGAAGGCTGCGGCCAGGTGGGCCCAGAGGGCGGCGTAGTGGTCCTGCAGGCCGCGGCCGGTTTGGGGGACTTCTTTGTTTTCCCAGAAGGCGTCCCAGGCTTGCTGGACGGCGGGGGAGGAGAGGTAGGCATCGCTCCAGAGGTCGGTGGCCTCATAGGGCGCGTCGGTGAGAACGGCCCAGTCCGGCGCGCCGTCAGAGAAGCGCTGGGCGTAGAGGTCCTGGTGCATGTCCAGCATGACGGACATGCCGGCTTGCGCGGCCAGGTCCAGCTGGTGTTTGATGAGGTTGATGTAGCGCTCATCATACTGCCCGGGGACGGGCTCCAGGGCGGCCCAGATGATGCCCAGGCGCACGGCGTTCATGCCCAGGTCGGCGAACCGCTGCCAGACGGCATCGGGCCAAGTGGGGTCAAAATCCCAGGCGCCGTCGGGCCGCTTGATGCCCTTGTTGATGAGATTGATGCCGCGAAAGTGGACTTGCTTGCCGTTTGGGTCCACCAGGCGGGTGCCGTCAACGCGGATGTCTTTGGCGATGAGTGGCTGGTTGGGGATGGGCTTCATGAAAATCTCCTTGCAGGGTATTTGCCTTTGTTTTGTATATACCCAAGGAATTCAGTCCAGGAGTTCCACCTTGACCACAGCGTCAACTTCATCCGGCGGCACGGGGTTGGGGCCGAAGCTGGTGAAGCAATATTCGGGGTAGTTGTTGGTGATCCAGTCGCGGGTGACAAACATCTCAGCGCCGGAGGACAGCAGGCGGATGGACTTGACCTGTTCGGGCTTGACGCCGTTTAAGGCCAGGTAGCCGATGGGGTTGTCAAAGACGTGGTAGTAGAGGGCCTTTCCCTTGCGGGTGACGCGGCCAAAGTCCGGCTTGTCAATGCCCGCGATGCCGCAGCCATAGATGCTCTCGCTGTTGCGCTTCATCCACTTGCCGATGTCCGACAGGATGTTCAGGGATTCATCCGGAATCAGGCCGCGGGCGTCGGGGCCGACGTTCAGCAGCAAATTGCCGCCCTTACTCGCACATTCCACCAGCTTGCGGATGAGCATGGGCGCGGGCTTGAAGAACTTGTCGCGCTCGGCATAGCCCCAGTGGCCGTTCATGGTGATGCAGGCCTCCCAGGGGACAGGCTTACCGTTTTTGTCGGTGATGCCCTCGGGCGGGATGATTTGCTCGGGGCTGACGTAGTCGCCGGAATATACGCTTGGATTACCCGAAAGCAGGCTGCCAAAGCCCTCGCCGGAGACCTCCAGGCGGTTGTTGGTGATCACGTTGGGCTGGTGCTTGCGGATCATGCGCATGAGCTCGGTGGCGCGCCAGGCCTCGCCGGTGAGGTTGTCGTAGGAAAAGTCAAACCAGAGCAGGTCAATCTGGCCGTAGTTGGTGACCAGCTCCTCGACCTGGCCGTGCATGTACTTGAGGTAGTTGTCAAAATCGTGCTTGGTGTCCTTAAAGGCTTCGTTGTCCCGTTCGGGGTGCTGGCGGTCCTTCCAGTGGGGGTAGTCCTTGTGGTGCCAGTCGATGACGGAGTAGTACAGGCCCACCTTGATGCCCTCCGCGCGGAAGGCGTCCACGTACTCGCGCACCAGGTCGCGCCCGGCGGGCGTGTTGGTGGATTTGTAGTCGGTCAGCTTGCTGTCAAACAGGCAGAAGCCGTCATGGTGCTTGGCGGTCAGCACGGCATAGCGCATGCCGGCGTCCTTCGCGGCTTTGGCCCAGGCCTTGGGGTCGTAATGGGTGGGGTTGAACTCGTCAAAGTATTTCTGGTAGTCCGCGTTGGAAATGCGCTCGTAGGAGCGGATCCACTCGCTGCGGGCGGGGATGGCGTACAGGCCCCAATGGATGAACATGCCAAAGCGGGCTTCCTGGAACCATTGGATGCGCTTTTGACGGGCTTCCTTGCTGTTGAAGTCCATGTTTTCAGTCTCCTTTGATAAAAAGGCGCCGCCCGCCCGTGGGCAGACGGCGCCAATTGTTGTTGGCGCTTACTTTACCTGCGCGTCATAGGCGGCCTGGTAGTAGCCAATCAGTTGGTCAAGGCCCAGGTCGCGGGCTTCCTGCAGCCAGGACTCGTAATTGTCCACGCTGTTAGCGCCGGTCATGAAGGTGATCATCTGCATCGTCTTTTTGAGCTTTTTGCTGCGCAGCTCGTTGAGGCCAATGGCCAGCAGGATGGGGAAGGGGAAGCCGGCCAGCAGGGAATACAGGCTGATGGTGAAGGTGTTGGTGAT
>JAAYLK010000027.1 GCA_012521895.1 Clostridiales bacterium
CCGCCTCCTTGTTGACGCTGGAAAAGGTCAGCAACTCCTCCCCCAGGCGCAAGGTGTTGAGGGTTTGCGGGTAGGAAAGCGCGGGCTGGTCCGCAAGCAGCAAGCTGTCGCTTCGCTCGTCCACAGCCTCCAGGGTTTGAAGGACGCAATACATCAGAAGGCGCGGGTCGGGCCTGGGCGTGACATAGGCATCCGAAGTGGTGATGAAGTTGCTCAATGTATGGACACCGACAAACAAGCCCAGCGCCCGGGCAGGCCTGGTGATGCCTTCATAAAAATCCAGGTCTGATGAAGCGACATCCTCCCGCCAGGTGAAGTGCCCCCAGGCTTTGAAGGGCTCCGCGTGGTAGACGCCGCGCAAACCGGCTTTCACAGCGGAGGCAAACACCAGAGGCGCCTCCTGCTCGGTAAAATCAGCAATCAGATACGCCTGCTTTGCCAGGCCGCTTGTTTTTGCCCATTCGCCTTCAAGAAGCGGAAAAGGCAGGCCTTCCGCCTGTGCGATCTGCCCGATGCGTTCCAAAGCATTTTCAGCCGCGCAGCCATACACAGCCAAGGCGCTGCCAACAATGCCAGCATCCGGGTCTTTGGCGTCAAGCGGAAAAACACAAACGCCCGGTGCGCCCATGACACTGCGGACATGAGAACGCGAGCGGTTCTCACAATGAAACTGCAGCGCGGTGCTGCCATCGCGCAAGCGCGCGGCGGCCGCCTCGTCAAAGCGCAGGCTGCCGACAGATATGCCATTATTCTCCTGCAAATAATGGAAATCTTGCTCAAAAAGCTGTGCGGACCAATCAGGCAGGCCTTCGACCACTTTGGGCAGGAGGGACAGCGCGCCAAAGGCCTCCTGCCCGCCCCTTGCGATGCCGAGCACTTCACCCGCTTCCCCACACAGCAACACCGGCCAGGGGCCAAAGACGAGCGCCTCGGCCGTGTCCGCTATGCCCAGCACACAAAACACCAGGTGGGTTCCTTTTTCTTCTATTCGCAGCAAAACGCCGGAGCCATCCTCCATCAACAGGCGAAGGTTCCCTGATTCATGGGAGAGCGCTTTTGGGCGGCTTAGGCCTTCCTTTTCAACCAGGGTCAGCAAGGCACAAGGGGCTTGCAAAATGTTTTTCCCCTGCACGATGATTTCAGAGATCCATCCCCGCTCATTGAGTTGGATGGCCAGGTCTGCTGCTTGATATCGCATGGGTTTACCGCCTTTTTTCTCTTGTGACCAGTGTACCCCAATTTTCAACAATGACCAATGGCTCCTCTGATTGTTAGACAGCCAAACTTGCATTAGTTCGCCTTAGGGGTTAATATGTCAATGAATTGGCAGAATAGCCATACCAAGCACCGGATCGTCAGATGCGCAAGTATTATAAAGGCAGGTGACCATGGACAATTCTATCCGGAAAACGCAAAACATCAGCCGGAAAAAGAGTTTCCTTCAGAAGATGGCCGGCAATTGGGACCTGGTTTTCTTTGTTTTACCAGGCATCATCATCACCACCATCTACCATTACCTCCCCATTTATGGCATTCAGATTGCCTTTAGAAACTTTAAGATCAAGCGCGGCATCTGGGGCAGCCCCTGGGTAGGGCTGGACAATTTCGCGCGTTTCTTCCGCTCCGCCAACGCCTGGCCCATCATTTCCAACACCCTGATCCTCTCGCTGTATTCACTCGCAGCCGGCTTCCCGGTCGCCATCATTCTGGCCTTGATGCTCAACTCCTTCCGCCACAAGCGCTACCGCAGGGTCATCCAGGCGGTGACCTACGCGCCGCACTTCATTTCCACCGTGGTCATGAGCGGCATGCTGATCCTGTTCCTATCCCCCCGCCTGGGCGTAATCAACACCATCATCCGCGCGAGCGGCGCGGAATCCATCAACTTCATGGGCAAGAGCGATTACTGGCGCCACATCTATGTCTGGAGCGGCGTCTGGCAGTCCATGGGATGGAGCTCTGTCATCTACTTCGCGGCGCTGTCCGGCGTCAGCCCGGAGTACCATGAGGCGGCCATCGTTGACGGCGCCACCAAGTTCCAGCGGGTGCTGAACATCGACCTGCCCTTCTTGGCGCCCACCATCACCATGCTGCTAATCCTCAACATGGGCAGCATCCTGTCCATCGGCTTTGAGAAGGCCTATGCCCTGCAAAACCCCCTAAACCTTGGGGTGTCTGAAATTATATCCACCTATGTGTACAAGGTGGGCATCACCAACCGCGACCAGTCCTTCTCCACCGCCATCAACCTGTTCAACTCTGTGGTGAACGCGGTGCTGCTGCTGACGGTGAACGCCCTCAGCCGCAGGATTTCCGAGAACAGCTTGCTGTAAGGAGGGAGCGATGGAAAGAAACCACATTGGGCGCAGCAGAGGCGATGTCATCTTTGACGGCATCATCCTGGTGGTGCTGACAGTCATCTTCCTCCTGGTGGCCTACCCGCTGTACTTTGTCATCATCTCCTCCTTCTCAGACCCCATCGCGGTGGCGGGCGGCAAAGTGGTGCTGGCCCCCATCGGCTTTACCCTGGACGGCTACAAAGAGGTCTTTGGCACCAACACCGTCATGCGCAGCTTCGCAAACTCCCTGCTGTATACATTTGTTGGCGTCTGCATCAACCTGATGGTCACCCTGCCCACCTCCTACGCCCTGTCAAGGCCGGACTTCGTGTTAAGAAAACCGGTCCTGGTCTTCTACCTGATCACCATGTTCATCGGCGGCGGCATGATTCCCACCTACCTGGTGGTGCGGGACACCGGCCTGCTCAATACCATGTGGGCCCTGGTCATCCCCGGCGCCCTTGGCACTTTCAACATGATTGTGGCGCGCACCTTCTACACCACCAACATCCCGCTGGAACTGATGGAAGCGGCCAAGCTGGACGGCTGCGGCAATACGCGCTTTTTCTTCAACATCGTGCTGCCCTTGTCCGGCGCCATCACCGCCATCATGGTGCTGTACTACGGCGTTGGCCATTGGAACAGCTACTTCAGCGCCTTGATTTACATCTCCGACCGGGACAAATGGCCTTTGCAGATGGAATTGCGCAACATCCTGCTGCTCAACGCCATCAACGCCCAGGTCAACCGTGTGCTGACGGCCGAGCAGCTGCGCGAGAAGGAGCGCCTGGAGGCGCTGGCGGAAATGATGAAGTATTCCCTGATCATCATTTCATCCATCCCGGTCCTTGTCATCTATCCTTTTGTGCAAAAGCACTTCGTCAAAGGCGTGATGATCGGCTCCATCAAGGGATAAAATTTAAAACCTTGCGCCTGTCAAGGCGTTAGCGTTAATACGTAAGGAGGGTCCCCCATGAAAAAACTGGCACTCTTGCTGGCGCTGCTTCTGGTCATCACCAGCATCCCCGCCCTGGCCGAGGTCAACAAGACCGGCCTGCCCATCACCGATGAGAAATCATCCTTTACCCTGTTTATGGATGACTCCGGCGAGGCTGACAAACTGGTCTGGTTCCCCTACATGGAAGAAGCCACCAATGTCCATGTCGACTTGCAGATTGCCCCCTATCAGGTGCAGACCGAGCGCCTGGCCGTGGTGCTGAGCACCGGCGACTATGCCGAGGTCATTGCCGGCTGGCTGCTGGGCAGCAAGGACATCCTTGAGCTGGGCATGGGGGAAGGCACCTTCCTGCCGCTTGAGGACCTGATCAAGGAATATGCCCCCAACATCGAGGCGATCCTCAATCTGCCGGGCATCCGTGAATCCATGACCCTGCCGGACGGCCACATCTACACCTTCCCCTATGCCCTGAGCGCGCCGATGGTGGCCTTCAAGCCCTACATCAACCAGCAGTGGCTGGAGAACGTGGGCATGGCGGTTCCCACCACGGTTGAAGAGTTCAAGGCCGTGCTGATCGCCTTCCGCGACCAGGACGCCAACGGCAACGGCGACCCCAATGACGAAATCCCCTTCTCCGGCGACCCGGTCAACCTGAACCTGGGCAAATACGCCGGCTGGTTTGGCGTGGACGCCTATGGCGGCGGCGACTATCCCTACTTCGCGATGGTTGACGGCAAAATGGAGTTCGCCGCCAACAAACCCGAGTACAAGGCCTTCATCGAATACTTCGCCGACCTGTACAAGGAAAAATTGATTGACCCGGAACTGTTCACCCAGGACTCCCCCACCTGGAAGGCCAAGGCGGCGCAGGACCTGTACGGCGTCACCGTTGCCTACGGCCCGGGAGACCTGGTGCCTGACTATGTCAAGGGCACCCCTGAGCGCGAAAAATACGGTGAGAACATCTTCACCACCGTGCCTGTCCTGACGGGCGGCACGGAGAACCCCATCTTCCACCGTGACAGCTATGGCAATGACCTGCTGCGCACCCAAGCCGCGATCACCGACAAGGCCACCCCTGAGCAGGCCGCCATCATCGTTCGCTGGTTTGACTACCTCTTTGATCCTGAGGTCTCCGTCCAGTCCGCCAACGGCCCCCTGGGCGTGACGATTGAGAAGGTGGAAGACAATGTCTACCGCAAGATCGACCAGACCGACTGGACTGAAGAAAAGATTGCCCAGTACGAATGGAACACCCTCTTTGCCCATGCCCTGCCGCGCTACTACGGCGAGACCGTGGTGCTGCCGCCGGACGCGGACGAGCCCGATGTCACCATCATGGACATTGGTGATGAAATGTATACTCCCTTCCTGAACGAAACCTTCAAGAAGGTCTGGACCGCGTCTGAAGAGGACGCAGCCCGCGCATCCATCCTGTCCACGGACATCAACGAGTATGTCAAGTCCAAGATGGCGCAGTGGGTCTCCGGCGAAGCCGACGTGAACGCCGAGTGGGACGCCTATGTCGCCCAGCTGGATACCCTGGGTCTGGCCGAACTGCAGGCTATTCATGAGCGTTCCCTGGGGCTGGCCGAGTAAGCACCCCCAAAGAGTGATGTAAACAACAAGCAGGGGCGGTCCATGCGGATCGCCCCTGTCTGCGCAAAGCTTCAGGCGAGTTGAAAACGACCATCAAATGAAACAAGGAGCAGGGCATGGCAAAGAAAAAGGTCAAGAAGGCGGAAGAGCCGCGGGGGGATGTCATCAATTACAGCCACGAAACTTCCTATGTTCCCCCATCAGAGGACGCGGTCAAAGAACAGCTGGAGTGGTTCCGTGACCAGAAGCTGGGCTTCATGGTGCACTGGGGCCCTTATTCCCAGCTGGGCGTTGTGGAGAGCTGGCAGCTGTCAGAAGGCGACGCCGACTGGGCCAGGGATGGCGTGGACTGGGCGAGCGATGGGGATGACCTGAGGGAAAAATACTTTGGCTTGGCAAACACCTTCAACCCCCTGCGCTTCCATCCGGACCAGTGGGCGCGTTTTGCCAAGGACGCGGGCTTTCGCTACCTGGTGTTCACCACCAAACACCATGACGGCTTTTGCATGTTTGACAGCCAGTGTTCAGACTACAAAACAACCTCGCCGGATTGCCCCTTCCACACGCACAAGTACGCGGACATCGCCCGGCACCTGTTTGACGCCTTCCGTGAAGAAGGCCTGGGCATCATCCCCTATTTTTCAAAACCTGACTGGCACTGCCCCTGGTACTGGGCGCCAGGCCAGGAAAAGCCCATCGCATTCAACCGCAACCCCACCTACAACCCCTTGGAAAAGCCGGAATTGTGGAACAAGTTTGTGGAGTTCACCCACAACCAGATGATGGAACTGGTCACAGACTATGGCCCGGTGAAGGGCTTGTGGCTGGATGGCGGCCAGGTGAAACCCAGGAACAACCAGGACCTGCGCATGGAGGAGTTTGCCAAAAAGTCGCGCGAGCACACCCCTGCCTTGATGATAGCCGACCGCACCGTGGGCGGGCCATTTGAAAATTATATCACCCCGGAGATGACCGTGCCTGACCACGCCATTTCGGTGCCCTGGGAAAGCTGTGTCATCATCGGCGGCGGCTTCTCCTTCGCGTTTGGCGCGGATTACAAGAACCAGCGCGAACTGGTGCACCTGCTGATGCGTGTGGTGAGCCGGGGCGGCAACCTGGCCTTGAACCTGGGCGGCCAACCCGATGGCAGGCTGCCGCGCCAGGGCATGATGTCGGGGCTTCAACTGGGTGAGTGGCTGAAAACCTATGGTGAGGCGGTGTATGAAACCCGCCTGGCCAATCCCCATGCACTCAACATCAAGCAAGGCAGGCAGGAGCTGGAGGTTGTCTTTACCCAAAACGAGCACAAGGGCAGGGTGTACGCGGTGGTGCTGCTGAAGGAAGAACAAAAGCCCATCAACAAGCTGCGCCTGCCAATCAGCCTGCTGCCGCGCCGCGCAATTGACCTGAAAGACGGCGCTGAGCTTATGATTGAAGAAGGCAGCCGGCATTTTACAATCCAATTGCAAAAGGCAATTGATCCCAGGGAGGAGCCCGCCCTGGTGCTGGCCCTGGAACATACGGTGTAGAGGTCACAAAATGAACGGCAAAGAGCGCACCCTGGCCATCCTGAAGCGGCAAAAGACCGACCGCATCGGCCTGTACGAGCATTTCTGGAGCGACACGCACAAGGCCTGGGCACAAGAGGGGCATATCAAAGCAGGCCAGTCCCTGGAAGACCTCTTCGGCTATGACATCCAGGAGGCCTGGTCCTTGAACCTGACCGCCGACCTGGACTTTGTGCCCAAAGTGATTGCCGAAACGGAAAACACCATCACCACCCTGGACGGCAACGGCGCGACCCTGAAAACCTACAAGCACCACGACACCACGCCCGAGCACATCGGCTATCTGGTGGAGGACCGCGCAGGCTGGGACAAGCACATCAAGCCAAAGCTGACCCTGTCTCCCAGGCGAGTGCATTTTGAAGGCTACCGCCAGGCCAAGGCTGCCGCCAAGGCGGCGGGGCGCGCCTTCTTTGTCAGCGGCGTCAACGTCTTTGAAGCCATGCATCCCGTTTGCGGGCACATCAATATGTTGATGGGCATGGCGGAGGACCCGGACTGGGTGGCTGACATGGCGAACACTTACGCCCAGCTCATCACCGGGCTGCACGAAATCCTGTTTGACCAGGAAGGCCCGCCGGACGGCGTCTGGTACTATGAGGACATGGGGTTTAAGGACAAGCCCTTCATGTCCCCCCGGATGTACCACGACCTGATTCAGCCCGCCCACGCGGCCACCATCGCGCACGCCCATCAGCGCGGATTGCCGGTCATCATGCATTCCTGCGGCTTTGTTGAGCCGTTGCTGGGGGGCATGGTGGACGCCGGGATTGACTGCCTGCAGGTAATTGAAGTGAAGGCGGGGATGGACCTGCTGAAGCTGAACCGCGCTTTCGGGGACAGGATCGCCTTCATGGGGGGCATAGATGTCAGGACGCTGTACACCAATGACCGAACCATCATCAACAGGGAACTGGTGAGCAAACTGCCCGAAATGATGCAGACACACAACTATTTTGTGCACTCCGACCACTCCATCCCAAAGACCGTGCATTTTGACACCTACCGGTATTTTGTGGACAGGGCGATGGAATTGGGAAGATACTGATCAACTCTGAACCCGGACGCGGCGGTGCTCAACAGAGCATCACCGCGTTTTTTTGTCGGTATTTTTTACAGATGATTCTTTTATACACTGGTGCATAGCCTCCTCTCCTATGGATATACTGGTGTATGTGATACGGTAAAATTTTTCCCAGGAGCGCCATGTGGGTGGACGGCATTGGTTTTATTATGCTATGCGCTGGATGGCAAAGGGCGGATGAAGGACATCTTCATGGTGATGATGTATGCCATGTTCCCCTTCCTCATCCTGCGCCTGATCGGCCTTGGGTTGACCAATGTGCTGACCCTGCCGGAAATGGCCATGTCCACCACCCTGGTATCCATCGGTGCAGTGTTGTTTTTTGGCTACATGTTTATCGGCCTGGTGGTGGTGCATGAGTATGGATTTGGGACGGCGATCGGCTCCTTGCTGCTCACCCTGGTTGCCATGATGATCATCGTGTTCATCCTGATGCTGCTGTTTACCCTGGCAGCGGACGTGGTGGACTTCTTCCAGGTGTTCTTCAAAGAACTGATGCTAAAAATTCTGTAGGCGGGAGGAGCGTATGAAAAAATTTACTTTGTTTGCTGCCTGCCTGATGCTTGTGGGCTTGATGATTTTACCGGCGTTTGCAACAGAGGGTGGGCAAGCTGATCTCTCAACGCTCGTAATTGAACAGGACGGCGCTAAACTCACCCTGGACCCGGAGAGTTTCCAGATTAGTTTCCAGCCCGCTGACAGCGAAAAGGTCTATCCAACCCTGGCCACCTCCTCGCCCTCGGGCAGCCGCGTGATGCGCAATTTGCAGCAGTCTGCGCTCTCAGTGCAGTTTATCGCCAATGCCTTAAGCGGCACCACTGGCAGCATGGACAGCTACTCCATGTCGGTGGATTTGGGGGAAGCCAGCTTTGAGCCACTGCCCAAGGGCTTCCGCGTGACGTATACGATTGGTTCCAATGAACTGACAGTGGACGACCTGCCCAAGATGATTCCGGTGGCCACCTACAACGAACGCTTGCAGCCTCACTGGGATGAGCGCAATGACAAGCTGTTTAAGAGCAACTACCGCGTGGTGCCCAGGGAGGATGGCAACAGCCTCTTTGTGCGCATCAAGGATGACCTGGGCAAGCTGGCCATTACCCAGCTGTACGAGTTGATTTTCAATGTCGGTGACTACACGGTGGAAGACCGGGACAACGACAACGCCGCCTACGGCCATGTGGTCGAGTTTATCAACCCCAAAATCACGGTAGTGATGGACTACCTGATTGACAAAGGCGACCTGATAGTGTCTGTGCCCCTGAGCGAACTCACCTTCACCAAGGACAACGAGGTCACCGCCCTGGATGTGCTGCCCTACTTCCTCAGTGCTGACAAGGCGCAGCAGGGTTACCTTTTTGTGCCCGATGGCCCGGGTGCCCTGATTCACTTCAACAACAACCGCATGGGCATCGCGGCCTACTCAACTCCGGTGTTTGGGCGGGATGTCTTAATCCGCGCGGATGAGTACCGCCTGCCCACGCCGCCGACCAACCTGCCGGTGTATGGCATCAAAACCAATGAGGGCGCGGTGCTGGCCATCATAGAAGAAGGCGCGGAGCTGGCCACCATCACCGCTGACATCTCCGGCCACAGCGATGACTACAACCGTGTGTTCTCTACATTTACCCTAAGGGATGTTGAGCGCGTGGCCATGGGAGGCAACAAGACCGTCACCACCCCGCGCTATGCTTCTGACGTGTATGAGGGCAGCCTGCGGCTTCGCTACCGCTTCCTAAACGGGGCTGATGCCGGTTATGTGCAGATGGCCAAGGAATACCGCCAGTACCTGCTGGATGCCCAGATGCTGAGAGTTGAGCCGCAAAGCGAGAAAGCCCCGCTGTTTTTGGAGCTGGTCGGCGCGGTCAAGAAACAGAAGTTCATCCTGGGCATCCCCTATGACGCCACGGTCCAGGCCACCACCATCCAACAGGCAGCGCAAATCTATGATGAGCTGCGGCAAGCCGGCATCGGCAACATCAAATTGCTGTACTCGGGCCTGTTCTCAGGCGGCGTTAAGCACGGGGCACTCTACAAAGCCCGGCTGGACGGCGGCCTGGGCAAGGCCAGCGATTTGACAGCATTGGCCAAGCGCTTGCAGGATGATGGCAATACCCTCTACCCCGCTATTAACCTGGGCAGAGTGTACAGCCCCAAGGGATTCTCCATGATGAATAACGCTGCCCGCCAGCATGACGGCAGCATCGCCCAGGTGTTTGAACCCTTCCAGCCACAGCTGAACGCCAAGCCCTACAAGGGCAGCGCCTACATCGCGCCGAACCACCTGCAGGACTATGTGTCCAAAGTCATCAACAACATGAATGGCTTGCAGTTAAACGGCGTCTTTGTGCAGGACCTGGGCAACACCGTGGTGGGCACCTACAAGCGCAATGCGCACATCTCCCCCATCCACGCCGTGCCCATGGTGCAACAAGCCCTGTCTGCCATCGCGCCTTTGAATACGATGATGGACAGCCCCAATGCCTATGCCCTGCCGTACACCCATGCCATCACCAACCTGTCCACCCTGTCCAGCGGGCATAAGCTGCTGGACGCCACCGTCCCCTTTGCGCAGATGGTGTATGACGGCAGCCTGCCCTATTCCAGCCCCTCCTGGAACCTCAACCCGCAAATCCCCCTCAGCCGGCACCTGCGCTGTCCGCCATTGAGAGCAAGACCGCGCCGCGCTTCACCCTGAGCTTCGCGCAGCCCACCATCTTCCACAACACGGGCGACCTGGACTTCCTGGGCTATTTCGCCACCTGGTACAAGGACGCCCTGCCCCAGGTGGTGGAAGCCTATGCCGCCTACCAGGCCTTCTACGAGCAAGTCACGGGCGCGCGCATCATTGACCATCAAATCATCACCAAGGATACCCGCCAGGTACGCTATGACAATGGCGTCCAGGTGCTGCTCAACTATGAGGAGGACGAGGCGCTGATCAACGGCGCCGCGGTCCCCGGCGGCGGCTATCTCATCAAAGGAGGGCCCTGACATGGAAGCGAAGAAACGCGGCTGGTATTACCGGCTAAGCTATCCCAAGAAAACCGCCATCTGGGGCTTTCTCTTCCTGCTGCCCTGGCTGCTGGGATTCCTGCTGTTGATTTTGGTCCCCATGCTGCAGACCTTTCAATATGGCTTCAACCAACTGGAAATCGTGCCCACCGGCGGCATCAAGCTGACCCCGGCCGGCTTTGACAACTTCCGCCACGCGCTGCTGGTGGACCCCAACTTCAACCCCCTGCTGGTGAACACCCTGATTGAAATCTTTCTGTTTACCCCGCTGATCATCATCTTCTCCCTCCTGTGCGCCATCCTGCTCAACGGCAAGTTCAGGGGCCGCGCGGTGGCGCGCGCCATCTTCTTCATTCCCATCATCATGGCGACGGGCCTGATGATGCAGCGTGTGACCAATCTGTCCGGCCAGCTCCAGCAGGGTGTGGAAAGCGAGAACCTCTATGGCTCCGCCATCATCGCAAGGCTGCTGTTCAACCTGGGCATCGGCGGGCAATTGATCAGCTACCTGCAGGACATGGTCAACCGCATCTTTGACATCGTTTCGCTGTCAGGCATCCAGATCCTCATCTTCCTGTCCGCCCTCCAGTCCATTTCACCCTCCCTGTATGAGGTGGCCAAGATTGAAGGGGCCACCAGCTATGAGACCTTCTGGCGGGTGACGGTGGTGATGGTGTCCCCCATGATTTTGACCTGTGTCATCTACACCATGAGCGACCTGTTCGCCAGAAGCGACGTGATGACGCTGGTGTACGACCTGGCCTTCCGCCAGTCCCGCTTTGGCTTAAGCGCCGCGATGAGCGCCATTTTCCTGCTGCTGAGCGTGCTGTCCATCGGCCTTGTCGTATTGCTGATGAGAAGGGTGGTGTTCTACTATGACTGACCAGGCAAGGACAAGACCCGGCTTGCTGCCCAAGCAGCGCTGGGAACTGACGGACGCCAAAAAAGTGCGCGCCCAGAACGCCGGCAGGCGCTTTGTGATGAACCTGCTGCGCTATGCCCTGGTCATCT
The DNA here is from genome assembly GCA_012521895.1 of Clostridiales bacterium. Taxonomy (GTDB): domain Bacteria; phylum Bacillota; class Clostridia; order Christensenellales; family Aristaeellaceae; genus UBA6115. The sequence continues at coordinate 11,572 of JAAYLK010000027.1, forward strand.
GCCTAAGCTACCTGATTTTGGCGCCCATCCTCATCAACATCACCACCGCCTTCACCTACCCGCGCGACCTGGGCCTGTCCTCCTCCTTGTGGATTCCGGCACGGATTTCCATGGAGAACTGGCATGTGGCCCTGCTATCGCTCAACTACAAGGTTTCCCTGCCCTACACCATCGTCCAGACCGCGCTGATCGCCCTGCTTCAAACGTTTTGCGCGATGCTGGCTGCCTATTCCTTTGCCAGGCTCAAGTTCCCCGGCCGCGGGCTGCTGTTTGCCTTCGCGGTGTTCACTATCATCGTGCCGCCGCAGACCTTCATGCTGCCCCAGTATGTCTACTTTCGGAACTTTGACATCCTGGGCATCTTCAAGGCCATCACCGGGAAGCCCTTGAACCTCCTGGGCAGCCCCCTGTCCCTGGTGCTGATCAATGGCCTGGGCCAGGGTTTGAAAGGCGGCTTGTTCATCTACATCTTCCGCCAGGTCTACCGCAGCCTGCCAAAGTCCCTGGAGGAAGCGGCCTACGTGGACGGCGCCGGCTTCATCCGCACCTTCTTTGGCATCGTGGTGCCTTCCTCCACTTCCGACCTCCTGACGGTGCTGGTGCTGTCCTTCGTGTGGAACTGGAACGACGCCTACTACATCCGCCTGTTTGACAGCAGCAATTCCCAAAACCTGATGCTGGCCTACACCCGCGCGGTGGGCTCGGTGGACCAGGCCATTGCCCGCATCGCCACCCAGGTGCCCGCCCATTATGCCTTCCTACAAAAGAACCCCATGTACGAGGCCGCCATCGGCAAAACAGCCGCCCTGCTGGTCTTCCTTCCGCTGGTGATCATGTTCCTGGTGGTGCAGCGCCGCTTCGTGCAGGGCGTGGAGCGCAGCGGGTTGGCGGGGGATTGATCTGAAACTCAATAATGCACAACAAAGGGGCCGTAGTCTTGCTACAGCCCCTTTTTGGCGAGAGCATGTGGGAATCGAACCCACCCAAGAAGCTTCTAACCCCTTACACCGGTTTTGAAGACCGAGAGGCACACCAGCACCCATCTGCTCCCATGTGGTTTCATGGTAAATCATTGAGGAATACTTGTCAAATGCTCGTTTCTGGCAAGGAGCAGCCCAAGGCTCAAGCCAGGCGGCGCCCCTCCCCCACCTTGCGGGTCAGGCCGCGCCGGTCCCACAGTTCCAAAATGGCCAGGGCATACTTGCGCGAGGTGTTCAGCGCGTCGCGGAAGTCGGCCAGGGTGACCTCTTCCTTTTGGTTGGCAAGTTCATGAAAAGACTGCCAAGCCTGGTCCAGGTCTTGGCTTAAGAAGAAGATGTCCGGGCTGACCGCTTGCAGGATTCCCTGGTCCAGCAGGTGATCCAGCACACGGGGAAATTCCTTCTCCTTGATGTTGTCAGCCAGCAAGGCGGGTTTCTCCGGCGGGGAAAAGCGCGCTTCCTCAAAGCGCTTGAGCAGGGCGTCTTTTAAGGACTGCTGCTTGGGCGAAAGCGTGATCACAAAGTCCGGCAGGGCAAAGCCCGGGCCACCCGGGACAAAGGCCCGGCGGGACAGCAGCGCGTCCACCACCTGGTCGCCATCCTCTGCCGCCTGGCCCGGCAGCAGGGCGGAGCGCAGTTCCTCCCGTCGCATGCCCATGCGCAGGGGGTTTTTCTGGTGAAAGTCTGCAAGGATGGTTTGTGCCTTCTGCCCCAGGGCCTCCAGGCTGTTTTGGTGGAGGTACAGGCCCTGGCGCAAACTCATCACGTGTCCTTGCCCATCCAAGGCCTGCAGGCACTCATTGACCGCAGCCTCGTCCACTGCCAGCTGCAAGGCCAAGGATCTGGCCGGCACAAAATGCGTTCCATGGCCCAACAGCAGCGCCTCCACCTTCTGGCTGAGGTCACCGCCGTGCAGCAGCTTGAGCTTCTCCAGCGCCTTGACGCTGGAAGGCCTGTGCTTGTAGGGCGTGGGGTCCAGCACGGTGCCGCCGCCCACGGTTTCCAGGGGCGAATAAAAGCGCAGCACAAAGGCATCGCCCGCCTTGGCCGCCACCTCCTCCTCAAAGCGCAGTTGGCCAAAGCCTTCCTCGCCCGGCAGCAGGCGTTCCTTGCCGCCAAGCAGCACCAGCTTGCACAGCGTCTCTCCAGAGCCATGGTGGAAGTGCAGCCTGCTGCCGTTTTCCAGGGTGCGCGCGGCGTCCTTCAGCACGCGCAAGGCCACGTCCATCATCATGCCCGGCTGCATGCTGCCCGGGCTTGCCAGCACCCCGCCGCGGGGGATGTCCTCCTGCCTGGCCTTTTGCAGGTTGACCGCCACGCGCTGGCCGGCAACAGCCCTGTCCACGCGATTCCCATGCACCTGCAAGGAGCGCACCTTGTGGCTTTCCTGCGTGGGGTAGAGCATGACGTCCTCACCCTCGCCCAGGCTGCCTTCTATCAGGGTGCCCGTCACCACCGTGCCAAAGCCGGGCATGGTAAACACCCGGTCCACCGGCAGGCGGAAGGGGCGTCTGCTGTCCTTGCCGGGGGCCTGCTCCACTAGGTCAAGCAGCACCTTTTTCAAGTCCTCCATGCCCTGCCCGGTGTGTGCGGACACCGGCAGGATGGGTGCGTCTTTCAAAAAGCTGTCGGACAGCTCCTCCTTGAGCTCCTCAAGCATCATCTCCAGCCAGTCCTCTTCCACCAGGTCCACCTTGGTGACCGCCACGCAGCCTTTATTGATGCCCAGCAATGACAGGATGCCCAGGTGCTCCCGGGTCTGGGGCATGACGCCCTCATCCGCGGCCACCACCAGCAAGGCCAGGTCAATGCCGCCGGCGCCTGAGAGCATGTTGCGGATGAAGCGCTCATGCCCGGGCACATCGACGATGCCCGCCTTGGCGCCATTTGGCAAATCCAGCCAGGCAAAGCCCAGGTCAATCGTGATGCCGCGGCGCTTTTCTTCCTCCAGGCGGTCGGTGTCCACCCCGGTAAGCGCCCGCACCAGGGCGGTTTTGCCATGGTCCACATGGCCGGCAGTGCCGATGATGACGTTATGCAAGGGGATCATCCTCCTGACGCAGGGCGCGTTGTATGGCTTCCACCAGGGCGGGCAGCTGGTCTTCCCGCACCGTGCGCAGGTCCAACAGCAAACTGCCCTGGTGGATGCGGCCGATGACCGGGGGTTGGCCCAGGCGCAGGTTGCGGGCCAGTGTGTCCACGGTGATGTCCTTTGGCTGCAAAGCCAGCGCGAGCGATGGTATGCTTTCCCCGGGCGCGGAACCGCCGCCCAACTGGGCTTCATTGTCTGCAATGCGCACAGTCAAACCCGAAAGGGATTGCAGCTCGTTTTGCAGCCGCAAGGCGCGGCGGTTCAGCTCTGTAAGCTCCAGCGCCAGCATCTGGTACAGGGGCAATTCGCGCAATGCGAAATTCGGGTCCTGATACAGCTGCAGGGTGGCCTCCAACGCCGCCAGGCTCATCTTGCCCGGGCGCAGGGCGCGCATCAGCGGGTGCTTTTTCATGCTGGCAATCAGGTCCTTCCTGCCTGCCAGGATGCCTGCCTGGGGACCGCCCAGCAGCTTGTCGCCCGAGAAGCACACCACATCGGCTCCTTGTTGTAAGGCCTCCCTGGGGCCCGGTTCCTCCATCAGGCCAAAGCCCGAAAGCGGCAGCAGCGCACCGCTGCCCAGGTCCGCAAGCAGCGGAAGCCCGGTCTGCCTGGCCAGGGCGGACAGTTCCTCAACCTCAACCGATTGGGTAAAGCCCACCACCTTGTAGTTGCTGGTGTGCACCTTGAGCAAGGCGGCGGTGTTGTCGTTGATGGCCTGCTTATAATCGGTGATTTTGGTCTTGTTGGTGGCCCCCACTTCGCGCAGGACGCAGCCGCTTTGCTCCATCACCTCCGGCACCCGGAAGCTGCCGCCGATTTCCACCAGTTCCCCGCGGGAAACCACCACCTCATGGCCTGTGGCGATGGCGGAAAGCATCAGCAATACAGCCGCGGCGTTGTTGTTGAGCACCAGCGCGGCCTGCGCGCCCAGCAGCTTGGACAGCAGGCCTTCCACGTGCGCCTGCCTGTCCCCGCGCTGGCCAGCCTCTAAGTCATATTCCAGCGGGGTGTAGTTAATAGCCGCTTCATAGGCCGCTTGGGCTGCCGCCTTGGCCATGGGCGCGCGGCCCAGGTTGGTGTGCAGCAGGATGCCGCTGGCGTTGATGACCGCGGGTTTTTGAGACACAAACATGCAAGACAAGCGTTTTTCGCAGACATGCAGCAAGGTTTCCTGATTGATTTCGACGTCCTTGCCTGACAGCAAAGCCTGTCGGGCTTCTTCCAGCAATTCCCGCAAACCCTGTACCACCAGGCCCTGGGAATATTGTTTGCTCAAAGCATTGGCCTGGGGATGGTTCAGCAGGCTGTCCACCTTGGGAAGCGCGCGCAGGCGCTTTGATTGATCGCTTGACATGCTGTGCTCCGTTTCATTCATTCTGTGTATTGTAACACAGCCAGTGGGCATGCTTCCTTGCACCTTGCACCTTCTTCCCGTAGAATAACAGCAAAGCAAGGAAGGAGGGACACTGATGCCAGACAGTGAACGCATCCGCCTGACCATGATGACATCCTGCGGCGGGTGAGCGGCCAAGACAGGGCCGGGTGTCCTGGAAGAAATTTTACAGCAGCTGCCAAAGGGCATGGCTGACCCCAATTTGCTGGTGGGCTTTGACACCAGCGATGACGCCGCCGTCTACCGGGTGGACGAGCACACCGCCCTCATCCAGACAGTGGACTTTTTCCCGCCGATGGTGGATGATCCCTACCTCTTTGGGCAGGTGGCGGCCGCCAATGCCTTAAGCGACGTCTATGCCATGGGCGGCACGCCCAAGTTGGCCATGAACCTGCTGTGCTTTCCCTCTGACCTGTTATCAAAAGAGGACGTGCTGGCCATCCTTCGGGGTGGAGCGGACAAAGCGCGGGAGGCCGGCGCCGTGCTGTGCGGCGGGCACACGATTGAGGACAGGGAACCCAAGTACGGCCTGTGCGTCACCGGCTTTGTGCACCCTGACAGGGTGCTGACCAATGCCGCGGCCCAAACCGGGGACGCTTTGATTTTAACAAAACCGCTGGGCTCGGGCATCCTCAGCACCGCCGCCAAGGCCGGACTGCTGCCCGAACACCAGGTGGACCTGCTCATGGCCACCATGACCACCCTCAACGCCGCAGCCGCCAAGGCAATGGAGAAGTACACCGTTCACGCCTGCACCGACATCACCGGCTTTGGCCTGATTGGCCACGCCACGGAGATGGCTCGCGGCAGCGGGAAGACCATCCGCCTGTTTGCTGACCGCTTGCCCTTGATGGAGGGGGTCTTGCAGCAGGCACAGGACGGCATCGTGCCCGGCGGCGCCTACCGCAACCGTGAATACTTAAGCAGGACGACGGAAATCGGCCCGGCGGTGTCCACTGCCTTATCCGACATCTGCTTTGACCCGCAGACTTCGGGCGGCCTGCTCATCAGTTTGCCTATGCCGGAAGCAGAGCGGCTGCTACATGACCTGCTGCCAAACTGCCCACAGGCCGCCATCATCGGGCAGGTGGAAGAGCAGTTAAACAAGCACATCATCCTGGAATGACAATCCTGTACAACTGAGAGGGAAGGGGCCAAAAGCACAGCCCCTTCCTTTTTCGTTTTACCCGATAAAACCGCCGGTTTTCAGGATGGCCAACGCCTTGTCCAGGCGCTGCTCATTCACCATTACAACCGGCCCTGTGCAGCCCATGCCGCTTTGGGCATAGATGCCCTCTTGCCACAGCAGCGTTACCGCGTCCTCCAGTTCCATCACCTCGATGCCCGCGATGTCCGTGGTGACCGGCTCCTGGGGCGGGGCAGCGACTTGCTGGGCTTTAGGCTCCTGCTTGTTGCGCGCGGCTGCTTCCTCCAGCAGCTGCTTTAATCCTGCCTTGTACGCTTTCTCGAATTCTTCTTTGGCCGACTGCTGCCAGACATTTTGCGCCAGCTGACTGGCGAATTTCAAGGCGTTGGCCACCACCGCTTCCCCGCTGGCACGGGAGACAATCAGCACCAATTTGTCATAGTTTTCCCCGATGCCCGGGCCATAGCCATAGCCCACTGTTTCGTAGTTGCCGCCGCTGGTAAAGGCGGACAACATCTTGATGACCACGTTGCCTGTCAGGCTGTCCATCACCATCACATCGCAGCTGCCAAGCAGCAGGTCATTGCCCCGCATGATACAACCGCCACCGGCGCGCGCGGAAGCAGCGAAGGTAAAGTCAAAGCCATTGGCCTGCAGTTTTTTCAGCATCGTCTCCGCCTGGCGGGCGCCGTCGATGTTGAGCAAGCCCACAGTGGGGTTCTTGATACCACAGGCCTTGGCGGTGATGATGCCGCAGATGGCGCCGCGCACCAGGGCCTCCACCCGGTCCGTCGCCGCGGTGCCGGTGGTAGTGGCCAGGAAGATTTTCCGCCCGGTGGAAGGCGCGATGGCCCTGCCCACGGTAGCCACCCCGATGGGGAAGGGATAGTGCATGGTGACCGTCCCTTGAATGGTGCCGTCCCCCATCAGGCGCTCCATCACCTCATGGGCCTGGGCTTCGTCCTGCACCGGATGGCAGGTAAGGTCTGGGTGATTGAGGCTGCCGATGTAGTGGACGTCCACGCCCTGTTTTTTGGCCAGCAAGGCCGCGTTTAAGGCGTTTTGCTCGCCGTGCTCGCCTCCAGGCGCTGTCAGCGCGATGGCGGGGCTTGTGCCTAGGCGGCCTGTCTCCAGGGCTGTGGCCAGCTCCAGAAAGGTTTCTTTGATCAGCTGCTGCGCGTTTTTGTGTGCCATGCCGCCCTCCTTAGGACAGGGAGGCCGCGAAATCCCGCAGCGCCTGGGCGATCAGGCCGCGCACTTCCTCTTTGGAGGCGCCGCCGGATGGCTCCTTTTTGCCCTCGTTTTTCTTGAGCACAAAGGAGATGCCGTCAAACTGGTTGGTGAGGCGGCCCAAAAAGAGGCTGCCCTTGCCCACGATCATGGCTTTTGTGATATCCCCATCCAAAATCTCCTGCCGGGCATGGCCCAGGTAGGGCGCGCCGGAAGGAATGTGCCCCTGGGTGGGCGCCCAGCCCACCATGCCGTGGTTGAGGATAAAGTCGTTCAGGCCTTCCCGGGGCAGCTCCCCGCTTTTGACGGCCAGGGCGCCAATCATCTTGAAGTTGGCCTGGGGCACGTCCCCCGCGCCTGCCGGCTTGGTGATGTCGGGGTTTTGCATCTCGGCGGCGTACTTGTCAATGTCCTGGATCTTCATGCCCACCTTCTCAAGCGGGGTCAGCACCAGGCTGGTGATGACCGCCTGGGGGGAGGCGCCGGTGCCCACGGTGTGGCGGCCGATGATGTCCAGGTCAATCTCCGGGTTTTGCCCGTCGTTTTCGCTGATCAGGGCCGCGAAACCACCCAGCACATCCTCCAGCACCTGCATGCCCTTGCGCACATGGTCCTTGCCGTTCATGCCCAGCTTGGCGGTGGACCCGCCTGCCACCACGGCCACGTTCTTGAAGGTGCCGCTTTTGACCAGGGAGGCCGCGGTCACAAGGGCATGGGAGGGAGCGGCGCAAAAACCGCGCACGTCACAGCCCGTGGCATTGGGCAGGCCGGCCATCTCCGCGATGGACTTGGCGAAATTGCCGCCGCCGCGCTGGTTCATGTCCCCGCAGGCTTCCTCGCTGCACTCAATCACATAGTCAATCTGGGAAGCCTCAATCCCGCTGACCTTCACCAGGTGCTTGAGCGCCAAGACGGCGGAAGCCTTGCTGGCCAGGTTCTCCATCATCACATGGGCGCTGAGGTTGGCGTCCACATCATGGGCGCGCTTGATGTAACCCACCAGCCGGCCATTGTAGTAGAGGCCTTCAGCGCCTTCCTCCTTCACAAAGCGCTCAACCTGCTCCATGGCGGTGCCTTCCCTGATACGGCCCAGGATGAAAGCATCCATCAACGGGTGCTGTTCCAGAGCAGGCTTGGTTGCTGCCACAAAGTCTTTATCAAGGTGCACCAGGTCAAACATGTCACAGGCCTGAAACAGCAGCAAAAACTCGTCCTGGGGCAGGATTTCTCCAAACTTGCCCTGGCGCGTAGCATTTTCCACCGGCTTGTCAAAAAAGGGCTGCTCCAGCTCGCCCAGCTGTTTGGGGCTTAAGTTGCCGATGTAGGTCTGGTTGGGCGGATAGGCCACCACCTGGTCAAAGCCGCGCAGGTGCTGCGGCAGGGTCTTGAGGTAGTCAGAGCCGGGGTTGACCACCTTTTCGGTGGTCTGGGTTGTGCCGTTGTGCAGCACCATGTCCGGGGCATGCACCAAGACGTAGCTGGCTGCTTTTAACACGCTGTTCAAGGCTGATGGTCTCCTTTGTGTTTATTGATCAAGGCGGATTTATGTCAACAGGCTGATAGCTGATGATGAAAGGAAAAAGCCAGGGCTCGCTTTGCCGCCAGCCCTGGCCCGGGCGTTTGCCCGTGTTGCAATCAATACTTGGAAAATTGCTCACGGATGGCGGTCATTTCCTTGACGATGTCATCCACATCCAGCACCATTTCCATCATGCCGATTTGTTCGTCATAAACGGTGGGGTCGAGTTCGCTTTTGATGGCGTCCTCGCACACATGATACACGCTCAGTCCCAACTGGACTCCGGTCAATGGACCTGCGTAGGTCGGGTCTCCGGCTGTGACGGTTTCCGCCGCGATGCCCGCGGCTTCACCCTCTGCTGCGCCCAGGATTACAAGGATGTTCTCCGGGCCGTGCGCTTCTGCCAGTTCCTTCACACGCTTCTGGTTTTCCAGGTCCATCGCACCCGCGCTCGTTCAGACGAAGCACTCGGTGGATGAAAACAGGATCTCGGCTTGTGTGTTTTTGAAACACTCTTCAATCGCCGGTCCCGGGATGCCGTCCCGATCGCCGATGATGATGACCTTCTTGTTGTTTAGCAAGCTCATGGGTTTCCTCCTTTCTTCCTTGATGAAAGCAAACGCTGGATTCACCGGGCCAAAGCCCGGCGGCGCGGCTTACAGGTAATGTTTGATCATGGCCTCGATGTTTTCATGGGTGCAGTCGTCCTTGACCAGCTCCTCCACTTTTTCACCGTTTTGGTAGATGGCCATGACCGGCAAGCCCAGCACCTTCTGGCTGATGGCCAGGCGGCGGGCCTTGGTGGTGTTGAGCCCGGCGAAGGTCATTTTATCGCCGTAGCGCTCATACATCTGGTGGACAAAGGGCTCCAGCGCCTTGCAGGGGACGCAGCCATCGGAATAAAAATCCACAAAGATGGTCCCGGGGGCTTTGAGCACCAGTTCTTCAAAATTGTCTTTGGTCAGGTCAATCATGTCATTCTCCTTACAATTACTATACCACAACCATGGAGGGGTTGGGCTCGTTGACCAGGCAGAGGCCGTCGATGTAGGCGCTGGCCTCCATGGCGGCAATCGCGCCGTCCGCAGCCGCGGTAATCACCTGGCGCAGGCTTTTCTCACGGATGTCGCCGGCGGCGAACACCCCCGGGATGCCCGTGTGCATCATTTCGTCGGTGACGATGTAGCCATTGCGCAGGAGCAATTGGTCCGCGAACAGCTGGCTTTCGGGGATGAAGCCCACAAAGACAAACACGCCAAAGGTGCCGTCCTCTTCATCAGCTTCTATCCTGGTTTCTTTGCCGGTCTTGACGTTTTTCACCGTCATGGCTTCCAGCACGCCGTCCCCGTGCAGCTCACTGACCACGCTGTCCCACAGGAAGTGAATCTTGGTGTTGTTCATGGCTTTTTCCTGGATGGACTTGACCGCGCGTAGCTCGTCGCGGCGGTGGACGATGGTGACCTTGCGGCCAAACTTTGTCAGGTAGACCGCCTCCTCCACCGCGGTGTCGCCGCCGCCGATGACGAAGATTTCCATGTCTTCAAAGAAGTTGCCATCGCAGGTGGCGCAGTAGCTGACACCCTTGCCGATGAGCTCCCTTTCCCCCGGGCAGCCGATGGGCCGGGGATGGGCACCGGTGGCGATGATGACGCTGCGCCCCAGATACTCGCCCTTTTTGCCTACCAGGCGCTTGATGTCCCCTTCCAGGTGGGCCTCTGTGATGGCATCATAGACCTTTTCCGCGCCAAAGCGCCTTGCCTGGGCGACCATGCGGTCAATCAGCGAGGGGCCGGTCTCGTGCTCCAGGGAGCCGGGGTAGTTGTCAATCTCGGCGGTGATCACAATCTGGCCGCCGTCTTTTTCTTTTTCGATGACCAGCGCGCTCAGCCTTGAACGCCCGGCATAGAGGGCCGCCGCCAGGCCTGCAGGGCCAGCGCCGATGATCAACACATCGTAAATCTGTGGTGTCGTCAATTGTGCACGCTCCTTAGTCCACTTCAAAGATGGTCTGATCGCTCACTTCGGTGCTCAAGGCCTTCAGTGCCGTCTGGACAATCTTGCGCCGCAGGGTTTTTTCCTCGCCGCGGCTGAGCTTGGGGTTGCCAAGCGGGTGGGGAATGGCGACCGCCGGAACAATCCGGTTGGCGCCCACTGTCAGGGAAATCGGGGTGACTGTGCAGATGTGAACCACCGGGATGCCGGCTCGCTCAATCTCTTTTACCATCGTTGCGCCGCAACGTGTGCAGGTCCCTCACGTGGAGGTCAGGATCACAGCCTGAACATTCTCCTGTATTAATTCCTTGACAAAGTCCTCGGCAAAGGCCTTGGAGCTCTTCACCGCTGTGCCGTTGCCCACGGTGGAGTAGGTGAAGTGGAAGAGCGAACCGATCTTGCCTTCCATCTCAAGCTCGCGCATCACATCCACCGGCAGCACGCGGTCGGCGTCCTGGTTGGCGTAGGAGGGGTCGTAGCCGCCATGGGCCGTGGCCCACTTGCCTTCCTCCAGGTCCATCAGGCCGTCAATGTCATAGCGGCCATAGCGGGAAGCGTTGGAGGACTCGATGCGGTCGGGGTTGCCAAAGGGCACGATGCCGCCGGAGGTGACCAGGGCCACCTTGGCCTGGTTGATGTTTTGCACCGCGGGCTGGGGGGCGACGCGGTCAAAATTGGGCATGGGATATTCTGTTTCAAAGGGCTGGTCTTTGAGCTTTTTGACCAGCATGTCCACCGCGCGCTTGGAGCCGCGCTCCTTCTCAAACAGGTTCACGCGCACGCCGCGGGGCAGGTAGCCTTCCTGGGCGGAGGCACCGATTGTCTCACCCTTGACCAGTTTCTTGGCCAGGGGCACCATTCGGCTGACGGCGTCTCGCATGCCGGCGGCGGAATTGCGGGTGGAAATGATGTAGACATCCTGGGCGAACATGTCAGCGCCCGGGTTTTCCACATACATGCCGGTGACCGCCTTGACGCCCAGCTTGTCCTGCGCCGCCTTGGCCACCGTGCCGCAGGCCACGCCATAGCGCCCCGCGTTGAACGCCGGGCCGGCGATGAGCAGGTCGGGCTGGTGCTGGCGCACCATCTCCAGGATGGTGTCCAGGGCTTGTTCGACATTCTCGTTGAAGTAGGAGTCACCGCAGATGACCGTGCCGATGATCTGGGCTTCCTCACCAAAGGCCGCCCCCAGCGCCAGGCCGGGGCCAACCGGGCCGTCGCGCCATTCCGGCGGGACATGGGCCATTTCTTCGCCGCCAATCTGGGCAAAGAACTGGTTGATGTAATGAACAACCTTGATCTTGTTCAAGAGCCTCTCTCCCTCCTTATATTTATCTTGCGCTGAGGTAGCCAAAGCCAACCTCGCTGGTTGCGCCTGTGATGGCCTGCAGCTCCACCATGATGGTGCCGTCAGGCTGCTTGTTCTTGTCCCAGCCGCCGGCGATGGTGCCCACATAGGCCTCAGAGCCGATGACCTTGCCCATGCGCGGCAGGGTGATGACCTGGTTGGCGTTGCCGCCGGAGACCACCGCGTCAGCGGAGACATGGGCGTCCGCCAGCGACTGGCTGGAGCCGTCCTGCCCGGCGTATTCGTCCGTGAGCAGCACAATCTTGATGCCCTTGTCGGTAATCTTGCGGGCGTTCATCATCAGGTCAGTGTCCGGGTTGCCAAAGCCTTCCTCAGATACAATGACGCCGTCCAGGGACAAGAATTCGCACAGCTTGGCCGTCCAGTCAGAGGACCGGGCCTTGTCCGCCAGGTAGACGTTTTCATTGGTGATGATCATCGCGCAGAAGTTGAAATCCTTGCCGTGGCGGGCAAAGAGGTCATGCACGATGGGGTTGTTCTGGTGGACGTAGGTGGGGTTCTTGTCGCAGGCGGACACGCAGTTGCCGGAGATGATGGCGCCGTCCATGACCTCGGTGGGATAGAGGATGGTGGGCAGGATCTGCTTGGCGTCCACGCCATAGACATAGGTGTCATGCAAAAGACCCTGGCTTTGCAGCATCTGAACATAGCCCACCCGGGGCAGGTCCTTGTACTGCTCCATGCCTTCCTTCAGCGGCAGGGTCTCGAAGGTTTCAATGGTTTCTGGTGTCAGATTCCGCGCCAACTCGCCCAGGTAGGCCGCTGTCTTGAGGCCGGCCATGCGCACCGCCACCTCGTGCTCGTGGGGCTCCAGCTCGTCCCGGGGGCGCAGGATGAGCACAATGTTGTTGGTTTTTGAGAAGGGCGTGTACTGGGCGCCCGGGCCGGACATGTCGATGATGCCCTCCTGAAAGCCCACAATCCGCCCGGTGGTGACCACGGCCGCGCCCTTTAAGACATGGGTCTTGCCGCTGCCAACGGTTTTAACGCGGGAGACCGTGCCGGGAAAGAGCCCGCCGGGGCCGTCCACCTTGACGCGCGGCTCCACAACGTCCTTCACCGGGGTGATGCGCACGCTCTCCCCGGGGCGGGCCAGTTCCACCTCGGCAGAGGCAACGCGCTCATCCTTCATGATGAGGGTTTTGATGTCCTCCGCGTTGACGTACAAAACGCCGTCCTCAACGCGCGAGGGATCGCCAAACTGGATGTTGTGAATGGGGATGTAACCAAGTTCCAGTTTCAAACCGTTTCCACCTCCTGATGTAATCTATGCTCCATGACGCGGGCGGGATGGCCCGCGGATCAAAGCGGATGGGTCAGGGCGCTGGAGAAGGCGGACTGCAGCAGTGTCCAGTCCACCAATTGAAAATCGCTGTCCATCTGCGGGGTGATTTCGCGGTCCCTTGGGGCAAAGCGCTTGAAGGCCGCGATGGCGTCCTCTATCAGCCGCAGGCTGTCAAAGCAAAGGCCATCCCTGGGGGATTCGCTGATGCCAATGGACTTATACAAGGTTTCATTGGGCTTGACGCTGCCGGACAGGGGATGGGTCAGAAGGCGATGCCCCTGGTGCACAAAATCGCGCGCCAACAACAGGACCTGCAGGTAAGTGACAGGATGATAGGCCAGTAGGTGCTGGCGTTCTATGGATGCTTTGGTGTTTACGAGCGGGTTGTTGGTCAGAATGAGCATTCCGCACCTCCTTTCCTGTCAGCTGGTCAACACAGACACGCACGGGCACGCCCGTCCTGCTGCCTTGACCCTGTTACTGACCTGAAAGATTCTCGCCTGCGGCGATTGCTTCTTCGGTGCGATGCTCTCCAGGGGTTTGTCCTGCTTTCAGTCCTGTTACCTGAGATCTTCATGCGCAATCGGCTCTTGCGCACTTATTCCTTCGGCCGCGGTGTCCGCGCTCTCCTGAGGGCAGTCATCCAAGTGTTCAACTGCTTTGAGTGTAGCCAAAAAACATCTTTAGTGCAAGACCAAGGGGCGGTATACAAGGCTGTATACTGCCCCTTTGAGACATTTTGTTGGGACAAATTTGTCCCGCTTTGATTAAATAGCCTTAACCCTGGTCTTTCAACACGTCCTGGCCGGATTGAAAGTGCTTCGCCTGCGCCAGGAACAGCTCGCGGTAGAGGTTGTGCCCGCGCATCAGGTTGGCGTGGCTGTCAAAGGCCGCGATGCCACCGTCCTGCAAGAGCAGGATGCGGTCACAGAAAGTGGAACTGCTCATGCGGTGGGAGATGAAGATGGCGGTGCGTCCGCGGGTCAATTGGTGGAAGTGCTCATAGACCTCGCTTTCCGCCAGCGGGTCCAGGGCGGCGGTGGGCTCGTCCAGCATCACCAGGCTGGCCGGGCGGTAGAGGCTGCGCGCGATGGCCAGCTTTTGCTTTTCGCCGCCGGACAAGTCGGTCGCCTTGTCCCAGACTTCCTTGTTGAGGTAGGTGTTAAGCCCCGCGTCCAGGCGGCTGATGACAGACAGCAGGTCTACTTCCTCAAGGGTATCCAGGATGGATTGCTCGCTGCCCTTGCTCTTTGGGTCGATGTTGTCACGGATGGTGAAGGGAAAGAGGTAGAAATCCTGGAAGACGCAGGACAACTCCTTGAGGTAAGCCTTCATGTCGTATTCGCGGATGTCCACGCCGTTCCACAGGATGCGGCCTTCCTGGGGTTCAAACAGGCGGCAGATCAGCTTCACCATGGTGCTCTTGCCGGCGTTGTTGAGCCCAACGATGCTGATTTTCTCCCCTGCCTTGATTTCAAAACTGACCTTGTCCAGCACCTGCCTGTCGCCCTTGGGGTAGGCGAAGCTGACCTTGTCAAAGCTGAGGGTCCGCAAAGCTTCAGGCGCCTTTCCCCCGGCTTTTTGCATCTCTTCCAACTGCATGAACTGGCTGAAGGGCTGCAGGTGGTGGATGGAACTGAGGGTTTCAAACAATCCTGTGAAGGCAAGCTGATAGGTGGAGAAAAAGTTCTCCGCCGCCATGACGATGACCGCGTAGTCCGACAACTGAATCTGCGGACCGTATTGCGCTCCGAACACCCGCAGCGCCGTGTAGCCATAGGCCATCACGCGCATCAGGGCGGTGATGAGGGATTGCAGGGTTTCATTGTTGGCGGAGCGCACCTTCATGCGGTGAATCCATAGCATGATGTCATCGGTGAATTGAGCGATTTTGTCCCGCATGACAGCCTGCAGGTCGTACACGCGAAACTCCTTCTGGTGCTGCGCCACGGTGGCTGTGCCAGCCCAGTAGCCATAGCGGCGGTTGACCGGGATCAGCTCCTGGTTCTGGTCGCGCATATACTTGATAAAACGCGCGGACAGAAGGCTGGCCACCACGCACAAAATAACCAGTGCCAGCAGGAAGAGGGGGCTGAACACGTACAGCAGCACCGCAAGCCCTGTCAGGGTGAAGGCGCCTGTCAGCATGTCGATGAAGGACGCGAACAGGTTTTCCAGCACCCAGCTGTTGTAAATGGGGAACATGGCGCGCTCTCTCAAGTCCAGCACGTCGGGGTCCTCAAGGCTTTGATAGGGCAGGCGCATGATCTTTTGGGAGAAGGCGTTGGGCACCAGGTGCTGCAGCTTTTCCCCATGCAGGCTGAACTGGCGCTTTAAGAAGCTAAGCGCTTGAAGAATCAGGTATTTGACCAGGACAAACAGCAACAGGCCTTTGAGAAAACTGTCCCAGGCCCAGCCCTTGTTGATGCCGTCCAGCAGCATTTTGGGCAGCACCAGGTTGATCAGGCCATTGGCGGCGCCAGCCAATGCCTGCAAAACCAGCCAGAAAAAGTAGGCCTTGTCCAGCTTCCAAAACAGGGAAAACAAGGTTTTGATGGACAGGAGGGTGCCATTGGTTTTTGGCTTTTCTTTTTTGGCAGCCTGGCTCATGCTTCGCTCCCCCCTTCCTGCTGGTAATACTTGCCTTGGGTCAAAAACAGCTGGCGGTAGAGGCCTTCTTTCGCGATCAGCTCCTCATGGGTGCCGTGCTGGGCGATCTTGCCGCCGTCCAGCAGCAGGATGCGGTCACAAAAACGGGTGCTGGCCAGGCGATGGCTGATGAACAGCGCCGTCCTGCCCTTTAGGATGCTGTCAAAATGCTGGTAGATGGCCTGCTCCGCCAGCGCGTCCAGGGCGGAGGTTGGCTCGTCCATGACCATGATGCGGGTGTCTTTCCGATACAGCGCGCGGGCAATCATCAGCTTTTGGTTCTCACCGCCGGACAGGATGGCCCCGTCTTCATGGATGATTTTGAGAAGCGGGGTGTCCATGCCCTTTTTGAGGCTCTTCACCTTGTCCCACAGCCCTGCCGTCTTCAACGACTCTTCCACACGCTCCCGGTCGATGTCCCGGGTGCTGACCGCCACGGTTTCTGCAATCGTAAGCGCCAGGGGCTCCACCTCCTGAAAGACCGCGCCAAAGGCGGCGTACAGGCTCTGCCGGCTGAAGGCGCTGGCATCAATGCCGTTGATGAGGATGCGCCCGGACAGGGGCCGGTAAAGGCCCATCAGCAGCTTCACCAAAGTGGTTTTCCCGGCGCCATTGAGGCCCACCAGGGCGCAGCGTTCGCCCTTTTTCAAGGTGAAGCTGAGGTTCTCCAAGACCAGGCGGTCCGTCCCGGGATAAGAAAAGGAGACATCCACAAACACGACCTCAACCGGACCTTCCCCCGGGATGTCCCTTGTGCCGTCCAGGGAATTGAGGTCGGCGTCCAGAAAGTCAAAGGCGTCCTGCACATACAGGGTTTCCACCTTCACGTAGGACAGCTGCTGGGCCAGGGTCATCATCAGCTGGGTGAACAGCACCAGGGCGCTGAGCAGCATGACAAAATCCGCCATGGCAAGCACGCCGTCCAGCAGCTTGTTGATGAGCAGCAAGCCGCCCACCAAGTCCACCGCCACCAGGGCCAGGCTTTCCAAGAAGGACAACTGCAGTTCGCGCTTGGTAAACGCGCGGTAGAGCTTCATGTTGGCAGCGAAGATGGGCTCAAACACCTGCTGGAACTTGCCCGCCATGTCATACAGCCTGACATCCTTGCCTGCGTGAAAGTCAGACGCCGACCTGCTGAGCATGGCGCTGCGCCTGGCGATGCCGGCCAGTTCCATGCGGCGCTTGTGTTTGAACGCGCCCACATTGGCCTGGGCGAAGTACATCACCGCTACATAGGCAATGCCAAGCGCCAACATCAGGGGGCTTAATAGCGAGAGCATCGCGCCCAGCAAGGCCGCGGACACCAGCGTACCGCCCAGGTCAAACACCTTGTCGTAGGTGCCTTCCACACCGCTGCCGGAGGAGGACAGGCTCCAGTACGCGGTTTCAGTATCCTCGTTGAAGGCGGCGTTTTCAAACAAGCCCAGGTCCATGCTCATGGAACGGGCATTACACGCCTGGAGGTATTGCAGGCGCAGCCTGGTAAAG
This sequence comes from Clostridiales bacterium, assembly GCA_012521895.1. Taxonomy (GTDB): domain Bacteria; phylum Bacillota; class Clostridia; order Christensenellales; family Aristaeellaceae; genus UBA6115. The sequence continues at coordinate 28,716 of JAAYLK010000027.1, forward strand.
AACATGCTGTTGCGGTTTTTGACCTGGCGGCTGAGCGCGCTGCACACAAAGAAGACAGCGCCATACACGCCCGCCGCGATGAGCATCCTTTGCGGGCTGGCATCGGGGGCGGACAGCAGCCCCACCAACACATAGGTCACCAGCACGCCCAGGAGGGGCAGCACGCCGCTGGTGAGCGCGTAGGTGATGGAAGCCAGGACAATCCTTGGGCTTTTGCGCACTGGTGCGTACAAGCGCCAGAGGATGGCAAACAGGCTCCTTTTATTGGGGTGGAGATAGCGCTTACGGGTTTCTTTTTCCTGCAGGGCACGGGCCAGGTCACGGGGTTTTTGCATAAATCCCCTCCCAACAAAAAGCGTGCCTGCCCATAAGGAAGACACGCGGGAAATTACGGTACAGTACCTCGGATTATAAGGCGGTGACCACGGTTGTCAAGACAGCGCTTTATTTCAAGGCCGGCGCGCGGCTTTCGCAGTACACACAGCGGTATTCGTCCTTCTCCCGGTCTGTCAGGATAAACACATGGGGCAGTTCCTGCTCGGTGGTGGTGATGCAGCGGGGGTTGTTGCAGCGCAGGATGTTGGTCATCTTCTCGGGCAGCTCGGGGTGGTATTTGTGCACCCGCTCGCCGTCTTTGATGATGTTGATGGTGATGTTGGGGTCGATGAAGCCAAGGACATTCAAGTCGATGTCCAGCACGCGGTCCACCTTGATGATGTCCTTCTTGCCGGTCTTGCTGGAGGAAGCGTTTTTGATCAGTGCCACCACGCAGTCCAACTCGCCTAGGTTCAAAAAATCATAGATGCGCATGCCCTGCCCGGCTTTGATGTGGTCGATGACAATGCCGTTTTTAATGGTATCGATGTTCATTTCGTGGCCTCCATTAACATCAGGATCAGCGCCATGCGCATCAGCTTGCCGTTGAGCACCTGCTTGAAATAGACCGCGCGGGGATCTTTATCAATCTGGACGGAGATTTCATTCACACGCGGCAGGGGGTGCATGATGGCCAGGTCCTTTTTGGCGTTCTCCAGCTTGGCGGGGGTCAGAATATAGGAGTCCTTCAGGCGGATGTAGTCGGCCTCGTTGAAAAAGCGCTCCTTCTGCACCCGGGTCATGTAAAGGATGTCCAGTTCCGGCAGGGCCTCAGCCAGGCTCTCGGTCTGATCGTAGGGGATGGCGTTGTGTTTCAGGTGCTGCTTGACATAGCTGGGCACCTTCAATTCCTCCGGCGAAATCAGCACAAAGCGCAGCCCGGCGTAGCGCGACATGGCCTCCAGCAGGGAGTGCACCGTGCGGCCAAACTTCAGGTCGCCGCAGACGCCCACCGTCAGGTTGTCAAGCCGGCCTTTTTCGCGGTGGATGGTAAAGAGGTCCGCCAGGGTCTGGGTGGGGTGGTTGTGGCCGCCGTCGCCCGCGTTGATGACGGGCACCGTGGCGTTGTTGGCAGCCACCAGCGGCGCGCCTTCCTTGGGGTGGCGCATGGCGATGATGTCCACATAGCAGGACACCGTCTTGATGGTGTCCGCCACGCTCTCGCCCTTGGCGGCGGAGGAGGACATGCCTTCTGAAAAGCCCAGCACCTGGCCGCCCAGCTCCAGCATGGCCGCTTCAAAGCTGAGGCGGGTGCGGGTGGAGGGCTCAAAAAACAGGGAGCCCAACTTTTTGCGCCGCATGGCATCCTGATAGCTTTCCGGCCGCGCGATGATGTCGTCGGCCAGCGCCATCAGGCTGTCGATTTCCGAAACATTCAGGCCCATGATGCTGATGAGGCTTTTCATTCTTTCCCTCCCAAAATCCAGGACTCGTCCTGGGGATTGTCACGGAACAACATCAGCCGCTCAATGTCCTCCCGCGCGATGTTCCCGCGCAGGGCCGCCACTTTCGCGATGGTGTCAAAATCGCTCAGGCTGTGGTTTTCAATCCCCGCTTGCGCTAAGCATTCCAAACCTTTTTTCATGCCATAGGTGAAGATGCTGACGATGCCCAGCACCTGGGCGCCCGCCTCCCGCAGCACCTGCACCACCTCCAGCACGCTGCCGGCGGTGGAGATCAGGTCCTCCACCACCACCACCTTCTGCCCGGGCAGCAGGCGGCCTTCCACCTGGTTTTGGCGGCCATGGTCCTTCTGGCCCGCGCGCACATAGCCCATGGGCAAGCCCATCAGGTGGGCCGTGATGGCGGCGTGGGCGATGCCCGCGGTGGCGGTGCCCATCAGCGCCTCGGCCTCCGGGTACAGCTGGTAAATCAGGTCCGCCAGGCCCTGCTCAATCAGGGTGCGCGCCTCCGGGGAGGACAGGGTGAGGCGGTTGTCGCAGTAAATGGGGCTTTTTATGCCGCTGGCCCAGGTGAAGGGTTGGTCGGGCCGCAAAAACACGGCGCCCACGTCCAGCAGGGCGTTTGCCACCTGCTCTTTGATGTTATTTGCCTGTGAATTCATTGACACACCTCCTCCAAGCCTTGACCGGGTCCATGGCGCGCGTGATGGGCCGGCCCACCACGATGAAGTCGCTGCCCAAGGCCCGCGCTTTTTCAGGCGTTGTCACCCGGTGCTGGTCATCCCCTTTACTATCGGGGTAGCGGATGCCGGGGGTAACCGTCAGAAAGCCCTGCCCGCAGCGCTCGTGCACCGCGCCTGCTTCCAGGGGCGAGCAGACCACGCCGTCCAGCCCCGCCAGCTTGGCGTTGTGGGCGTAGGACAGCACCACTTCCTCCAGCTTTTCACGGATGAGCAGATCTTCTTCCAAAGTCTGCTGGGAAGTGGAGGTCAGCTGGGTCACCGCAATCAGCAAGGGGCGGCTGCCGTCAGCACGGGTCAGGCCCTCCAGCGCGGCCTCCATCATGGCCCGCCCGCCCGCGGCATGCAGGTTGACCAGGTCGGCGCCCAGGCCGCTCAAGCGCTTCATGGCGGATTTGACGGTGTTGGGGATGTCGTGCAGTTTCAGGTCCAGGAAGATTTTGTGCCCCCTGTCCTTGATCTCACGCACGATGTCCGGCCCCTGTGCGTAGAAGAGCTCCATGCCGATTTTGACAAAGGGGCGGTCGTCCCCAAAGCGTTCCAGAAAAACGAGCGTTTCCTCCCCGCTTTGAAAGTCACAGGCAATGATGACGTCCTTGTTCAATCCTTCATCCCTCCAATGATGTCGCTGATGTTGGTGATGCCATATTCTTCCATCACAAGGGGCAAATCCCGGATGATGTCCCGGCAAGCGTAGGGGTTGACCAGGCTGGCAGCGCCCACCTGGACCGCGGTGGCGCCGGCCAGCATCATCTCCAGCACATCCTGTGCGCTGGCGATGCCGCCCATGCCCACAATGGGCACCTTCACCGCCTTGTAGACCTGGCGCACCAGGTGCAGCGCCAGCGGGAAGACCGCAGGGCCGGACAGGCCGCCGGTGCGGTTGGCCAGCACGGGGCGCCTGGTTTTGAGGTCAATGCGCATGCCCACATAGGTGTTGATGAGGCTGAAGCCGTCAGCGCCTTCATCCTCACAGGCGCGGGCGATCAACGCGCTGTCCGTCACATTGGGGGATAGCTTGATGATGATCGGCTTTTTGCACACCGCCTTGACCGCGCGGGTGACCCGGGCGGCCAGCTCAGGGGAGGTGCCAAAGCTCATCCCGCCCTCTTTCACATTGGGGCAGGAGATGTTCACTTCCAGCCAGCCCACCTGGTCCTGTTGGTCCAGCAGGGAGCAGACCGCCACATATTCCTCCACCGAAAAGCCCGACACATTGGCCATGACGGGCTTGTGGAAATAGCCCTTCATTTTGGGCAGTTCTGTCGCGATGACTTCATGCACGCCCGGGTTTTGCAGGCCGATGGCGTTGAGCATGCCCGAGGGCGTTTCCGCGATGCGCGGCAGGGGGTTGCCCAGGCGCGGGTGCAAGGTGGTGCCCTTGAAACTGAAGGAGCCCAGGAGGTTCAGGTCATACAGCGCCGCCATTTCCTCGCCAAAGCCAAAGCAGCCGCTGGCGCCCAGAACGGGGTTGTCAAGCGATATGCCCAGGAGATTCACCTTCATGTTCACCACAGCAGGTCCTCCTTTGAAAACACCGGGCCTTCGTGGCAGACACGCCGGGGTCCCTTTGCGGTTTGGATGGTGCAGCCCATGCAGGCGCCAAAGCCGCAGCCCATGCGCTCCTCCAAGGAGAACTGGCCATCAAGGGGCAGGGCATGCAAGGCTTTCAACATGGGGATGGGCCCGCAGGCGTAGAGGAAGCTGTCCTGGGCTTGCAGGCTGGCGTCCGTCACCAGGCCTTTTCCGCCCGCGCTGCCGTCCTGGGTCATCAAGGTGACCGGCATCAGCTGCTCAAATTCCTTCTGATAGAAAACGTCCCGTTCGCTCGCGAAGCCCATGATCAACCGGGGCTGACAGCCCATCTTGATGAGCTCAATGCCCAGTTGGTACAGGGGCGGCAGGCCGACCCCGCCGCCCACCAGCAGGGGGTGTTTTCTGGCTTTTTTCAGGTCAAAGCCAGTGCCCAGGCCGGTCAGGATGTCCAGCCGCGCGCCTGTCGGCTGCTGTGCCAGCCAGTCGGTGCCGCTGCCCACGACCTTGTAAATCAGGGTCATGCCCCTGTCATCCCACTTCGCGACGGACAGCGGGCGGCGCAGGTAGGCGTTGCCTACCTGGACGTTCACAAACTGGCCAGGCGTGGCCAGGGCGCCGGCGTCGCCTGAAAGGCGCAATTCATACACCTGGTGGGCGATGGCGGCGTTGGATTCTATGGTAAATTGCTGCTGTTTCACACGCCCTCCCGGTAAGCCAACTTGCCCTGGGCTACGGTCATCAGGCATTTGCCGGTTGCTTTCCAGCCTTCAAAGGGTGTGGCCTTGCCCTTGCTCACAAATTCCGCGGAGTCAACACTGGATTCCGCGTTCAAGTCCCACAGGCTGAAGCTGGCCGGCTGGCCGATGGCCAGGCCCATAGGGATGCCAAAGCGCCGGTTGGGACTGGTGTGCAGGGCGTCCACCAGGCGGTCCATGCTGAGGATTCCCGGTTTTACCAGGTGGTGGTACAGCAGCGCGAAGGCCGTCTCCAGCCCCACGATGCCGTTCATGCTGTGCAAAAGGCCCTTCTCCTTTTCCTCCGCGCTGTGCGGGGCGTGGTCGGTGGCCACCATGTCGATGGTGCCGTCAACCAGGCCTGCCAGCAGGGCGAGGCGGTCCTCCTCGGCACGGATGGGCGGATTCATCTTGAAGCGGCCTTCATCCTGCAGCATGCCATCATTCATCAGCAGGTAGTGGGGCGCCGTCTCCGCGGTGATGTCCAGGCCTTCCGCCTTGGCGTTGCGGATGAGGGTCACGCTTTCCTTGGCGGACACATGGCAGGCGTGATAAGCCGCTCCGGTTTCCCGCAGCAGGGCGATGTCACGCTCCAACTGTTTCCATTCACTGGCGGAGGGGTTGCCGGGCAAGCCATGTTTCTTGGCGTACGCCCCGTCATGAATGACGCCGCCTTGCACCAGGCGCTCATCCTCCACGTGGGCGACGATGATTTTATGAAGGCGCTTGGTAGACAGCATGGCCTGCTTCATCAGCTCATCCGTCTGCACCCCGCGGCCGTCGTCTGAAAAACCGGGCACGAAGGGCGCCATGGCTTCCATGTCCGACAGCGTCTGCCCCTTTTCCCCCGCGGTAATGGTGCCCAGCGGTAGCACCCGGACGCAGGCGACTTCCTTGATTCGGTCCAATTGGACTTGCAGATGGTCCAGGGTGTCGGGCATGGGGTTTAGGTTGGGCATGGTGATGACGGCGGTGAAGCCGCCCCGCGCGGCGGCGCGGCTGCCCGTTTCCATGGTCTCCTTATAGGAAAAACCGGGCTCCCTCAGATGCACGTGGGCGTCTGTGAAACCCGGAAAGACATGGTATGTGCCGCAGTCAATGACCTGCGCGCCCTCTGGCGGCGTTCTGGTGGAGACCTCCTTGAGGATGCCATCCTCCACAAACACGTTGGAACAAATAAAACGCCCCTCGTTCCACACCCGGGCGTCCTTGAGCACCATGTTCATCTGTTTCCTGCCTTTCCCCGCGCGGAACACGCAGATCGGAAGCATCATAGCACCACATCACGAACTTTTCAAGAAGATTTTTGTTGTTTGTTCGTCTTTTCAGTCCGCCAGGGCAGCTCGCACGCTGGTTTTCAAGGCGGGCAGCACCTCCTGCTCAAACCAGGGGTTTTTGCCTTGCCAGCGGAAATTCAACGGCGAGGGGTGGACCAGCGGGAAGAAGCCCGGCAGGTAGTTTGCGTAGGCACGCACGGTCTCCGTCAGGTTTCTTTGCCTTCTGTCCCCCAGGTAGTAGGCCTGGGCGTAGGCGCCAATCAGCACAAACAAGCGCACCTCCGGCATCAGCTTGAGCAGCAGGGGGTGCCACCTGGGCGCGAAGCCCTTGCGCGGCGGATTATCCCCGCTCTTGCCCTTGCCCTGGTAGTAAAAATCCATCGGTAATTGGGCAAACTGCCTGGTGTCGCGGAACTGTTCCTCTGTGACGCCCAGCCAGTCCATCAACTTTAGCCCGCTGGCGTCCTGCCAGGGGATGCCCAGCTCCTGGGTTTTCCGGCCCGGCGCGTGGCCGACCACCACAATCCTGGCTTTTTCACCGGCGGTAAACAGCGGCTGGTAGCCAAGCTTTGTGAAGGCGGCATTGCTTTCATCCCGGGCGATTCGCTGGCGGATTGCTTCAAACTGTTTTTGCATAAGGCCTCCTCATTGTCCAAAAGAAAACCGGGCAGGAACATCCTACCCGGCAATCATCGGTTTGTTCAAATGGCGCTGCCTTGCGTCAGTACCAGGTCTGCCCAAAGGTGTTAACGAAGAAATTGTCCACATACTTGTACATGTAGTTGTCCGGATCATTCTGCATGTCCACGGGGATTTCTAAGATATTGCGCTCCTTGCGCTGGGCCAGGCTGTCATACAGGTAGCGGTAGCGCCGGATGCGGCTGTTGAGGTTGCCCTCCACTGTGTCCAGCATGTACACGCCTTCGCCCATCTCCTGAACCGCAGTCACCAGGGCCACATGGGTGTAGGGCGTGCTGCCGCGCTTGCCATAGATGACGATGTAGCCCGGCTGGGGGATGTTGGAAAGGCGGTTGCGGCTTTGAAAGCCTTCAAACAGCTTGGTCTGGGATGCCTGGCGCACCACAAAGGGGGAGCCGTCCTTTAGCGGCGGCGCGGACTTGGCGCGGTATTCCTTGTCCATGGTGACGCCCACTTCATCAAACTGGTAGCCCACGAAGGCGCCGCACCAGCCAAAGCCGTTCTTGGCGCCGGGATTGAACCACTTGGTGTAGAGGTTGTACTTGGGAAAGGCCTCGTTGTTTGCTTCCTTCCAGTCCTCAATGGCCAGGTCGATGGCCTGCTGGATTTCAGGCGGCGTGGGCAAACTGCCCACCTTGACCTCGCAGCGAACAATGACCTCATTCTTCTTGTTCTTCAGCAGCACCAGTGTGTAGCCATCCTTGAGCGCGGTGATCTTGCCATCCGCGGTGACCGAGGCGATGTCCGCGTGCTGGGCTTCCCAGGTGCCTTCGCCTTCAAAGGGTCCCGCTACATCGCCTACTTGCATGGGCAGCAGGATCAGCTTGGGCTCCTTCTTGCTGGCCGCCTCAGCGGGCATCAGTGGCAGGATAAAGAGCAGGGCCAAAAACAATACAAGCGCTTTTTTCATGATGTCTCCAGATGGTCCGGGGCGGTTTTCAGTGAATATCTGCCCGAAGTTGCTCATGTTGCGTTTACAACACACTACCATACTGCCCCAAGCGCTATGGGCTGTCAAGCAAACGCATCCGGGCACATCACACTGTTTTCACAAAGTTCAGCTTTGCGGATATACGCTGCGTAACAATACCTGTGGCGGCCTGCCCACAATCAACTCCCGGCCATCGGAATAGCCTTCGTCGCTGTCTTTCAGGGTTTCAATCAAGGCCTGGCGCAGTTCCCTGATGCGGTCCTGCTTGTCCGCGTCCAGGATGGCGTTGTGGGTCTCGTCTTGATCCTTCACCAGGTCAAAGTACTGTTCCACCCCGGTCTGGGAAAACCAGATGTACTTGTCCGTCTTGCTGAGCATCATCTGGAAGCTTTTCTCGCCATACTCATGCTCACAGTGGAGGAGGTCGCGATGGATGGGCCGCAGCATGCTCTGTCCATCCAGGTCAGGCGACTTTGCGCACGCGATGTCCAGCACCGTAGGCATTACATCGCGCAGCTCCACCAGGTCCTCGCATAGGCCGGGCCTCACGCTGTCCATGCCCCAGGGCCCTTTGATGACCATGGGGATATGGACGCTGCCCTGGTAGGGGCGGGCCTTGTGGACGCAGGCATGGTCGCTGAGCATCTCCCCATGGTCGGCGGTGAAGATGATGACCGTGTTCTCCATCAGCCGGTGCTCCGTAAGGCCTACCAGGAAGCGGCCAATCTGGTGATCCAGATGGGTGATGCAGGCGTAATAGCCCACCTGCTGCTGGCGAATCAGCTCCGGATCCTCAGGGCCGGTGGCGCTGGAGTAATGCGCGCCCTCCCGCCGCCGGGCGTCCAGGTCGTCCCAGTCCCCCGTCTTAGGTTTGGTGAGCACCTTGTCCTTGTACATGTCAAAGTAGGCCTGGGGCGCGTCAAAGGGCGCGTGGGGCCGAACGTAGGACAGGTTCAGGAAGAAAGGCTGGCGCGGGTCCCGCCGGCGCAGGAAGTCCAGGCCGCGGCTGGTGACCCAGTTGGTGGGGTGGTATTTTTCTTCATAAATCCAGGGCCGCGCCACCCAGGAATTGCAGTCAAGCCCGGTGTCGGTAACGTCGGCATCCGCGCCCAGCTGGGTCTTGAGCCAGTAGAAATAGTCGTCCGCCACCCGCTGGTCCTCAAAATAGGCGACCGGCGGAAAGCGGTACTGGTGGAGGTAGCCGTCGTGCAAATCCACGTTGTGGTAGCCCAGGTTGTTGCGCAAGGGGTGGACATGCATCTTGCCCACGCACTGGGTGTAGTAGCCTGCCTTGGCCATCTCCCCCGCCATGGTGCGCTCATAGTCCCAGGGCACGCGGTCCTGATAACCCAGCCTGCCGGTGCGGCGCTGGCCAAGGCCCGTATGCAGGTTGGCCCTGGCCGGGATGCAGGAAGGGCAGCTGGAATAGGCGTTGGTGGAAGCCCTTCCCTGCAGATACAGCGAATCCAGGTAAGGCGTCTTCACATCCGGATGGCCCAGGGCGCCCACGCAGTCCCCGCGCATTTCGTCGGCCACGATCAACACGATGTTTGGCTGTTGTTTCATATGCTGTCCCTCCCGTTCTTTGTAGTATACAACAATTGGGCCAAAGCATGAACCGGACGCCGCTGTTTCAAAATGCGATAATGCGAACTTTTGTTCTGTTTTTGCGCCCCAAAGCCTTGTAATCCAAAGCGCGGATATGCTAAACTAAGCATGTTCAGCCAAGGCTGAAAAAAGGACAGGAAGTGTGCATGAAGGTAGGCGTCATCTCGCTTGGTTGCGTTAAAAACCGTGTGGATACCGAAGAAATGCTGTCATTTTTGCAAAATGACGGCTTTGAATTTGTAAACGAGGCGGACAAGGCGGACATCCTGGTGGTGAACACCTGCGGTTTCATTGCCTCTGCCAAGGAAGAGTCCATCGACGCCATCCTGGAGATGGCGGAATACAAGAAAAACGGCCCTTGCAAGCTGCTGTGCGTGACAGGCTGCCTGGCCCAGCGCTATGGGGATGAGTTGCTTGAGCAGATCCCCGAAATTGACGTGCTGACCGGCGTGTCCCAGTACCCGAAACTGCCGGAGTTCATCAGGGATGCCCTCAAGGGCCAGCGCACGGGCACCACCCAGCGCGGGGAGGACTTCACCGGCTGCGGCCGCGTGCTGACCACCGCCCCCTACACCGCCTATGTGCGCGTATCCGAAGGCTGTGACAACCGCTGCGCCTACTGCGCCATTCCGCTGATCCGCGGCGGCTTCCGCTCTCGCCCTGAGGAGGACATCCTGAAGGAAATGAAGGAGCTGGCTGCACGGGGCGCACGGGAGCAGATCATTATTTCCCAGGACACCACCCGCTACGGCAGCGACCTTGTTGGCGCCTCCCTGCCCCTCCTGCTGGACAAGGCTGCTCAGATAGAGGGCATTGACTGGCTGCGGGTGCTGTATTGCTACCCGGAGCAGACCGACATCGCCCTGATTGACGCGATGGCGGCAAACCCCAAGTTCTGCCGCTACCTGGATTTGCCCTTGCAGCATGCCTCTCCCCGGGTCCTTAAAAAGATGCGCAGGCGGGGCGACATCGAACAGATTGAACAGGTCCTGCTGCACGCCAGGCAGCTGGGCTTCGCCCTGCGCACCACCATGATTGTTGGCTTCCCCGGAGAGACCGAGGAGGACTTTGAGCGGCTGCTGGCCTTTTGCGAGCGGGTACGCTTTGACCGGCTGGGCGCCTTCGCCTTTTCACCGGAGGAGGACACCCCCGCCTACCGTATGAACAACCAGGTTGATGAGGACATCAAGCAGGAGCGCCTGGACAAACTGATGGCCCAGCAGCAGCGGATTTCGCTGGAGCTGAACCAGCAGCGCGTTGGAAAGCGGTACCAGGTGCTCATCACCCAGGTTACAGGCAAAACGGCGCAGGGCCGCTCCGCCTGGGAAGCGCCTGACAGCGACGGCATCATCGCCTTCACCCATGACGGCAGCCTGAAGGAAGGCGATTTTGTGACCGTGCTGATTGACCAAGCCACCGCCTATGACCTGAGCGGCCAGGCGGTACAGGGGGAAACGGAACAATGAACCTGCCCAACAAGCTGACCCTGCTGCGCATCGCGATGATTCCCCTGTGCGTCCTGTTCATCATCCTGAGCTGGTACACCGTGGCCGGCATCCTCTTCATCATCGCCAGCATCACGGATTTCCTGGATGGCTACATCGCGCGCAAGCACCAGCTGGTCACCAACTTTGGCAAGTTCGCCGACCCCGTGGCCGACAAAATCCTGTCCCTGTGCGTGATGATCGCCCTGATTCCCACCATCGGCTATCCCTGGTGGGCCGCCTGCATCGTGGCCGCGCGGGAATTGGCGGTGGACGGGCTGCGCCTGGTGGCGGTTGAGCAGGGCGTGGTCATCCCCGCGGGCAAGCTGGGCAAGATCAAGACCAATTTCCAGTTTTTCAGCGTCCTGTCCGCGCTGTTCTTTTTGCCTTACGGCATCACCCTGGCGCTTTGCATCATCATGTCCCTGTTGACCATCGTCTCGGGGATCGAGTATTTCACCGCTTCCAAGAACCTGTTTTCCTTGAAGAAATAGCAACACAGATAAGAGAGGGCACACACATGGCAGCAAAAACCACCAAGGCGGAACTGGCAGCCCAGGCCGCCAGCAACGAAAAGACCCAGGCGCTGGACCGCGCCCTGGCGGCGCTGGACAAGCAGTTTGGCCGCGGCACCGTGATGAAATTGGGCGAGCAGAGCAAGATGCAGGTGGAGGTCATCCCCACCGGCTGCATTGAACTGGACATAGCCCTGGGGGTGGGCGGCATCCCGCGCGGCAGGATCATTGAGATTTTTGGGCCGGAATCCTCCGGTAAGACCACCGTGGCCCTCCACCTGATCGCAGAAGCCCAGAAGATGGGCGGCCTGGCCGCCTTCATTGACGCCGAGCACGCCCTGGACCCCGCCTATGCCCAGCGCCTGGGCGTCAACATCGATGAATTGTATGTCTCCCAGCCCAGCACGGGTGAAGACGCGCTGGAAATCGCCGAAGCCCTCATCCGCTCCGGCGCCATTGACATGGTGGTGGTGGACTCCGTCGCGGCGCTGGTGCCGCGCGCTGAAATTGACGGCGAAATGGGCGACACCTTTGTAGGCCTCCAGGCCCGCATGATGAGCCAGGCCATGCGCAAGCTGGCGGGCGTGGTCAGCAAGACCTCCGCCATCGCGGTCTTCATCAACCAGCTACGTGAGAAGGTTGGCGTGATGTACGGCAACCCTGAGACCACCCCCGGCGGCCGGGCGCTGAAGTTCTACGCCTCTGTGCGCCTTGACGTGCGCCGCGCCGAGCAGCTCAAGAACGGCACCGAGGTGGTGGGCAACCGCACCAAGGTGAAGGTGGTCAAGAACAAGGTGGCCCCGCCCTTCCGCGTGGCGGAGTTTGACCTGCTCTACGGCTACGGCATCAGCCGCGAATCCAGCCTGCTGGACATGGCGGTGGAGCGCGACATCATCCAGAAATCCGGTGCCTGGTTCTCCTACAAGGACCTGCGCATCGCCCAGGGGCGTGACAACGCGCGCAAGTACCTGGTGGACAACCGCGAAATCGCCAATGAGATTGAGGCCGCCATCCGCCTCACCCTGCAGCCGGACAGCGTCAAAACCGAAGGCGAGAACGACGGCGACACCGGCAGCGACGATTAATACTAAATTCAATCATTAACGCTTTGATGTGATGGTCTTTTTGCGCCTCCGCTTTGCTTCATTCGCTCAACGTAGGCTACGGCTACGCCTCGCTCATTCAGCTTCGCGGAGCCATCAAAAATCCTCATCCCATCTATTCGTTTCTGCTTTCATTTAGTATAATCATTCACGGCTACATGAAGCAAAAAACCTTCCGCGAGGGAGGTTTTTTGCTTGGTGATGATTTGATTCAGGAAAGGCGCATCCTGGTCCACACCCCGGATCTGATACGCCGGGCCAACAAGAAGTTGCGCACCACCGCGTCAATCAAAAAGGAGAACCAGGGGCCGGTGGCGGTCAGGAACAGCGCCGGGAACACCGGGTCCAGCGGAAAGCAGAACAGCCAGGTCAGCGCCGGGCGCAGGATGCCCACGCCGATGAGGGCGATCAGGGCGACATACTTCACATCCCCCGCCCCCCGCAAGCAGCCGGCATAGACCACGCGCCCGTTCTGGGGCAGCAGGCCGGGGATGACCACCAGAAAGCCTGCCGTCGCCGCCTGGATGACGGCCTCATCCTGGGTGAACAGCGCCGCCATGTCACGGCGCAAGAGGAACATGGCAACCATCAGCAGGATGGACACCGCCACCGAGATGTGGCGCGCCGCGCTGACGGAGCGCTTGGCCCGCAGCTCATCCTCTGCCCCCAGGCTCTGCCCCACCATGGCCACCCCGGCGGTCGCCACGCCGTCACACAGGGTGAAGGACAGGGAGGACACCTGGCTGACCACCTGAAAAGCCGCGAAGGTGACGGTGCCCAGGGAAGCGATGACGCGGTTGGTGAGCACAAAGCCCAATCGTAAAAAACCGGATTCCGCCAGCGCGGAGCTGCCAACATTCAACAGGGCTTTCAGGGTGGTTTGGTCAAAGCGGGGGACGCGCGGGCGGTAGCGCAGGGGTGAGCCTTCCCGCATCACAAACCAGATGGAGATAAGCCCGGCGCAGACGGTGCCAATCAAGGTGGCGATGGCCGCGCCATTCACCCCCAACCGCGGGAAGCCCAGGTGGCCATTGATGAGCAGGAAATTGAAGGTGAGGTTCAGGACATTGCTCACCATGTGCGTCACCAGGGTAATTCTGGTCTGCCCCAACCCACGGAAGGCCGCGGTGACGCACAGCTGGATGCTGTTGAAGATGAAGCCCAGGGAGATAATCTGAAAATAGTTCACCGAAAGGTCAAAGGTGTCCTCATTGGCGCCGGAGAAGCGCATCAAGGGCTCCGCCAGGAAGAAGCCAATCAGGGTAATGAGCGCGCCCAGCAGCAGGCTGATGAAAAGGGATTGTTCAAGGCAGGCACGGATGCCCTTCTCATCCCCCGCGCCTTTGCGCCGGGCCACAAGCGCGGTGGTGCCGATGCTGAGCGACTGCGCCAGCACCAGCAGGATCATCCGCGGCTGGGCGGTCAAGCCCACCGCCGCGATGGCCGCCGGGCTGATGGAGCCCACCATCATGGTGTCCGCCGAGGTGATGACGCTGATGAGCAGGCCTTCCAGGGCCGCGGGCCAGGCGATGCGGAGGGCCTGGCGGTACAAGGGCAGCATCGTTTGCCGGCTCGCCCCGTACCAGCTCTTGTTCAGCCAGGTGTTCAGCACGCTCCGCACCGCGGTCTCCTTCCCTATAAACCCCATGAAAGCACGCTGCCCCAGGAAGATCCCGGGGCAGCAGCGCAGCAAGCTGTATTAGTGAATTGCCCTGATTTTGTTCAGCGGCAGCAGCACGAACTGTGCCTTGCCCACAATCATGTCCCGGCTCAAGGGCCCCACGTCGCTGGAACGGCCGTCATGGCTGGAGGCGCGGTTGTCCCCCATCACCATGTACTCGTTCTCACCCAGCACCCGGCGCGCGTAATCCTGCCGGGCGGGATAATCGATGTAGGGCTCCTCCACCACCTTGTCATTGACGACAAGCTGGCCATTGACCATGGCCACGGTGTCCCCTGGCAGGGCCACCAGGCGCTTGACGAACAGCTCATGGGACACCAACTGCAGGTCCAGCGGCGCGCCCAGGCGCAGGTCGGCGACTTTGTTGCGGTTGGGGAAGCGCACGATTACGACATCACCGCGCTCCAACTTGTTCAGCAGCACCGCCGGCTTGGTCACCAGCACGATTTCACCGTCCTGCAGCGTTTCCAGCATGCTCTTGCCATCCACCCGGATGGGCTCAAACAAAAGGGCGCGGACAGACATCGCGATGACGACGGCCAACAACAAGGTGCCTACCCAGCTCAAGATTTCCTGTCCCACGGTCTTCTTTTTCTTTTCCTTCTTGCCCTTCCCCTTTTTGGGGGCGGCCGCATCCTCTTGTGTGGTGTTGGCAGGCGCCATGTTTTGCTCTGTCACTTCCTGCTCGTTGGGGTTCTTGTTCTGGTCGGTCATTGGTGCTCTCCTTCATCCCGCGGATTTGCGGTATCGCCGCGCGTTTGCAATTGCTCTGCCTGGATGCCAAGGCTGACTTCCGGCGCGACTGGCCCGGGAGTAATCAGTTTTTTCCGTCTGCGCAAAAACTCCACCCGGTCCAGCATCACCACCCGGCCGCAGCCGGAGCATTTGATCTTGATGTCAGCGCCAATGCGGGTCACCGTCCAGATGGCGCTGCCGCAGGGGTGCTTCTTGCGCATCTCCACCACGTCATGCATCCTGATTTCATCCATTGGCAAACTGTTCACCTCGCTCCGCTATTATATGCAAATCAAAGCCGCAGGGCAAGCAAGCGCGCAGCCCAAATCCATGAAGAAAGCCCGGCAACAGGGCCGGGCTTCCAATGTTTACTGATTGGTTACAGATGCGCTTGATGTTACTGCGCCAGCTTCGCGTAGACGATGGCTTCCGCCCAGCTCCAGTGCTGGTCGGGGTGGTAGTTGGTTAGGCGGGATGAGGCGGTATAGAGGTCCGTGTAGGTGTTGGTGTACAGGGGGATGATGGGCAGCATGTCAGCCAGCCTGGACTGGTAAGCCACCCAGGCCTCCTTCTGCGTGCCCTCGTCAGAATTGATGGCATCGCGCAGCGCGCGCGTTTTCTCGGCCAGCACAGGGTCCACCAAGGCGTTGGGCGAATTGCCCAGGTCGAAGGATTCGGGTGAGTAGCCGCGCGGGTTGCCGGTAAAGTCTTTCATGAAGTTGCTGCCCAGGAAGTAGAAATCGCAGGTGCGCGCCGTCTGGCGATAGTAGTGCTCCAGCAGGACGTCCATCGGGAAAACCATCACATTGAACTGCGCGCCAACCTTTGGCAGGTTCTGCTCCAACTGGCTGACAATCAGGTTGGCCGCCTCGTTGTCCTCCGAAACGCCCATCGTCAAGCTGAGCGGGATCAGTTTGGCCACCAGCTCGGGCTTGTCGGCGATGGACTCTGGCGCGGATTGTTCAGCCATGCCCTCTTCCGTTTCGGGGCGGACATAGTCGCTCAAGCGGTAGCGGATTCACTCGCTTTGGGCGGTGTACAGCTCACCCGCAGCGTCATACACAAAGCCATCTTTTTCCAGTTCCGCGATGGCGGCGCTCAAATCCAGCTGGTAACGCGGGATGCGGTTGACATACGGGCGCCACTGCGGGTCATTGGCGATTTTGGACCCGTAAAAGCCATACACCCGCGTGCCGCGCTCACCCAGGAAATCGTCGATGAGCTTGTCCTCATCCAGGCTGTAGGCAATGGCGCGCCGCACGCCCGCCGTGGACACCAGCGCGCGCTCCGCAGCGAAGCTGACAAAGGCCATGCCCTCACGTTCGTAATCCACGTGCTTCATCCCATTCTGAGCCAGCGCCTGGGTGACCTGCCCCCCGATCCTTGTGCCAGTTTCAGAGTTAGTTGAGATATAATCAACAAAACAAAGGAGCTGGAAGAAATGGGATAGAGTACACTGAAGTTCGCAACTTTGCCCAGGGTGAGGAGGAATGGGCAAGCCACCGGGACTCCGCTACAATGGATGTTGCATAGACATTCACAAGGAGGAGAACCCCAATGGCTCAAAGCA
>JAAYLK010000009.1 GCA_012521895.1 Clostridiales bacterium
GCCCAGCAGGTAGGTAAAGCCAAAGCCCACGATGGAGAAAATCAGCACGGTGGCAAAACCGTTGAGCATGGAGGACTTGGGCCAGGCGCCCTTGGTGACCATGGCGATCACCTGCAGGGCGATGAGGAAGACGCCAATCATGATGAAGCCGAAGAAGGGGTGCTTCACCACCGCTTTCAGGGATTTCTTGGGGGTCAATGTGGTGTTTGTCATATTACACCTTCTTGATGTATTTCTTGCCCAGCAACCCGTTGGGGAAGGCAAGGATGAGCAGCAGCACCACAATGAAGGTAATCATGTTCTGCCACATGCCGGCGTCAGGCCCCATCAAGTTGGGGTTGCCGGCAAAGTTGTAGACCAGGGGGATGATCACGCTGCCCAGGATGGGGGCGGGGAAGCTGGAGAAGCCGCCCAGCACGCAGGCCAGGAAGCCAAACACCTGGGTGGAGCCCATCAGCGTGACGTTGAGCGCGGTGCCGGCGCCGGTGAAGAAGCCGGCCACGGTGGCCAGGGCGCCCGCCAGCGCCCAGGAGAAGGCGGTGATCACCTTGGTGTTCACGCCCAGCATCTGGGCCACCGCCTCATTGGCGGCCGTGGCGCGCACGCCCAGGCCCCAGCGGGTGAACTTCAGCGCCGCGAACACCAGCCCCAGCAGGATGACGGCCAGCACAAAGGCCAGCAGGCCCATCTGGGTGATGTTCATGGGCATGCCAAAGAGGTTGAAGATGAAGATTTCCGTGGTAAAGCCCTTGCCGGGGCGGTTCCAGATGGTGATGTCACGAAACACCATGGGCGTTACGTTCACCAGAATCATCATGACACCCATGGTGATCATCTGCTTGCCCGACGGGGTGATGCGCTTGGCGCGCCTAATCAGCGCCACGTCCACAAACATGCCCAGCAGGAAGGCCGCCGCCATGCCCAGCAGCAGGCAGATCCAGAGGTTGAGCTCTGTAAACAGCAGGGCGGCCCAGGTCACCACAAAGGTGCCAAAGGTGGCGATCAAGCCCTGGGCGAAGTTGGTGGTGGCCGTGGTGCGGAAGATCAGCACGATGCCCATGGTGACCAGGGCATATCGGCCAATCATCGGCAGGCTGTTGATGATGGTCTGCAGGATGTCCTGAATGCTCATGCGTTTGCGGGCCCCCATTTGATGATGTTGGCTGCCCAGACATAGCCGATGCCGGCGGCCAGCATGCAGATGACTGAGCCGTCCTTTACCTTGCCCTGTTCAAGCGCCAGGTGCAGTGAGAGAATCTGGTCGATCTGGCCGATGTGGCCGTAGTCTTCCAGGTAGATGGTCTGGTCTTCGGTGAGTCCCAGGTCCTTGAGCATCCCTAGGTGGCCGGAGCGCTTGATGTGCAGGATGGCCAGGAAGTCCAGGTCATTCAGGGTCAGGTTGGACTTTTCCAGGGACTTGTTGATGCAGGTGACCCAGTTGCCGGCGGATACTTCATTGAGGCGGTCCTTCATCTTCTGCGGCTCAAACAGGCGCAGGGACTTGTGGGCTTCCTCGACATTGTCCGCTGTGATGGGCTCGTTGATACCGCCCATCTGCACACCGGCGGTGCGCGCCAGGGAGCCGTCAGACAGGATGTGGCTGCCCAGCAGCAGGTTCCTGCCGTAGTTCTTCTTGAGGATGATGGCACCGCCGCCCGCGCCCAGGTTGTACATCATGGACATGTTTTTGTCGGTGTAGTCCACAAAGTCCCCGTTGCGGTAGCCGCCCACCACCATGATGGTGTTGATGTCCTCGTCCGCCAGCAGCATGTCCTTGGCGATTTTCATCGCCGATACGCAGGTGCAGCAGCGGTTTTGCACGTCAATGCCCCAGGCGTTTGTAGCGCCGATGCGGTCCTGGATGTACAGGGCGGAGGTGGTCAGGGGGTATTCCTTCCACTCTTCGCCAATGCACAGGATGACGTCGATTTCCTTGGGGTCCATCCCGGTGTTCTTCAGCGCGTCCAGCGCCGCCAGGGCGCCCATTTCCTGGGTGCCGTCGGTTTCCGGGTTGCCGGGCACCAGCTTCTGGCGGATGCCCAGCTTGTCGATGATGGCGCTTTCGCTCCACACACCTTTGGTTTCATTGGCGATCTCGGCCGCCGACATCACGGTTTTGGGCAGGTAGATGCCGGTGCCGACGATGCACACGTGGTTTTTTTGCATGGTAATGATCGACTCCTTGCCTTACAGGCGCATGCCGCCGTCCACTTGCAGGACCTGGCCGGTGATGTAGCTGGCTTCTTCGCTGGCCAGGAAGAGGGCGGCGTTGGCGATTTCAATGGGCTGGCCCAGGCGGCCCAGCATGGTCATCGCGGCAAACTTGTCCAGCAGGTCCTGGGGCACGGTCTTCAAAATATCGGTCATGGTGTAGCCGGGGGCGATGCAGTTGACGCGCACGTTACCGCCCTTTAAAGCAAATTCCTTGGCCCAGGTCTTGGTAAGCCCAATGACGCCGGCCTTGGTGGCGGCATAGTTGGCCTGGCCGATGTTGCCAAACACACCGACAACGCTGGAGATGCTGATGATGGAGCCACCGCCCTGGGCCTGCATCATGGGGCCGATGTGGCGGGTGAGGTTGAACACGCCCTTGAGGTTCACGGCGAGCACCGCGTCCCACTGGTCGTCGGTCATTTTGCGGGTCATTGCGTCCTTGGTGATGCCGGCGTTGTTCACCAGCACGTCCACGCGGCCATATTTTTCCTGGGCGTATTTCGCCAACGCTTCGCAGGCGGCGCCGTCTGTGACGTTCAGCTGGTAGTATTCAACGTTTTCTTGTTCAAAGGTCAGCGGCATCATGTCCGCCGCGATGACCTTGGCGCCTTCCTTGGCAAACAGCTGGGCCATTTCACCGCCCAGGCCCTTGGCTCCGCCGGTGATGATTGCGACTTTATCCTGTAACCTCATTTTCTTCTCCTTTGTTTCTATCGTAAAGTAATTTTTTGGTTTTACAGCAGTTTGACGATGACCGCGGTGCCCATGCCGCCGCCGATGCACAGGGAGGCCAGGCCGGTTTTCTTGCCGGTGCGCTTCAGCCCATGCAGCAGGGTGACCAGGATGCGGTTGCCCGAGGCGCCCACGGGATGCCCCAGGGCGATGGCGCCGCCAAAGACGTTGGTCTTTTCCATGATGGCGTCTTCACTCATGCCGTGCTCTTCGCTCAGCTCCCGCACCACGCCCAGGGACTGGGCGGCGAAGGCTTCGTTCAGCTCAATCAGTTCCATGTCAGAAAGCTTCATGCCGGCGTTTTTGAGCGCCTTGCGCACGGCGGGCACGGGGCCCAGGCCCATGACCGAGGGGTCCACACCGCCCTGGCCCAGGCCCAGCACTTCGGCGATGGGGGACAGGCCCAGTTCCTTCACGGCCTTTTCACTGACCAGCACCACAAAGGAGGCGCCGTCGTTGATGCCCGAGGAGGAGCCGGCGGTGACGCTGCCGTCTTTTTTGAAGGCGGGGCGCAGCTTGCCCAGCTTTTCGGGGTTGGTGCCGCGGTTGGGGTATTCGTCCTTGTTGAACACCACTTCATCCCGGCCCACTTTGACGGTGACCGGAACGATCTCCGCTTCAAACGCGCCTTCATCCACAGACTTGATGGCCTTTTGTTGGGAGGCATAGGCGAAGTCATCCTGCGCCTGGCGGGTGATGTTGTGCTTGCTGGCGATGTTTTCGGCGGTCACGCCCATGTGGATGTTTTCAAAGGCGTCTGTCAGGGCGTCCTTGAGCATATGGTCTTCCACCTGGAAGGCTCCCATCTTGACGCCCTTGCGGACATCCTTGGGCAGAAGGTAGGGGGCGGCAGACATGTTCTCCACGCCGCCGGCCACAATGACATCAGCGTCCCCTGCCTTGATGGCCTGGGCAGCGTTGAGCACGGCCTTCATGCCGGAGCCGCACAGCATGTTCAGGGAATAGGCACAGACTTCCACCGGAATCCCGGCTTTGACAGCCACCTGGCGGGCGATGCCCTGGCCCAGGCCGGCGCTTAAGATGTTGCCGCAGATTAGCTCATCCACTTTCTCCGGCGCAATTTTGGCATCCGCCAGGGCTGCCTTGACGACCTCGGCGCCCACCTGGGCGGTGTCGGCGCCCGAGAGGTTGCCCATAAAGGAACCGATTGCCGTCCTGCGCGCTGCTGCGATGTACACTTTGCTCATGCTTTCCTCCTTCGTCCTTCCGCGCGGCAAAAAGCGCCGCGCAATATGAAAGGTGATTCATGTTCCAGTTATTACATACATCAATTTTACAAGCAGTAGAATACAAAAAACGGGTGACAGATTTTGCCATGAACAAGAACGCCCAATCGGGACAATTTTGTCCCACTCATCATTATGCATCCGCCCGGCCGGCCAGGAACAGCCTGGATAATCAGAAGATGAGAAAGAATTGATAAATACGCAACATTATGCGCATAAAAACCCATGGCCATTCCGTCCCCTGGCAGGAACAGACAAATTGTTTCTTTGAAAAAATTTGAACAAAAACGCGAACTAATCCTTCTTTCAGGGAAAATCTGACCAATAATCCGCCGTTGCTTACAAAAAATTGTTTGACGCCCCAAAGGCGGCTTGCTATACTTCATCCAAATTCACAAGGATCATCATACGATGAAAGGAAACGGCTATGAATAAAATACAGGTCAACACCCCAAGGCGCAGCACGGCCTTGTACCGTTTTGAGAACCCCGGCAAGCCCAAGCTGATGCTGGTGCACGGCAACGCTTCCTCTTCCGCCTTCTTCTTTCCTGTGATTGAGAAGCTGGCGAAAGATTATGACATCGCGGCGCCCGACCTGAACGGCTTTGGCGATACGGAGCACAGCCCCGTTCGCGCCCCAACCGCGCTTTTAGACTGGGCGGAGGACTTGAACGCCTTGGCGGATGCCCTTCATTTTGACCGCTTTGCCCTGCTGGGCTGGTCCCTGGGCGGCGGCGTGGCCATGAAGTACGCCATTTTGCATCCGGAAAAACTGACCCACCTGCTGCTGCTCTCGCCCATGTCCCCCTATGGCTTTGGCGGCACCAAAGGTGAAAACGGAGAGATGTATGACGCCACTGGCTGGGGCTCACCCGGCGGCTTTGCCAACCCCGGCTTCATCCAGAAGCTGAAGGAGCAGGACCGGGGCGAAGACCCCCTGGCGCCGCGCTCCGTATTGAAAGGTTTGTTTGCCAAAGGCTGGCCGGTGGACGAGGCCCATCAGGAGCTCTTTGTCAATGAGCTGTTCAAGATGCAGGTGGGGGAGGACTACTACCCCGGCGATTACATTCCCCAGGCCGCCTTCCCTTATGTGCTGCCCGGCGCGCGCGGCATCTCCAACTCCTTGGCGCCCCAGTATGCCAATGTCACCGCCATCAAGGACATTTCACCCAAGATGCCCATCCTGTGGATGCGCGGCGACCAGGACAAGCTGGTGTCCGACCAGTCCTTCTCCGACCTTGCCACCCTGGGCATGTTGGGCCTGCTGCCCGGCTACCCCGGCCTTGAGACCTTTCCTCCCCAGCCCATGGTGTCCCAGACCCGCACCGTGATGGAGCAGTACAAGCAAAACGGTGGCAGCTACCGCGAGGTGGTGTTTGAAGGCTGCGCCCATGCCGCCTGCCTGGAGGACCAGGACAAGTTCGTGAAAGAGCTGAAGGACTTCATCGCCTAATCTGATAACCAATAGCATGAATCGCTGCCGGCGCCCCCGTGGCCCGGCGGCTTTTTTTGCCTGCCAGTGGATGTTGGCAAAAGCCGCTTGCTGGCGTATGATGAAGCACAGCAAAATTCAGGGGGTTAGTATGCCGGAAAAGAAACAGAACATCCTGCAAAAAGGGTTCAAACGCTATTTCATCGACGCCATGAGATACATGGCGCTGGGCCTGTTTTCCTCCCTCATCATCGGGCTAATTCTGTCCCAGCTGGCCGACATCCCATTCTTAAGCTTCATCAAACCTTTCACTGCCCTGGTATCCGCATCCTCCCCGGTGGTTGGCTCGGCCATTGGCGTGGCGATCGCCTTTGGCCTGAAAGCCAAGCCCTTGGTGGTGTTCTCCTCCGCCGTCACCGGCGCCATCGGCTACAGCCTTGGCGGGCCGCTGGGCGCTTTCATCGCGGCGGTGGCCGGCGCGGAAGTCGGTCAGCTCATCGCTGGTAAAACCCCGGTGGACATCGTGCTGGTGCCCGCTGTCACCATCGTTTTTGGCGGCCTGGCGGGCAGCCTGGCGGGGCCTCCCATCTCCGCCCTCATGAATGGCCTGGGCGGTGTCATCAACCGCGCCACTGAATTGCGCCCCCTGCCCATGGGCATCCTGGTGTCCGTCATCATGGGCCTGGCGCTGACCGCGCCCATCAGCTCCGCCGCCATCAGCATCTCCCTTGGCCTGGAAGGCCTGGCCGCAGGCGCGGCCTGTGTGGGCTGCTGCGCGCAGATGGTGGGCTTCGCTGTCCAGTCCTACCCGGACAACGGCTTTGGCGGCCTCATCAGCCAGGGCTTGGGCACCTCCATGCTGCAGTTTGGCAACATCATGAGAAAGCCCGTCATCTGGCTGCCGCCCACCATCGCCTCCGCTATCCTGGGCCCCTTCTCCACCCTGGTGGCCAAAATGCCAAACAACCCCGTGGGCGGCGGCATGGGCACCAGCGGCCTGGTGGGCCAGTTCGCGGCCTGGGCCTCTATGAAGGACGTTTTCCCGCCCGTCAACGCCCTGCTTATGATCCTGCTGATGCACTTTGTTTTGCCCGCCGCCCTCACCTGGCTGATTTACCTGGCCTTCCGCCGCTTCTCCCTCATCAAGCCGGGGGACATGAAGCTGAACGTGAACTGACTTATATTGTAGGAAAAAGTTTTCTCATCGTTCAAAAATGGCAGGCGCGCGGGCAGGACCCTGCCTGCCATTTATGATATAATACCTTGAATGACGTTTCTGGAGGATACAGCGTGTTTGGCAAACTGATGAACAATTATTACTACGGCAAAAGCGGGAAGGGCGACTACAAGCGAGACGACCTGCCCCGCAACCGCTGGCAGCTGTTTTGGGAGATGCTGCGCGTGCGCATCGCGGGCTTGTTCCGCATGAACCTGATGACCGCCATCGCCTTCATTCCCATGATGTATGTGATGGTTGTTTTGATCAACACGCTGTTTGCCCACCTGGTCAATCTGTCCGAGGCGCTCTCCAACCCCGAGATGGCGGAGGCGGCGGCCCAACTGGCGCAGGACAGCCCCAACCAGGTATACAGCATCCTGTTCTCCGGCCTCATCATGATGATTCCAGCTATCCTGATCACCGGTCCCGTCCAGGCGGGCATGGCCTATGTCGCGCGCAACTGGGCGCGGGATGAGCACGCCTTTGTTTGGTCGGATTTCAAGGACGCGGTGAAGGACAACTGGAAGCAGGCGCTGGGCATCTCCGCCATCACCAGCGTTGTTCCGCTGCTGATGCTGGTGTGCTGGCAGTTTTATGGCAGCATGTCCAAGACCAACGGCGTCTTCTTCATCGTCCCCCAGGTGCTGACCCTGGCGCTGGGCTTGGTGTGGCTGATGTCTTTGACCTTCATGTATCCTTTGATGGTTACCTACAAGATGGGCTTTGGCACCGTCATCCGCAATGCCCTGCTGCTTACCGTGGGCCGGCTGCCGCATGTTGCTGGCGCGCGCCTTGTCATGCTGGTGCCCACCATCATCGCGGGCCTTGTCGCCTTCTTCACGCCCTACATGATGTACGCCGTGATGGCGCTGGCGGGCTACTACATCCTCATTGGCAACGGCCTGGCGCGCTTTGTGTACGCCTCCTTCACCAACGCCGTGTTTGACCGCTACATCAACCCCCGCATCGCGGGCGCCCAGGTCAACCGCGGGATGTCCACGGAAGAGGACGAGTTTGAGGAGGATGACCAGCCCCTGGAGGAAAATCCCTAAGCCATGTACGCCGACTTTGCCCTGGTCTATGACCGCCTGATGGCGGAGGTGGACTATGACGCCTGGGCGCGGCACTACGCCGCGCTGCTTGAACAAAACGGCGTCTCACAAGGCGCCAGGGTGCTGGAAGCGGCCTGCGGCACCGGGAATCTGACGGTGCGCCTGGCCAAAACCTTTCAGGTTCAGCCCAGCGACCTCTCCCAGGAGATGTTGTCCGTAGCGGCCGGGAAAGCCAAGGCGCAGGGCCTGTCCCTGGCCTTTGTCCGCCAGGACATGCAGTCCCTCGCCAGCCACAGGCCGCAGGACGCCGTCATCGCCGGCTGTGACGGGGTCAACTACCTGCTGACAGACCGGGAACTCAAGCGTTTTTTGAGCAGCGCGTATATGGTCTTAAAACCCGGCGGGGTGCTGGCCTTTGACCTTTCCAGCGAGGACAAATTGCGGCGCGTGCTGGGCAGCCAGCCCCAGGTGCTGCGCGAGGACGACATCTGCTACATCTGGGACAACGCCTGGCAGGAGGACGCGCGGCGCCTGCACCTGTCCCTGTCCATTTTTGAGAAGCTGCCCACTGGCGCCTACCGGCGCATCGACGAGGACCAGGTGCAAAAGGCCTGGACCCGGGAACAAATCACCCGGGCTTTGGAAGAAGCCGGCTTTGAGGGGGTCGCCTGTTACGGCAATTTTGGCTTCGTGGCGCCCGAAGAAAACGCGCAGCGCCTGTTTTTCACCGCGCGCAAGCCTATCAAGTAGAGTTTGAAAGAGGAAACCATGTCACAATCCATCGTTCATCCCGACCCTGACAGCCTGCTGCGCTTTACCCTAAACGGCGGCGAGGCGCGCGTATTGATGGTGCGCTCCACCGCCATGACCCAGGATGCGGCCCTCATCCACCAGGCCAGCGACACCGCGATTGCCGCCCTGGGGCGCGTGCTGCCCGTGTGCGCCATGATGGGCGGCCTCATCAAGGAGCAGGCCGGACGCCTCACGGTTTCCATCGCGGGGGATGGGGTTGGCGGGCGCATCACCTGCGGCGTTCAAGCCAACAAACTAAAAATTTCTGTCGAACACCCCCAAGCCGACCTGCCCCCGCGGGAAGACGGCAAGAT
The DNA here is from genome assembly GCA_012521895.1 of Clostridiales bacterium. Lineage (GTDB taxonomy): Bacteria > Bacillota > Clostridia > Christensenellales > Aristaeellaceae > UBA6115. Next base: position 9,003 of record JAAYLK010000009.1, read on the forward strand.
GGATGTCGCGGGCTTTGTCGGCAGCTCCGGCCAGTTGGTGGTGGTCAAGGACTTTGACAAGGGGGAGCCCTTCACCTCCATCAGCCACCTGGTGTCGGGCGAATTGGGCGAGGACTTTGCCAATTACTTCACCGTGTCAGAGCAGGTGCCCTCCCTGGTAGCCCTGGGCTGCTTAAACCAGGACGGCGTGGTGCTGTCCTCCGGCGGTATTTTAATCCAGGCCATGCCCGGCTGCCCGGACAGGACCATCCAGGACCTGGAGCTGCGCATCCCCTTCTTTGCCAACATCAGCCGCGAAATTTATGATCGCAGCCTGATGGAACTGGCAAAAAGTTGGTTTCAAGACTTCAGTCCGCAGTTTCTGGGCGAGGAAGGCCTAAGCCTGCAATGTGACTGCAACCGGGAGAAGATGCGCCGGGCCCTGGCTTCCCTGGGAAGGGAAGATCTCCGGGAAATCTTGGAATCCGGGGAACCTACCGCGCTCACCTGTCACTTCTGCCGAACCCAGCGTGAGTTTACTTCAGAGGACATCGCCGACTTGCTAAAGGAGAACTAAGCCTTGCCGCTGATTGATTTTGACAGCCATTTTACCGAATTTCTGCACCAGTGGCTGGAGGAGAACCAGGACCAGTTTTACGACATCGCCCAAGTGGAACTGATGATGCCGGAGATTTTTGAGCAGTTCACCCACCAGCCGGCCTCTTGGCTTAATGGGCAGACGCCCTTTGACTACTTTGAGCAGATTACCCAGCCGGAGGAGCTGGTGGCCCTGATGAAGGACTACCTAAACCAGCAGGTTCCCCTGCCGGAGCTGCTCCTGCTGCGCATCGCGGGCCTGGGCCTGCAAGCGGAAGAATCCCTGTGCGACCTGCTGCTGGATGCCCGGGAAGGCGTGGAAATCCGCATGCTGTGCATCCGCTTGCTCAATGACATCGGCTCAAAACGCATGATGCACACCTACATCAACTGGCAGCGCGCACGGGAGGACCGTGACGACCTGGCCGATTTTTCCCTGGAAAGCTTGGAGGACATGGGGGACGAGGCGATGCCCTACATGCTCGAAGCGCTGGAGGACGCCAACGACACCGGGCGGGAAGCCCTGCTGTCGGTGCTCAGCCGCTACCCCGGGCATCCGGAAACCTACGACCACCTCATCCGCCTGTTTGACGCCCTGCCGGAGCGCCAGGCCATCCTGGCGGCTTACCTGGCCCGCCTGGGCGATGAACGCGCCTTGCCGCTTTTGATGGAGCGCGCCCAGGAAGAGGGGCTGAAGTACTTGGACTACATCGAGCTGCGCGCCGCCATTGAAGCCCTGGGCGGTGAAGCCCCGGCGCGCACCTTTGATGAAGACCCCGAATACGAAGCCTTCTTTGGATTGAACTGATATGATTTGCAGGAATTGTCAACAGGAATCAAACGCCGCCTCCCGCGTCTGCCCGCATTGCGGCCAGTACATGGGGGCGGAGTCCGTCCTGTTTGATGATGACCAGACCGCCCTGGTGGACCAGGTGGACGACAGGCGGTGGAACTACAGCACTGCGCCCTCCCGCAAAGCCGACGGCCACAAAGCGCGCCGCAAGCGCGGAAAGCGCCGCAGTCGATTGACCAAACGCGACACCTACCAAAGCCGCATGATCAACTGGCTGATGGTGGCGGTGGTGGCGCTGGGGTTCTTGTTTATCCTGGCGGCTGCCGGCCTGGTCTGGCTGCAAGTGACGCCTGAGGGCCAGCTGGTCAAGGCGCGCATGGGCCGCCCGGCCAGCGCCCAGGCCTATTGGTCCCTGGGGACGGAGTATTTGGACCAGGGCTATGTGGGCCGCTCCATCGACACCTATTTAAAAGCGGAGCAGATTGAGCCGGAGCGCGCGGACCTGGATGAAAAGCTACTCCTGCTGGCGGAGGCCTATGAGGCCGCCAACCGCATCAGCGACGCCGAAGCGGTCTACAAGCGCATCTATACCACCCTGGCGCCTGAAAAATCCGAGGCCTACCGCCTGGCCATCAACATCATGCTCTCCCAGGACCGCCAGTTTGAAGCGGTCAGCCTGATGCAGACCGCCTTTGAGAAAACCGGGGAAGAGGGCTTCTTCAACCAGCGCTCCCAGCTGGTGCCCCAGCCGCCCAAGGCCTCCCTGGCTTCCGGACGGCACATGTTCTCCAAAAATGTGGAGTTTATTTCCTCCCAGGATTACGAAATCTGGTACACCACGGGCGAGGGCCTGCTGCCGGAGACCGGGCAGCTGTACACCGGCCCCATCACCCTCAATGAGGGCACCTACAACTTCCGCGCGGTGGCCCTCTCCCAAAACCTGGTCAGCGATGAGATGTCCATCCGCTACGTCATCACCCTGCCCACGCCGCTTGCGCCCAAGACCAACATGGAGTCCAAGACCTATGAGCGGCAAATCAAGGTGTCATTGCGCATTGTGGATGAGGAGGACAAAAATGTCACCCTCTACTACACCATTGACGGCACCAAGCCCAACCTGGATTCCCCCAAGTGGACGGGTGAACCCATCCTGATGCCTCCGGGCCGCAGCTTCCTACGCGCCATCGCGGTCAACCGCTACGGCAAGATCTCCAATGAGATGGTGGTTGAGTACAAGGTGGAGCGCCCCTTCAGGAACTTCTTCCGCTCAGAAAACGACCAGTTCACCGAGTTTGCTTTGATGAAGACCACCTATGACCAGTTCAAGGCCAAGTTCGGCGAGCCAAGCGCCATTGAGCCGGTCGAAGATGACGCGGTGAACGGGGCGACCGCTGTCTATCAGTACCCCTGGGGCGAGGCGCGCTTTGTGCAAACGGAGGACGGCCTGCTGATTTATGACGTAAAAACCAGCCAGGCCAACATGACGGCGCCCCGTAAAACAAAGGTGGGCATGGCCATTGATGATGTGACGAAAAATTTCCGCGACATGGGCCAGGTGCCCAATGAGCGGGGCGACCGGGGCATCTACTACGACCTGGTCAACGGCTATGCCCGTTTCCGCGTGGCGTCGGATGACCCCAACACGGGACGCCTGGAATATGTCTACGCCGGCAACACCGATGGCAGCACCACCTTGCTGTACTATGACATCGTAGATGGCAAGGTATCCGGCATCAGCATGCGCTACATCAACCGCCGCCTGTCCATGGTGGAGTAACAACAAACATCCGGGCAACCGGGTTGGAGTAAAGAATGAAAGAAGTCAAATCCCCGCGCAAACCCTTCATCTATTTTTACAGCATCGCGATGATTGTCATCATGCTGCTGAACATCTTTGTCTTTCCCAGGCTCATCCAGCCCCAGGTGGAGGAGGTGCCCTACAACACCTTCCTGACCATGCTTGAACAAGGAGAGGTCAAGGAGGTCAGCAAGGACGCGGTGCAGATCACCTTCGCCGACAAGGCCGATCCGCCCAAGCTCTACAAGACCGGCCTGATGGAGGACCCCAGCCTGGTGGAAAAGCTGCAGGCGGCGGGCGTGCAGTTTTACTCGCCCATCATTGAGCCGGCCTCGCCCTTTTTAAGCTTCATCATGACCTGGCTGATTCCCATCGGCCTGTTTTTGCTGATTGGCCGCTTCATGAGCAGCAGGCTTAGCAAAATGGGCGGCATGAACACCATGCAGCTGGGCAAGAGCAACGCCAAGATCTACATTGAATCCAAAACCGGGATCACCTTCAAGGACGTGGCCGGCCAGGAGGAAGCCAAGGAGGCGCTGGCAGAGGTGGTGGACTTTTTGCACAACCCCGCCAAATACACCGAGGTGGGCGCCATCATGCCCAAGGGCGTGCTGCTGGTGGGGCCTCCCGGCACGGGCAAGACCCTGCTGGCCAAGGCCGTCGCGGGCGAGGCCAAGGTGCCCTTCTTCTCCATCTCCGGCAGCGAGTTTGTGGAGATGTTCGTGGGCATGGGCGCGGCCAAGGTGCGCGACCTGTTCAAGCAGGCCAATGAGAAGGCCCCCTGCATCGTCTTCATTGACGAGATTGACACCATCGGCAAGCGCCGCGAATCCGGCGCGGCCTTTGGCGGCAATGACGAGCGCGAGCAGACCTTGAATCAGCTGCTGAGCGAAATGGACGGCTTTGACGGCAGCAAGGGCGTGATGATCCTGGCGGCCACCAACCGCCCGGAGATTCTGGACCTTGCGCTCACCCGCCCCGGCCGCTTTGACCGCCGCATCCCGGTGGAACTGCCCGACCTGCCCGGCCGCGTGGCAATCCTGCGCGTGCACGCCAAGAAAATCAAGCTGGCCCCCGATGTGGACCTCACCCGCACCGCCCGCGCGGCGGCGGGCACTTCGGGCGCCGACCTGGCCAACCTCATCAACGAGGCGGCGCTGCGGGCCGTGCGCAATGGCCGCAAGACCGTCAACCAGGAGGACCTGGATGAGAGCATCGACGTCGTCGTCGCGGGCTATGAGAAAAAAGACCGCGTGATGACCGACAAGGAGAAGAAAATCGTTGCCTACCACGAGGTGGGCCACGCCCTGGTGGCGGCCATGCAGATGGGCTCCGCCCCCGTGCACAAGATCACCATCATCCCGCGCACCTCTGGCGCTCTGGGCTTCACCATGCAGGTGGAGCAGGAGGAGCGCTACCTGATGAGCAAGGAAGACATCGAAAACAAGATTGCCGTCATCACCGGCGGCCGCGCCGCTGAGGAACTGGTCTTTGGCTCCATCACCACCGGGGCGGCCAACGACATCGAGCAGGCCACCAAATTAGCCCGCGCCATGGTCACCCGCTTTGGCATGGCCCAGGAATTTGGCATGGTGGCCTTTGACCAGCAGCAAAGCCAGTACCTGGGCGGCGGCTATACCAACACTGGCTCCAGCGAGACCCAGGCCCTCATCGACTCCCTGACCATCGGCATCGTCAAGGACCAGTATGCCAGGGCCTACAAGGTGTTGGAAGAAAAACAGTCAAAGCTGCACGAAATCGCCCGGGTCCTGTATGAAACCGAGTCCCTCACCGGCGAGCAGTTCATGGACATCCTCAACCGCCCGGCCCTGCTGGAAGAAGGCACCGCAAGCGCCGAGGCATAATTCAATCATATAAGCAAAAGCCCACCGTCATTTTCACTGGTGGGCTTTTCATACTTTGTAGATTCTTCAGCTGGCCTTGCGGATGCGCTTGGTCAACTTGTGCATGCGGCTGCGGAAACGGTTTTTCTTGCGCTTGACCGGCGGCAGGCTGATGACATGGCCTTCGTCAAAGTACACCTGTTCCGGTGGCTTCTCCAGCTCCTGGGGGTTGTTGAGCAGGTGCTGGAACTGGCGCAGGAACTTGCTGTAGATCATCCCGGCGCAGATGCGCTCATCCGCGGTGACCCCGGCGGGCAGGATGCGCTTGCGCACCGCTTGACCGCTGCTGTCCAATTCCACAGTGCGCTCCACGTTGCCAATCACCACAAACTGCGAGGTGGTGCCGAAGTTGTAGATGTGGTGGAAGACATGGGGCAGACCGATGGAGGCGTTGTTGCTAAAGAACAGCCCGGTGTGGAAGGGGCTGGCGTCCAGCAGGTACTTGGGCAGCAGGCCATAGCGGTCCAGCAGGCGCCCCAAGGTCACGATGGTGTTGGCGATGAGGGGGTTTTTTAGCAAGGTGGCGACCTTCAGCGTGCTGTTGTCCGCGTCTTCCTTGCGGGTTAATTCAATGGCCTGGGTGATGCGCGCGGCCACGTCAAAGATGGTGTCGTGCGGGTCAAACTTGCACTTGGCGATGTTCTCCTTCACCGACCCGTCCGCGGTATCCTGCAGCACGGCAAAGGAGCACATGATGTCCTTGCGCGTGTAAAAGCGCTTGTTGGCGATGAAGCGGTTCAGCTCCGGCTGCTGGGAGATGCAGCGCACATAGGCTGCGATGAACAGCTCCATGAAGGTGATGCGGTAGCCTTCCCGCGCCTTTTCCGCCAGGAAGCGGGCCAGCTTTTCGTAGTCGATTTTATAGGTCATCATCACCTGCGCGTCACAGCGCATGGGCATGAGGTAAGGCGTCAAAGCGATGACAGGGTCAATGTTTTTGACCAGGTAGCCATCCCCGCGTTTTCCAAACATGTTTCTTCCTTCTTCCTCCTGTTTCGCAATGCTTTCAGGATGTGCAAAGTATAGATGGATGCAGGGTTTCTGTCAATCAAAGCGGTTTGACAGGAGGGCATGGCAGCAGTATACTTATAGAAAAGCCCTGTCCGCCCCAGGCGGGCAGTTAGGAGGAAGTATGCCGTTAGTCAACTCCAGGGAAATGTTCAAGAAAGCGTACGAAGGCGGCTATGCCATCGGCGCTTTTAACGTCAACAACATGGAAATCATCCAGGGCATCGTCGAAGGCGCGTCCGAGGAAAAAGCGCCCCTGATTTTGCAGGTGTCCGCCGGCGCGCGCAAGTACGCAAACCACACCTACCTGATGAAGCTGATCGAAGCCGCTGTGGACACCAGCGATCTGGACATCGTCGTCCACCTGGACCACGGCCCGGACTTTGAGACCTGCAAATCCGTCATCGACGGCGGTTTCACTTCCGTCATGATCGACGGCTCCCACCTGCCCTTCAAAGAGAACATCGCGCTGACCCGCCGCGTGGTGGAATACGCCCACGACCGCAATATCACCGTTGAGGGCGAGCTGGGCCGCCTGGCCGGCGTTGAGGACGACATCAAGGTCTCCGCCGAGGATTCCTCCTACACCCGCCCTGAAGAAGTGGAAGAGTTCGTCCACAAGACCGGGGTGGACAGCCTGGCCATCGCCATTGGCACCAGCCACGGCGCCTTCAAGTTCAAGGGCGAGCCCAAGCTGCGCTTTGACATCCTGGAAGAAGTGGAGCGCCGCCTGCCTGGCTTCCCCATCGTGCTGCACGGCGCGTCCAGCGTCATTCCCGAGTATGTGGAGATGATCAACAAGTTTGGCGGCAAGCTGGACGGCGCCCAGGGCGTGCCCGAAGCCATGCTGCGCAAAGCCGCTTCCATGGCCGTTTGCAAAATCAACATCGACTCGGACCTGCGCCTGGCTTTCACCGCCATGATCCGCAAGCACTTCGCCGAGCATCCCGACCACTTTGACCCCCGCCAGTACCTGACCGACGCCCGTGCGGCACTCAAGGGCATGGTGAAGCACAAGATCGTCAACGTCTTGGGCTGCAACGGAAAAGGCTGATTTCTCACTGCCCGGTGCCCTTGGTACCGGGCATCCTCATGTTTATGTATAAAGGATGGTTCACATGGAATTAAAAGGAAAAGTCGTTGTCGCGCAGGGGGGCGGCCCCACCGCCGTCATCAACCAGTCCCTGGTGGGCGCTGTGCTTGAAAGCCGCAAGTTCCCCCAGATTACTCAGGTGTATGGCGCTGTGGGCGGCGTGCGCGGCATCGTTGATGAGCACTTCATGGACCTCACCCAGGAGACCACCCACAACCTGGAGCGCGTCGCTGTGACCCCGTCCAGCGCCCTGTCCTCCACCCGTGACAAGCCCGACCAGAAATACTGCGAGGAAATCTTCAAGGTATTCAAGGCCCATGATGTCCGCTATTTCTTCTACATCGGCGGCAACGACTCCTCCGACACCGTGCGCATCGTCAACGAAGAAGCAGAGCGCAGCAAGTACGAGTTCCGCGCCATCCACATCCCCAAGACCATCGACAACGACCTCATGGTCAACGACCACACCCCGGGTTTCCCCTCCGCGGCCAAGTTTGTGTCCCAGGCCTTTGCCGGGCTCAACCTGGACAACCGCGCCCTGCCCGGCGTCCACATCGGCGTTGTGATGGGCCGTCATGCCGGCTTCCTCACCGCTGCCGCCGCCGCGGCCCGCAAGAACATCGATGACGGCCCGCACCTGGTCTATGTGCCCGAGCGCGCCTTTGAGATTGACAACTTCTTAAGCGATGTCAAAGCCATGTACGACAAGCATGGCCGCTGCCTGGTGGCGGTGTCAGAAGGCATCCAGGACGCCAGCGGCACCCCCATCCTGGCCAAACTCATGGAGACCGAGCGTGACGCCCACGGCAACATGCAGCTGTCCGGCACCGGCGCCCTGGGCGAGCAGCTGGCCAACCAGATTAAGGAAAAGCTTGGCCTCAAGCGTGTGCGCTCTGACACCCTGGGCTACCTGCAGCGCTCCTTCTTAGGCTGCGTGTCCGAGGTCGACCAGCAGGAAGCCCGCGAAGTGGGTGAGAAGGCCGCGCAGTTTGCCATCTGGCACAATGTGGACGGCTCCATCACCATCCACCGCACCGGGGATTACTCCGTGGACTACCGCCTGACCAACCTGAAGGAAATCGCCGCCAAGACCCGCTTGATGCCCGACAGCTTCATCAACAAGGCCGGCAACAACGTCTCTGACGCCTTCATCCACTACCTGCGTCCGCTGCTGGGGGCTGAAACCCATTACGCCTCCCTGCGCGCGCCGCTGGCACAGAAGATCCTCAACAAATAAGGCACACACAGGGCAGGATGGCGAGCCGTCCTGCCTTTTTTCTTCCAAGAACACACAACCTGGGGGTAAAACCATGAAAAAAATCGCAGTGCTCACCAGCGGCGGGGACAGCCCCGGCATGAACGCCGCCGTCACCGAGGTGGCGCGTTTTTCCGCCCTGGCCGGCATGCCCCTGATTGGCATCAAGCGTGGTTACAACGGCCTGATTGGCAAGTTCAGCCCGGAGGACAGCTACCAACAGCTGACCCTGGACACCATGCTGGACATCGCGGACCTGCCCGGCACCTACCTTCGCACGGCACGCTGTGAAGAGTTTTACCACCTGGAATACCAGCAAAAAGCGGTCAAGTTCCTGCGCGACCTGAACGTCGCGGGCCTTGTGGTCATCGGCGGGGACGGTTCCTACCAGGGCGCGCTGGCCTTGAGCAAGCTGGGCATGCCCTGCATCGGCATCCCCGGCACCATCGACAACGATCTGGAGTATTCGGAGACCTCCCTGGGTTTTGACACCGCGGTCAACGTCTGCGTGGACGCCGTGCGCGCCATCCGCGCCACCTCCCGCTCCCACGACCGCCCGGCGGTGGTGGAAGTGATGGGCCGCAACTGCGGGGACATCGCCATTTCCACCGCCATGTCCACCGGCGCTGAAATCGTGATTGTGCCGGAGGTCAAAAACTGGGACCTCATGTTCTTTGTCGACCGCCTCAATTCCCTGGTGCGCCGAGGCAACACCCGCGCCACCATCGTCGTGGCCGAAGGCGCCTACAAGACCATGAAGCCCTACGACTTCAACGCCTTTTTGAAGGACTACACCCAGGTCTTTGAGGGCGAGCCCATGAACGTGCGCCGCCTGGCCCATGTGCTGCGCTACAAGACCGGCACCGAGGTGCGCTACAACCTAATCGGCTACACCCAGCGCGGGCATGAGCCCACCGCCCAGGACGCGGCCTTCGCCTTTGAATCCGCGCACATGGCGGTCGAGCTGCTCAAGCAGGGCATCGGCAACGAGGTCATCGGCATGCGCCATGGCCGTGTCTTCCACATGCCCATTGAAAAAGCGCTGCCCACCAAACCCAAGTTCAAGAAGGACATCTACCGCCTCATCAACTCCCTCTAAGCCGGGATGCGGGAAGGCATCAAGACAAAAAGGAACTCAATGAAGAAAAGACTGCCCCTGTTTCTGGCCCTGCTCCTGCTGCTGTCCCCGGCCCTGGGCCTCATGGAAACCCAGGTTGCCAAGGTCTTCCACGCGCCCTCTGCTTCCAAGGCGCCCTTCGCCCCGGCGCAGACGCTGGAACAAGCGCCTTTTGCCGCAGAAGACGGCATTCTCCAGGTGGACATCATCAACGTCAAGGTGGGGGACGCCATCCTGCTGCGCATGGGCGGTGAGTCCATGATGATTGACGGCGGCACCCGCGGCAAGGCCGCGATGCTGGAATTGTTCTTCAAGTCCCAGGGCATCACCGGCTTCACCTACTTCTTCAACACCCATTCCCACGATGACCACATCGAGGCCTCCACCCGCCTGGTGGAGCTGGGCTACACCGCCAGAGAATACCTGTCCAAGTACACCAGGGAGGCCCGCCTGCCGGAGCTGACCAAGCTCTATAACGCTTTGGACGCAAAAGGCATCCCGCTGCGCACGGTGGTGCCGGAGGAAACCATGATGCTGGGCGGGGCGGAGCTCACCTTCCTCCAAAACACCCGTGAACACCAGACCGGGGTGAACGCCCGCAGCATGATGCTGCATGTGCGCTACAAGAACGCCAGCATCCTGCTGCCCGCGGACGTCACCGGCGCCAGCCTGGGGGAGGTGCAGGAGGATTACGCCGACTACATGGATGTGGACATCATCAAGTCCCCCCACCACGGCATCAACCGCCTGCGCCAGGAATTTCTGGACGCCACCAGCCCAGAGCTCTTTGTCATCACCAGCAACATGGACGGCGGTGCCACCCTGGCCAAGCAGCTGGTGAGCGCCGGTATGCCGCACTACTTCATCTCCATGGGCACGGTCAGCCTGCAGACGGACGGCGAAGTCTGGTATGTGCAGCAAACCAAGCTGGACTGATTCACCGCATAACCAAAAAAGCTGCGAAGCGTTTGCTCCGCAGCTTTTTGTTTCTTTCTACCTTAGTAAAGCGGTTCCCCGGTCATGTCCTTGGGGATGGGCAGGCACATGGCCTTGAGCATGGTGGGGGCGATGTCCGCCAGGCGGCCGCCGCCGCGCAGGCTCTTGCCGATGAACTGCTCACCCACGGCGATAAAGGGCACGGGGTTGGTGGTGTGGGCGGTGAAGGGCTGGTTGGTTTCGTAGTCAATCATCTGGTCGGCGTTGCCGTGGTCGGCGGTGACAAAGGCCTGTCCGCCCGCTTCCAGGATGCGCTCCACCAGCTTGCCCACGTCCTTGTCCACTTCCTTGACCGCGGCCACCGCGGCCGGGATCACGCCGGTGTGGCCCACCATGTCGCAGTTGGCGTAGTTCAATATCATCACGTCATACTGTTTGGAGTCGATGATCTCCAGCGCCTTCTCGGTCACCTCGGGGGCGGACATCTCGGGCTTTAGGTCAAAGGTGGCCACCTTGGAAGAGGGGATGAGGAAGCGGTCTTCCCCGGCGTTGGATTTTTCCACGCCGCCGTTGAAGAAGAAGGTGACGTGCGGGTACTTCTGCGTCTCCGCGATGCGCACCTGGGTCAGGCCCAGGCTGGCCAGGTATTCGCCCATGGTTCCGGAAAGGATGCTGGGCGGGTTGACGATTTTAAGGCCCGTGAACGTCTCGTCATACTGGGTCATGGTGACATAGTTCAAGTGCAGGAAGCCGCTGCCGCGCTCAAAACCCTTGAAGTCCTCCTGGATGAAGGCGCGGGTAATCTGGCGCATGCGGTCCGGGCGGAAGTTGAAGCAGATCAGGCTGTCGCCGTCCTGCACCAGGCCGACGGGCTTGTCATTGTGCGTCAGCACAATGGGCTTGACGAACTCATCCGTCACGCCCTCCGCGTAGCTGTTTTTAACCGCGCCCACGGGGTCTGCGGACTGCACGCCCACGCCCAGCACCATGGCGTCATAGCCCAGCTTGACGCGCTCCCAGATGTTGTCGCGGTCCATGCCCCAGTAGCGGCCCTGGATGCTGGCAATCTTGCCCACGCCCAACCCAGCCAGCTTGTCCACCAGCTGCTGCACAAAGCCGGCGCCGCTCTCCGGCGGCACGTCGCGGCCGTCCAGCATGGCGTGGACATAGAAGTCCGTCAGCCCGCGGGCCTTGGCCATGTCCAGCAAGGCGAAGAGGTGGTCGATGTGGCTGTGAACGCCGCCGTCAGACAGCAGGCCCACCAGGTGCAGGGCCTTGCCGTTCTTTTTGGCTTCATCCATCGCCCAGATCAGCGGCTCTTTGGTAAACAGCATGCCGGACTCGATGTCGCGTGTCACCTGCATCAGCTCCTGGTTGACGATGCGCCCGGCGCCGATGTTGAGGTGGCCCACCTCGGAATTGCCCATCTGTCCCGGGGGCAGGCCCACATCGGGGCCGGAGGCGGACAATTGGGTGTGGGGGTACTTGGCCATCAATTGGTCTATTACGGGGGTGCCCGCTTCCATGATGGCGTTGCCCAGGGCTTTGGGGTTGATGCCAAAGCCATCCATGATGATCAGGGCAGTCAGTTTCTTTGACACAATAACTCCTTTGGGTTAAAACCGCTTATTCGAAATTTACGACCTTGGCAAAGTCCTCGGCCTTCAGTGACGCGCCGCCGATCAGGCCGCCGTCAATCTCGCTTTGGGCCATCAGGCCGTTGACGTTCTTGGGGTTCATGCTGCCGCCGTACTGGATGCGCACCTTGTCACTGACGCGCTTGCCGTACTTCATCTGGATGGCGCTGCGGATGACGCCGATGGTCTCGTTGGCTTGCTCGTCCGTGGCGGTCAGGCCCGTGCCGATGGCCCAGACCGGCTCATAGGCGATGATGACTTTTTTGATCTGGTCTTCCGTCAGGCCGGTCAGGGCGATCAGGGTCTGGTAAGCAACCAGCGCATCGGTGTAGCCGGCTTCGCGCTGCTCTTTTTTCTCACCCACGCAGATGATGGGGATGAGGCCGCCCTCGACCGCGGCCTGCACACGCAGGTTGACGGTCTCGTCGGTCTCGCCAAAGTACTGCCTTCTCTCGCTGTGGCCGATGATGACGTATTCCACGCCCGCTTCCTTGAGCATGGCGGCGGACAGCTCGCCGGTGAAGGCGCCGCTTTCCTTGTAGTGCACGTTCTGCGCGCCCAGCTTGATTTTGCTGCCGCGCAGCGCGGTCTTGGCGGCGGCATAGTCCACCGCGGGCACACAGACCACCACGGTGGCCTTGGCGTCCTTCACCAGGGGCTTGAGGGCATTAATCAGCTCGGCCGCTTCTTTGGGGCCTTTGTTCATTTTCCAGTTTCCGGCGATGATGGGTGTACGCATGGTTTTACTCCTTTAGTGACTCTTCCAAGGTCATAGTATACCCGCCAGGCTCCGGTTTTTCCCGGTCTGGCGGGCAGGGTTGGCAATCTTATTTGTCGTTGAGCGCGGCCACGCCCGGCAGGACCAGGCCTTCCAAAAACTCCAGGGAGGCGCCGCCGCCGGTACTGATATGGCTGATCTTGTCCCCAAAGCCCATCTGAATCACCGCCGCCGCGGAGTCGCCGCCGCCGATGATGGTGGTGGCGCTGCTGTCGGCCATGGCCTGGGCCAGCGCCTGGGTGCCCTTGGCGAAATTGGGCATCTCAAACACGCCCATCGGGCCGTTCCAGATGACGGTCTTGGCGGCCTTGATTTCCTTGGCGAATTGTTCTGCGGTCTTGGGGCCGATGTCCAGGCCTTCCCAGCCTTCGGGGATTTCGCCGGTGGGGACGACTTTGGTGTTGGCGTCGTTGTCAAACTTGTCGGCGATCAGGGTGTCCACCGGCAGCAGCAGCTTCACGCCCTTTTGCTTGGCTTTTTCCATCATCTCACGGGCATAGTCCAGCTTGTCTTCTTCCACACGGCTGTTGCCCACCTTGCCGCCCTTGGCGACGGTGAAGGTATAGGCCATGGCGCCGCCAATGATGAGGGTGTCCACCTTTTCCAGCAGGTTGTTGATGACGCCCAGCTTGTCAGACACCTTGGCGCCGCCCAGGATGGCCACGAAGGGGTGGTCGGGCTTGTCCAGGGCCTTGCCCATGAACTGCAGTTCCTTCTCAATCAGGAAGCCGGAGACCGCGGGCAGGAAATGGGCCACGCCCTCGGTGCTGGCGTGCGCCCGGTGGGCGGTGCCAAAGGCGTCGTTGACATACACATCCGCGTAGGAAGCCAGCTTCCTGGCAAAGGCTTCGTCGTTCTTCTCCTCTTCCTTGTGGAAGCGCAGGTTCTCAAGCAAGGCGACCTCGCCATCCTTCAAGGAGGCCACGACCCGGTCGGCATCCTCGCCCACCACGTCCTTGGCCATCTTCACATCGGTCTTGAGCAGCTCGCCCAGGCGCTTGGCAACCGGGGCCAGGGAATACTTCATGTTGAACTCACCCTTGGGGCGGCCCAGGTGGCTGCACAGGATGGTCTTGGCGCCCTGGTCCATCAGGTAGCGGATGGTGGGCATGGCGCCCAAGATGCGGTTTTCATCGGTGATGTTCTGGTTGTCATCCATAGGCACGTTGAAGTCCACACGGACCAGCACCTTCTTGCCCTTGAGAGAAATGTCGCGCACGGTTTTCTTGTTCATGGGTTCCTCCTTAATGATGATTGCGTTCTTCCCGATACAGCAGTTCCAGCATGGCCTTGCCCAGGCCTTCATCCACCACCAGCGCCCAGGGTGGGTGCCAGCGCACGGCAGCCAGCACGGCCTCGCCCTTGCTTTGCCCGGCTGCTGCCATGATGGAAACGGAATTGGGTTTGCCCACGCCCAGTTCAGAGGACAGGGAGGGGCTTTGGTGGATGACCTTTCCGTTGATGTCAAAGAAATCACCCAGCGCTTCACCCACGGCGCCTGCCTTGGTCAGCTGCCTGCGCATGGCAAGCGAGAGGCTGCGCCGCTGCGCCATGTCATCCGCGCGGCCCACACCAAAGAGGATGATGTCGGCATTGCGCATCAGAGCCAGCGTGGCGCGCACGCCGGGCAGCTTGGCGGCCTTGGCCAGGGTGTCCTGGTCCATGCCCTCGGGCAGGTGCATCAAGCGGCAATCCCCGCCGATGCGGGAGGCCAATTCACCCGCCACGGCGTCCGCCTGCATTTGCGCCAGGCGGCCAAAGCCGCCGCGCGCGGGCACCACCATCACCGGGCCGGGGCCCGGGGTCATGGTGTGGGCCACCTCGTTCATGGTGCTGCCGCCGGACACGGCGATAATCATGTTTTCCCGTAGCACCTCATGCACAAAGCGCCCGGTGGCGCGTCCCAGGTCCACCAGCACCATGCGGTCGATGTCCGCGTCCCCGGGGACGACGGAGAGGTTTTGGATGTTCAGCTTGGTTTTCAGCTGGGTTTCCAGGTCAAACAGCCCGGAGATATTGCGGCACAAGGCGCGCACCTCGGGCAGGATCTTCATCCCGTCATCGGACAATTGCATCCCGCTGGTGTTCAGCGCGATCAGGCCCTCGTCCTTTAAAGACTCCGCCGCCGCGCGCACCTCGCGCTCGGACAGCTGCATGGAGGCGGCCAGGGTGCGCCGGCCCACCGGGCCGATGGCATGGATGCGTTCCAGCAGCAGGGCACGGCGGTAGATTTCCTCCACCTGGTCAGCTGCGATGCGCTTGAGCGTCGCCCATGTAATCTCGAGCAAGTCGGTCATCCTTCCCGCGGGGCAGATTTCGCCCGGCTGGGCCTATTATACCCTCATCCCGCTTCCTTCACAAGCAAAGAAATAAAAAAACCAGCCTCTCGGCCGGCTTTATTTTTTGGTATGGGATTAATACTGATTCCAATCCTTAATGCATCGTCGCGCTGGATCTTTTGACTTTCTACATCGTCAGAAATCCTCAATGTAGCTAAGGCTACACCCTCGGCTCTCTTCCTTGTATAAAGCCAAAATCTCTCAGCACTTTGGATGCATTAACGATTTACATCAGTATAACAATCAGACCATCCTGTCGCTGAGCCGTTCCCCGCCCAGGATGTGAAAGTGCAGGTGCTGCACGCTCTGCCGTCCGTCCTCCCCGCAGTTGGACACCAGGCGGTAGCCGCTGTCCTGGATGCCCAGCAGCCTGGCCACTTCCTTTGCCGCGCGCAGGAGGGCGGAAAGCGTCCCGTCGTCCAGGGCGTTCAGGTCGTTCAGCCCCTGGGCGTGCTTTTTGGGGATGAGCAGGACATGCGCCTTGCTCTGGGGGTTGATGTCATGGAAGGCCAGCACCACATCATTTTCGTAGACGGTTTTGGCCGGAATCGCGCCGGCTGCGATCTTGCAAAACAGGCATTCGTTCATTGGTTTCCTCTCCTTTATCGTGTGTTGCTCAAAAAGGCCACCCCGATGCCGCCGATGCCAAAATGGCTGGCGATGGCGGGGCCCAGCATGGTCACCACCACTTCCCTGGCGCCGGCCAAACGGATTTTGTCCGCCAATCCTTCCGCCGCCGCGCGCACATCGGCGTGGCTGATGTACACCACCTGGTTTTTCAGCTCCACCGCCTTTTCGATGACTTTCTCATAGAGGCGGTTGATGGCCTTGTTGTAGGTGCGCACCTTGGTGGAAATCTGGAAATGCCCAAGGGCGTCCAGCTTCAGGATGGGCTTGATGTTGAGAATGTCGCCCAGCCTGGCCTGGAAGGAGGGCAGCCGCCCGGAGCGGCTTAGGTACTCCAGCTGGTCCAGGGTGAAATAGTGGCTCACCCGGGTTTTGTTGGCTTCAATCAAGTCCGCGGTTTCCTGCAGGCTTTTCCCGTCCGCCCTGGCCTTGGCCGCCATCTCCACCAGCAGCGCCTGGCCCATGGCGCCGCACAAGGTGTCAATGCTGATGATTTGACGCTCCGGGTACCGCTGTTTCAACTCCTCCATGGCAATCCGCCCGGATTGAAAGGTGCCGCTTAAGGTGGTGGACAGGCCGGCATACAGGACGTCCTGGCCTTTTTGCAGCGCGGGTTTCGCTACATGGATAAAGTCCTCCGGGGAGGGGGTGGCGGTCTTGATGACCGCCTTTGCCCGCAATTGCGTATAGAACTGCTCCAGGCTGACGCCCTTGTACTGCTTGCCGTTGATGCTCAACGGAACCGGCACAACCAAGACCTGAAGGCTCGCAAAACGCTCGGGGGAGAGGTCGCAGCTGGCTTCCGTCACGATAGCATAGGGATGCATGGTGTTTCCTCCTCTTTGAAGGATAGGGGGGTGGCACAGTTTCAGAATAGGCAGCGCGGCCGCTCGTGTCAATCGCCGTTTTTATCCAGCAAAACGCCGGTGAGCAGGCCGTTTTCCAGCCCCGTGACGTGCACTTGATGGATGGTGTGCGGGACACCGCCCTGCACCTTCACCGTCATGGCGTTGGGCGTGTTGCCCTGGGAAAGGCCTTCCTCGTCCTCGGTCTCAAACAGCACCGGCTGGGTGCTGCCCACCATGGAAGTCAGGAAGGCGGTGTTCATCCTCTCATCCAACACCGCCATCACTTTGGCGCGCGCCATCTTGGTTTTGCGGTCCAGCTGCCCGGGCATCCGGTCCGCGGCCGTGCCCGCGCGGCGGCTGAAGGGGAAGATGTGCATCTTGGCAAAGCCCACGGTTTCACAAAAGGCCAGGGTTTCCAAAAATTCTTCCTCGGTTTCACCCGGGAAGCCCACCAGCACGTCAGTCGTCAGCGCGCAGCCGGGAAAGGCCTCCTGCAAACGCCTGGCGGCCTGCAGGTACTCATCTGATGTATACCGCCTGCGCATGCGCTTCAACACCGTGTCGCTGCCGGACTGCATCGACAGGTGAAACTGCGGGCAGATGGCGGGAATTTTAGCCAGTTCATCCACAAAGTCTTGGGTGGCGATGACCGGTTCCAGGGAGCCCAGCCGCAGCCTGGGCAGGCCGGGCACAGCGGCGGCCTTAATGGCGTCCATCAGTTTGACGCCGTCCAAATCCTTGCCGTAGCTGGTCAGGTGGATGCCCGTCAGCACAATTTCCTGATAGCCGGCGTCCACCAGGCGCTGTGCTTCCCGGTGGATGGCTTCGGGCAGGCGGGAGCGGATGCCGCCGCGCACATGGGGGATGATGCAATAGGCGCAGAAGCGGTCGCAGCCCTCCTGAATCTTCATCACCGCGCGGGTCTTGCCCTCCTGGTGGCTGATGTTCAGCTCCTCATAAGGGATGGCACGCACGTCCTCCACCGCGGCAATCTGCGTGTCATTGTCCAAGGCCTGGTACAGCAAATCCACCACCTGTTCCCGGTGCTGGCTGCCCAGGATGACGCGCGCGCCCAGGTCCTTCAACTTGTCCGCGTCCTTTTGCGCCAGGCAGCCCGCGGCAATCAGGTGGCTGTCCGGCTGCTCACGGCGCACCTTGTGCAGCGCCTGGCGGCTTTTCTGCTCGCCCACCGCGGTCACAATGCAGGTGACAATCACGTTGACATCAACTACGTCGCCAAAGGGGCGGGTCTCATAGCCCGCCTCAACAAATTTTTCCTTCATGGCCTGGGTGTCATACTGGTTGACCTTGCAGCCCAGGGTGTGGAAGGCCACGGTTTTTTGTGTGTTGCTCAAGTTGTTTTCCTTGTCAGTTGTCGTTGTTCAACGCCAGAATCATCGCGATGCTGGCCAGGCCCGCGGTCTCCGTGCGCAGGATGCGCCTGCCCAGGGTGATGGGCATGGCGGGCATGTTTGCTATCTCATTCTCTGTGATGCCGCCTTCGGGCCCGATGACCAGGGCGATGTCCCTTTGCCCCTTCACCGTTTCCCGCAAAGCGGACTGCCGCTCCTTTTCGTAGGGCACCAGCGCCAGCTCATGCTGTGAAAGCCTGGTGTATAATTCTTCTACGGCAATGGGGGAAAGAACCGAGGGAATGATGGTCCTGCCCGATTGCATCGCGGCTTCCCTGGCGATTTTTTGCAGCCGCTCCAGGCGTTTTTCGTTGTCTGGTTTGGCCACACAGCGGGAGAAGACCACCGGCACCACGGCGTAAACGCCCATCTCGGTGCACTGGCGGATGATTTGCTCCATCTTGTCGCCTTTGGGCCAGCCCTGGTAGAGGGTGACGCGGGTGCCAGGCTCGCTGCTTTCCAGTTCGCCGGTAATTTTTGCCGTGGCCAGCTCCTTGCCGCCTTCAAAAACGGCTTCATACCGCTTCCCGTCCACGCTCACCCGCAGCGCCTCGCCTTCCCGCAGGCGCAGCACCTTCAGGGCGTGGTGGCTGTCTTCCTTGTTGAAGGTCACCCGCTGGTCTTGTATGCTGTCCGCGAAAAAATCAGGCATTTGCAAACAGCAGCGCGACCCATTCGCCCTGCGCCATCTTGTCAGTCAGTTTCAAGCCTTGCCGCTCGCAGGCAGCCAGCACATCCTGCTCACGGTCACGGATGATGCCCGACGCCAGGAAGCGCGCGCCTTCCCTCATCAGGGGTTTGATGGAAGCGGACAGGGTGATGATGATGTCCGCCAGGATGTTGGCGACCACAAAATCGAAGCTGCCCACGACATCTCTGATCAAATCGCCCGAGGTCACGGTGACAGCGTTTTGCAAGTCGTTCCTTGCTACATTTTCAGTCGCCGCCTTGACGGCGATGGGGTCGATGTCCACCGCGACCACATCATCAGCCCCCAGTTTGGCAAGCGCGATAGCCAGGATGCCCGAGCCCGTGCCCACGTCCAGCGCCCGGCCGCCCTGGTAGTGCTTCTCCGCCATCTCCATGCACAGCCGCGTGGTCTCGTGCGTGCCGGTGCCAAAGGCCATGCCCGGGTCCATTTCAATCACCAAATCAGCTACCTGGGGCTCATACCGCTCCCACACCGGCTTGATGATGAGGTTTTTCCCTACGCGCATGGGCTTGTAATACTGCTTCCAGTTCTCCGCCCAGTCCTCATCCTTCACCGCCTGCTGGGCGAATTCCAGGCTGCCCGCGTCAAAATCCTCAAGGTTTTTCAACTGCTGCACATCAGCCCTGGCCAGTTCCATGTCCTCAAGGCTCGCAAACCAGGCCACCACCCTGACGTCCTCGGGCATGTTTTCTTTGAGCTCATCGCCGTACAGCTCGCCAAAGCCGCTGCCGTCGTCCTTGTCCGGCACATCGCGCCGGTCAATGATTTGCGTGCCCTTGGCACCGTTTTGCATCAGGCGCTCACTGACCGCGTCCGCGGCCTGGGTGGTGGTGCTGACGCTGACTTCAATCCAATCCATGCTGCCTCCAGTGTGTATATACCGCAAAATTATAACGTCCCGGCACTGGATTTGCAATTTGCAATGGGGGCACGGGGTACAATGCCTTCAAACCACAAGGAAAGGTGGGCTCATGGGCGAGCAGGCAAAGAAAAAAGCCCCGCGCGGGGTGGACCGGCGCGGGCAGTTGGAGGAAAGGCCTTTCACTTACATAGAAACCAAGGACGGCAAGGTGATGATTTCAAGGGACAACCGCCTGGTGACCATCCTGTCTGGCAAGGCTGCCGAGAAATTTATCAATGCCGCCCAAGGACTTTCACAGGATGAAGTTCAACTGCTGCTGGCCAAGGCCACCGGCCACTACAAGCACGGCAACGAGCGATAAAACAGGTGGATCACGGGAAAGCCTGGCATTTTTTCTTTTTGGCCTGCCCCAGGTAGGCGTCGCGCACCTTCTGGTTGTTCAGCAATTCCATACCCGGGTCCTCCATGGTGATGCGCCCGGTCTCCAGCACATAGCCGTAATCGGCGGCGCGCAGGGCGGCGTTGGCGTTTTGTTCAATCAGCAGGATGGTGATGCCCTCATCGCGCAGGCGGTGGATGATGGAAAAAATCTCTTTCACCACCAAGGGCGCCAGCCCCAGGGAGGGCTCATCCATCATCAGCAGCTTGGGCCGCGCCATCAAGGCACGGCCAACCGCCAGCATCTGCTGCTCGCCGCCGGACAGGGTGCCGGCCTGCTGCCAGTGCCGCTCCTGCAAGCGCGGAAAGCGCTCATACACATACTGGATGGAAGCCTGGATTTCGCCGGAGTTCTTCCGCAGATAAGCGCCAATTTTCAGGTTTTCCAGCACGCTCAAATTGGGGAAGACACGTCGCCCTTCCGGCACCAGCACGATGCCTTCGGACACGATGCGCGAGGTGTCCAGCGAGGTGATTTCCCGCCCGTCAAAATTGATGCTGCCGCCCTTGACCGGCACCAGGGAGGAGATGGCCCGCAGCGTGGTGGACTTGCCCGCGCCGTTGGCGCCGATCAGGGTCACAATCTGCCCCTTCTCCACCGAGAAAGAGATGGATTTCAGCGCCTCAATGCCGCCGTAGCTCACCTGCAGGTTGGTGACGTTCAACAAACTCATTCTTCATCCACCCCCAGGTAGGCCGCGATGACCGCCGGGTTGTCCTGGATTTGCTCCGGCAGCCCAGTGGCGATCTGCTTGCCAAAGTCGATGACATAGATGCGGTCGGAGATGTCCATGACCAGGTCCATGTGATGCTCAATTAAGAAAATGGTCAGCCCGAAGCGCTTGCGGATGCCCACGATGAACTTCGCCAGCGCCTCGGTCTCCTGGGGGTTCATGCCGGCGGCCGGCTCGTCCAGCAGCAGCAATTGCGGCTTGGTGGCCAGCGCGCGGGCGATCTCCAGCCGCCTTTGCTTGCCATAGGGCAGGGAGACGGCCAGCTCATCCTTTTCCTTGAGCAGGCCCACCGCGTCCAGCAGCTGTTCCGCCAGCTCCCTGTGCTGCTGCTCTTCCTTGTAATTCAGGCGCAAGGTGGCGGAAAAGAGGTTGCTCTTGCGGTGCAGGTGGGTGGCGATCAGCACGTTTTCAAAGGCGGTCTGGGTCTTGAACAGGCGGATGTTCTGGAAGGTGCGCGCCACGCCCAGCTTGGTGATCTGGTCGGGCGTGTTTTCAACAACCTCGGAAGGAAACTGCTTGTGGCTGCCCACATACAGCTGCTTCATCCTGCCCTGCGGGTGGTTGGACACAATCAACTTGTCCTGGTAGAAAACCTGCCCGTTGGTGGGGGCATAGACGCCGGTGATACAGTTGAAGGCGGTGGTTTTCCCGGCGCCGTTGGGGCCGATGAGGGCGACGATTTCATCCTTCTTGATATGCATGCTTAAATCGTCCACTGCCACCACGCCGCCAAACTGCATGGTGACATGTTTCAGTTCAAGCATCGTCTCAACGCTCATCATGGGCCTCCTTTCGGTGCCTGGTCCAGCCAATCATGCGGGCTAGGCTGAACTCCTTGTCGCCCATGATGCCCTTCCTATAAAACAACACCACCGCCATGATGACCGCCGAAAAGGCCACCATCCGGAAGCCCGAGCGCAGCAGCGGCACCTGGAAGCTGCCAATCATCGTTTCATTGTCCAGGAAGCGCAGCCACCACTCGCTGGCGGCCACAAAGAGGAAGCTGGCGATGACGGAGCCGGAGATGGAGCCCATCCCGCCAATCACCACAATCAGCAAAATCTCATAGGTCATGGCGGAGGTGAAGGCCGCCGCCTGCACCGTGGTCTGGTACATGGCCAGCAGGGCGCCGCCCACGCCGGCGAAAAAGCTGCTGATGACAAAGGCCAGCTGCTTGTGCGCGAAGAGGTTGATGCCCATGGCCTCCGCCGCCACCTCATCATCCCGGATGGCCTTGAAGGCCCGCCCATAGGTGGAGTGAATCAGCAGGGTGATCAGCGCGATGCACACGCCCGCGATGGCAAAGGGGTAGAGCGCGGTGGAGAACACCGTGAAGCGCCGCAGCAGGTTGGACCCGTTGGTGATGGGCCCCAGGCCCTCATACTGGAAGACCGCGCGGATGATTTCGGCAAAGCCCAGGGTGGCGATGGCCAGGTAGTCACTTTTCAAGCGCAGCACGGGCAGGCCGATCAAAAAGGCGAAGAAGGCGGCGGCCAGCCCGGCAATGACGATGGACAGCAGCGGGGGCAGGGAGAACTGAATCAACCCGCCCGCGTAATACTGGTAGACCTGCGCGCGGTTCTCCACCGGGATGCTGAGGATGGCGTAGGCATAGGCGCCAATCAGCATAAAGCCCGCCTGCCCCAATGAGAACAGGCCCGTAAATCCGTTGAGCAGGTTCATGGACACCGCGATCAGGGCATAGATGGCGCCTTTTTTCAGCACCGTCATCAGCATGGAGTTGACCCCGGTGATGTTTTCCACGATGTAGATGCCGCAGTACAAGGCGGCGATTAGCACCAGCGGCAACGCCAGTTTCTTGAATTTCTTGCCCTTGTCCAGCGCATAAACCACCAGCGCCAGGGCGATGGCCAGCAAAAAGATGCTGCCCGCTGTCAGCACCGGGTAGTTTTTAAACAGCATCAGTTCCCGGTTCACGCCGTCACTGAAGGTCAGCTTGTCAGAAAAACCATCCAGGTAGCGCGTCAGGTTGCGCAGGGTCTTCTCCCGGTCGCCTTCCTCCAGCGCGTCCGTCACCCGGTCACGGGCCTTGAGCATCTTGTCATCCTGCGCTGCCAGCTGCTGCGCGTCCATCGTTTCAAGCAGGCCGGGCAGGCTGTCCTTTGCGGACTGGGCGAAATAAATCACGGTGACGGCGCACACGGCCAGCACCAGGGCGATGAGGATTTTGACTGTCTTCATCCTGTCCTCCTCACACTTTTTCCTGCTGCGGCTCACCAAACAAGCCGGTGGGCTTGAAGATGAGGATGATGATCAGCAGGGCGAAGGTAAAGGCATCTGAGAAGCTGGTCAGCCCCAGCGCCTTGATGATGTTTTCGGCGATGCCGATGATGAAGGCGCCGATCACGGCCCCGGGGATGGAGCCGATGCCGCCAAAGACGGCGGCCACAAAGGCCTTCAGCCCCGGCATGGCGCCCGCGGTGGGCGTCACCGCGGTATAGTTTGAAAAATACAGCATGGACCCCACGGCAGCCAGGAAGGAGCCGATGATGAAGGTGACGGAGATCACCTTGTTGATTTTGATGCCCATCAGCTTTGAGGTCTCAAAATCCTTGCTCACCGCGCGCATGGCCATGCCCACTTTGGTGTGGTTGATCAGCTGCACAAGTGCCACCACCAAAACCAGCGTCAGCACCGGGGTCACCAGGGTCACCATCTTGGTGGTGGCGGTGTAGATGCTGACGGGGTTTGAGATGAAGGGCAGGGTGGGGTATTGCTTGGCCAGGCCGCCGGTGATATACCACATCAGGTTTTGCAACAGGTAGCTCACCCCGATGGCTGATATCATGATGGACATCCTTGGCGCGCTGCGCAGGGGCTTGTAGGCGATGCGCTCCACGGAAAAGCCCAGCAGCACGGTCAGGATGATGGTCAGCGGCAGGGAGAGGTACAGGGGCAGGGTGGCGTTCATGTACACCATGCAATAGGCGGCCACCGTGAAAATATCGCCGTGGGCAAAGTTGATCAGGCGAAGGATGCCATACACCATCGTGTAGCCGATGGCAATCAGGGCATACTGCCCGCCCACGGAAATGCCCGCCAAAAGGTAGGGCAGGTTGGCGCTGATAAAATCGCTCATGCTGGTCCCCTTTGAAAAATGGGGGCCGAAGTCCTCGGCCCCCATGCCCGGTCAGACCGGTTTGGTGTTATTCGGATACGCTCTGGACTTTGACAAACTCCCAGGCGCCGGTTTCGTTGTTGCTCTTTTTGATGAAGGCCTGGTCACGCACCGCGTCGCCGTTCTCGCCAAAGACGATGGCACCGGTCACGCCGTTAAAGGTGACATCGGCCATGATTTCCGCGATGTCCTCGCGCTCGCCGGAGTCAGCCAGCTTCAGGGCTTCCAGGGCCACCATATAGCCATCATAGCCCAGGGCGGAGACAGCGGCCACGATGTCATTGCCGCCGTTGTTGGCCAGCTTGTCGGGGTTGGCGTTCAGCCATTCCTTGAAACCCTTGACAAAGTCGGCGGCCGCGGAGGAGGTGTCGCCCTCATCAAAGAAGGTGGAGACGGAGACGGACATGTCCGTGCCCTTGGCGGCATCCAGAATGACCGAGGAATCCCAGGTATCGCCCGCCAGGATGGGGATCTTGATGCCGTTGGCGGCAGCCTGGGTGATGATCTGGGAGGCGAACTCGGTGGAGGTGGGGGAGAAGATGACCTCGGCCCCGGCGTTGACGGCGCTGGTCAGGTAGGCTGTAAAGTCGCTGGTGCCCAGGGGGAAGGTCTCGCCGTTGACCTCACCGCCCTTGCCCTTGAAGGCCTCGGTGAAGTAGTAGGCCAGGCCCACGTCATAGTCATTGCCCAGCTGCGCCAGGGTATAGGCTTTCTTGGCGGTGAACTCATCCATCGCGAAATTGGCCAGCACCGTGCCCTGGAAGGGGTCCAGGTAGCAGATGCGGTAGTACAGGGGGTTGCCGATGGTCACCTGCGGGTTGGTGCAGGAAATGCCGATGGCAACCACGCCTGCCGCGTCAAAGATGTCGGCCGCGGCGATGGACACGCCGGAACCATAGCTGCCCAGCACGATGGACGCGCCGGCATCCACCAGGGTGCGGGCCGCCGTGGGCGCCTTGTCGTTGGAGGACTGGTTGTCCACTTCCTCCAGGCGGATCTTGTACACGCCGTCAGACAGCTCCACGGTGGGGGCCAGGTGGTTGGCGTAGTAGATGCCCAGGGTCTCCTGCTTGCCGCCGGCGCCGTTGGGGCCGGAAGCGGGTTCGTAGATGCCGATGACGATTTCTCCGGCATACTCTTCACCCAGCGCGATGACAGGGAGCAGCAGCATCAAGGCCAGAAACAGGGCTGTCAGTTTTTTCATCGGGAGCAACCTCCTATACTTTTGTCAGCATCCTACCGCGAGATTGGCTGTATGTACAGCGGATTATACGCCCAGCTGTATGAAAATGCAAGACAAGTGCAAAAAAAGCGGCAAACGCTTGTTTTGTTTGCCGCTCGCTTGTGTAAATGCCCTGTTTTATGTGTTTTTCCTGAATTTTTTCCCAACCATGAACCAGACCAGCGCCGCCAGGTAGATGGCGCACAGGGCGATGGTCACAAACAGCATCAGGGTGGAGTTGGGCGCCAGGCCCACCAGGATGAGGATGGGGGCGCCAAAGAGGATGCCCGTCCCGCTGCCCACCACCAATTGATCGGCGGCGGGGGTCTTAAACTCCGGGTCAATCTGGCGAAGGGGCAGGATGCCCGAGCTGATGGTGCCTGTCAGCATCCCAAATATCGCGATGAAGCTTTCATCCGCGTAGGTGGGGGACAGGCGGGGGACAATCCACTTAAGGTAGATGTAGGTGACGATGCCGCCGATGACCGCCATCAGCAGGAAGGGCACCCACAGGCCCTGCAGATCAGAAATGTCGATGGAGGCGATGCCCGCCACGATCATCAGGTCAAAGGCCAATCCGGAGATGCGGTTGAGCAGGTAATTGTTCTGGTATTGCCTGGTCATCACCCCGCTCTTGCGCAGCTTGCTTAGCACCCCGCGGGTGCCCATGGCCACCAGGGAGCCGGTGATGAAGTTGAAGCCCCAAAACAGCGGCACGATGGACTTGCCCGCCCCAGGCGCGATGCCGGCGATGGCGCCGGTAATCAGCCGGGTAATCAGGAAGGTGATCAGATAGGTAATCATAATCAGGGCAATCTGCAGCGACAGCCTGTCCACCGACTCATCCAGGGGCACCTCGTTCTCTTCCTGGAACACCTCGGTCACCACAGAGCCCGAGACGATTTTCACATCTTTCTTCTCTGCGCCGCGCTTTTTGATGACCCTCTGGGTGTACCAGATGCCCACCAGGCAGGCGGTGAGGTAGCCGGCCGCCGCCAGGGACAGCCCGAAGGACCGCCCGCCGATGAAGCCCAGCGCCTCATAGGTGGAGCCCACGTTGTTGGCCTGCCCGGGTCCCTGGCCATAGGCCATGGGCAGCAGGATGCCTGACGCCGGGAAGAGGGCGGGCATAAGGGTGAAATACAGCAAGGCCGAAATCGCCAGTCCCACCACCGCCTGCACCAGGTAGGTGGACACGATCAGGGCGCCGGACTTGAAGGCGAACAGGCCCTTGATTTCCGTTTTGGTGGTGCGCAGGGACATGGCGATAAAGCCGATGGCGATGCCGTGGTAGGTCACCATTTCCAGCATTTCCGCGGGGAATTTGAGCAGCCCAGTCGCCCGCAGCGCCAGCAGGATAAAGCCCGCCAGGGCGGCCACCGGCATCAGGCTTTTGCGGATAAAGCCCACCTTGCGCGTGAGCAGGTTGGCCACAAGCAGCAAGGCCGCGATGACGCCGCCCCAGACAAAGACATCCCACAAACCATGGTTCGCAGCGGAAAAATCCATACTACATCCTTTCTTCCCGTATCAACTGATACAGGTCCCGGTATTTCAAGGCGTTGAAGCCCTCCTTGGGCGCGGTCTGCAGATGGCGGCCATCCTTCAGGCTGAGCTGCAGAATGTTCTTCCGGAAGGTCTCAAAGCCTGTGATGGCATCAATGGGCACGGACACTTCCCCGACGCTCAAGCGGTGGCTGTCCATCTCCATAAGGCCCCTGGCGACTTCCTTTGGCTCGCCCTCATCCATCTGCTGAAGCAGGGTGTGCTCCTCATCATGCAAGCGGGACAGGCCGCCGTTTCCGCGCAGGCCTTGCCGGATTTGACCGGCCTGCCATACGGTCCAGTCCAGGATGCTGCGGTGCGTGAAATCCCCTTCCAGGTAGCCCTTATCGGTGTACTCCGCCTTGGCTTGGCAGCTTGCGCAAACCACCTGCCTGCCCTGGCCTTTGATGGTGTTCAGGCTTTCGCACTGAGGGCAAAGGTAGAGCGTGTGCTCGATGCCCTGGGCGGGGTTCTTGCCGCGGTAGGCGACCTGTTCCTTCTCCTGGCGGGCGTAGGCGTCTTCATACAGGTCTTGCTGCAAGATCCCGTTGATCTCCTCCCCGCTCATCTGGGCCAGCCGATCCTTGGTGAAGGTATTTATCACCTTGCAGCGGGTGCGCCCCTTACGGATGCCGCGCCCCCAGCGCGGCAGGGCAAAATACCCGCCTTCTATTCTGACGGTGACCAAGCCGGCGTTCATGGCTTTGAGCAGGCGGCCGGTGGCCGGGGGAAAGGGGCCGGTGCGGCCGTCAAATGTGGTGTTGCCCTCCACAAAAATGGCCAGGTTGCGGCCCTGCTGCAAGCGGCGCAGCATGGTCATGGTCATCTTCATGTCGGTCACGCCCTTTTGCTTGCCGATGCAGCCGAAGTAATCCACCAGCAGCTTGCCCAGCAGCTTGTTTTGCAGCAGGCCATGGCCGACCACAAAGCCCATGGGGGTCTTGAAGATTTTTCCAAGAAAGAAAAAGTCCAGTTCCGTCACGTGGTTGGCCACCACCACATAGGGCGCGGGCAGATCGGGCTCGGGGTCGGCTGTTGTGTTGAAACGCCAGGTAAAATACGGCAAAGCCAGAAACCTTGCGGCCTTGTACGCAAACTCCTGAACGCGCTGTTGTTGCAATGTAGCGGTGCTCACCTTGGCTCCTCTCCTGAGGCATTGTTCTGCGAAAAAATATGCTCTGAAAAAGAGTGTACCCTAAAAAGTCAATCCGGGCTTGTGTTTTTGCCTTTGGGGTCTTCCAGGCTCGCGCGCAGGGCCTGGGCGGCGCGCAGCCCGTCCACGGCGGCGGACAGGATGCCGCCCGCCCGCCCGGCGCCTTCCCCGGCGGGGAACAGGCCTTTAATGCTGGGTTCAAAGCCCTCATCGCGCACTGCCTGCACCGGGCAGGAGGAGCGCGCCTCCACCCCTGTCAGCACGGCGTCATTCATGTCAAAGCCCTTGAGCTGCCTGCCAAATTTCGGGATGGCTTCCTTGATGCCCGCCACCACGAAATCAGGCAGGCAGTCAGCAAGCATCGCGAAGGTGACGCCCGGGCGGTAGGTGGGCGTGACGGAACCAAAGCCGGTGGACAAGCGGTCCTCCATGAAGTCCCCCAGCAGCTGGCAGGGCGCTTTGTAGCCGCCCCCGCCCAGGGCATACGCCAGCTGTTCATACCTCCGCTGGTACAAAAAGCCGCTCAAGGGGTCATCGCCCTGAAGATAATCCTCCGGTCGCACCTCCACCAGCAGGGCGGCATTGGCGTTCGCGCCATCCCTGCGGGAATTGCTCATGCCGTTGGTGCACACCCCGCCTACCTCGCTGGCGGCAGGCATCACCCGCCCGCCCGGGCACATGCAAAAGGTGTACACGCCCCGGCCCTGGCTGCTTTGGTAGGAGAGGTGGTACTCGGCGCTGGGCAGCAAGGGCGCGGCCTTTTCTCCATGCTGGGCCAGGTTGACCAGCTGCTGGCTGTGCTCTATGCGCACGCCGAGGGAGAAGGGTTTTGGCAAAAGCGCCATACCCTTCCCATGCAGCATCGTTTGGGTGTCCCTCGCTGAATGGCCGATGGCCAGCAGCATGGCCGTACACGCCAAAGCCTTGATCTGTCCGTCTTTTACATAGCGCACGCCCGTCAGACGCTTGTTTTCAATGTCAAGGCCTGAAAGCTTTGCGCCGAAGATCACCTGCCCACCCAGGCGTTCAATCTCCTTGCGGATGTTGGAGACCACCCGGGGCAGCAGGTCGGTGCCGATGTGCGGCCGCTGCTGGTAAAGGATGCGTTCCTGCGCGCCAAAGCGGTGCAGGGTGCGCAGCACCTCGCCCACCAGCGGGCTTTTGATGCCGGAATTGAGCTTGCCATCAGAAAAGGCGCCCGCGCCGCCCTCGCCATATTGCAGGTTGCTCTCGGTGTCCAGGATGCCCAGGCGCTGCAGGGCATTCACGCTGCGGGCGCGCTGCTCCACCTGCAAGCCGCGCTCCAGCACGATGGGCTGTAAGCCGCAGCGCGCCAGGTACAGCGCCGCGAACAGGCCGCAGGGCCCCAGGCCCACCACCACAGGCGGCAGGGCAGAACTGGACCTGGGGGTATCAAGCGGCTTGATGGCGGCCGCCAATGTGACAGTCGGGTCCTTCGCCCGCTTCACCAGCTGCGCTTCATCCAGGCTCACTTCAAGGTCCAGCGTATAGATGATTTTGATGTTGCCCTTGTCCCGGGCGTCAATGCTCTGCTTGATGACACGGAAGGAGAGCACCTGGTCTTTTTTCAGGCGCAGCTTTTGCAGCGCTTTGTTCAGCGCCTCCTGCTCATCCTGGCCTGGCCGTACAGCCAGCATGCTCACCCGTATCATCGTCACACTGCCTTGTTGTCAATTCGCAAGCATTATACAACAAAGCACCCTGCCGCGGTAGGTCAGTTGCCCAGCTCGATGCTGATTTGGGTGAACAGGTCCAGCACGTCCTGTAAGTGAATGTTTTCCTTTTGCTCACCGGCGGCGTCCAGCACGATGCCGCCCTGGTGCATCATCAGCAAGCGGTCCCCGTGGGCGATGGCATAGCGCAGGTTGTGGGTCACCATCAAGGCGGTCAGCTGCTTGTCGCGCACCACCTTGTCCGTCAGCTCCATGATGAGGTCGCTGGTCTTGGGGTCCAGCGCGGCGGTGTGCTCATCAAGAATCAGAAAGTCTATGGGCGTCATCACGCTCATTACCATGGCCAGGGCCTGGCGCTGCCCGCCAGACAGCGAGCCCGCCTTCATGTCCATCATGTTCTCCAGCCCCAGCCCAAGGGGGCGCAGCTGGTCACGGAAAAATTCCCTGCACTTCTTGTCAATGCCGGGCATCAGGTTCATGGACAGGGGCTTGTTGTGCGAAAGCGACATGTTTTCCAGGATGCTCATGCTGGCGCAGGTGCCCGTGGCCGGGTTTTGGTGGATGCGCCCGATGCGCTTCAAGCGCTTGTGCTCGGGCATCTTCGTAATGTCTTTTCCATCAATGAGGATGCGCCCGCTGTCAGGCGGGATGCTGCCGCACAAAAGGTTTAGCAGGCTGGACTTGCCCGAGCCATTGGAGCCGATGATGGACACAAACTGCCCCTTGGGGATAGACAGATTGAAATCCTCAAACAGCATCAACTCCCGCACCGTGCCGGGGTTGTAGACCTTGCGCAGATGGTTCAGTTCAAGCATGCCGCTGCGCCCCCTTCTTCCCAAACAGCCAGGTGGACAGGATCGCCAGGAAGAGGACCGCGGTCACCAGCTTCATGTCGCCGGGTTTCAAGCCCAGGGCGATGGCCAGGCTGTAGCAGGCCTTGTACACCAAAGCGCCGATGACGGCCTTGGTGGTGGACTTGATCCATTCCACGCGCTTGAAGAGGTTGACGCCGATGATGACGGAGGCCAGGGCCAGCACCATGGCACCTGTGCCCATGGACAGGTCAAACAGGCGCTGCTGCTGGCACAGCACCGCCCCGCACAAGGCCACCAGGCCGTTGGCGATGACCAGGCCGGAGATGACCACGTTGCCCTTGTCGCGCGCTAGGCCGGTGACCACCGTGGCGTTGTCGCCCACCGCGCGCAGCAGCAGGCCGTAGCGGGTTTTCAGCAGCAGATCCAGGATGATTTTAATGAGCAGCACCAGGAAGGCGGCAATAATCAGCACCTGGACGCCCTGGGGGAGGGCGCTCACCAAGGTGTTGTTGCGAAACAGGGTGACGGCGGTGCGGGGGATGGACAGCAGGGAGCTGCCCCCCGTGATGCGCAGGTTGACCGAGTACAGGGCGGTCATCATGATGATGCCCGAAAACAGCGCGCGCACTTTGAGTTTGACATGGATGAGGCCGGTCAGCAGCCCCGCTGCCATCCCGCACAAGGTGGCGATCACCAGGGCCAGCACCGGGTTGACCCCGGCGATGACCAGGGAGGAGGAGACGGCTCCCCCCAGGGGGAAGGAGCCGTCCACCGTCAAATCCGGGAAATCCAAAATCAGGTAGGTAATCATAACGCCCATGGCCATCAGGGCATAAATCAGCCCCTGTTCCAGGGTCGAAGGCAGGGCGCGGGTGAAGGAGAGCAAGGCGTCAGGCATGGTATGTCCTTTCAGGAGAAGAGCTTGGGTTTATTCCAGGCTGCCCACTTCGTTCATGCCGGCAAGCTGGCTCTCGGGGATGACGATGCCCAGGGCCTGGGCGGCCTCGCTGCTGTAGTACACCGCGAAGTCCTTGAGGATTTCAAAGGGGATGCTGTCGGCGCTTTCGCCGTTCAGCACGCGGGCTGCCATCAGCCCGGTCTGCCGCCCCAGGGCGACATAGTCAATGCCCACGGTGGCGAGGCAGCCGTTTTTCACCTGTTCAATCTCGCTGCCATACACCGGCAGCTTTGCGGCGTCCGTCTTGTCCAGCACCAGGTCCAGGTGCTGCACCACCGTGTTGTCCGTCAGCATGCTGATGCAGTCCACCTTCTCAATCAAGCCCGGCAGGGCCAGGGGGATGTCAGCGCCGGTGGTGATGGTGCTTTCCACGATCTCAAAGCCAAATTCGGCGGCGGCTTCCTTGTACTGCCCGGCCTGCACCTGGGAGTTGATTTCACCCACGGTGTACAGCAGGCCGATGGTCTTTGCCTCCGGCTGCAAGGCGCGGATGAGGGCCAGCTGGTCGCGCACCGGGATCTGGTCGCTGGTGCCGGTGGCGTTGCCGTCAAAGGGGCGGTCGGCATAGGCCAGGCCGGCCTCAATGGGGGCGGAGACTGCGCTGTAAATCACCGGGATTCTGCCGTCCGCGGTGTTCACGGCGGCTATGGCCATGGGGGTGGCGATGGCGGCAATCAAATCCACGCCATTGCTGACAAAGCTATTGGCGATGATGGCCGTCAGCCCCATGTCGCCCTGGGCGTTTTGTTCATCCACCGTCAGGTTTTTCCCAACGACGAAGCCCGATTCCTCCAGGCCCAGCAAAAAGCCCTTATAGCAGTTGTCCAGGGAGGGGTGGTTGGCAAACAGGGCGACGCCGATTTCATAGGTGGGGGTTTCCGCGAGGCCGGCCAAGGGGAGCAAGGCTACAAGCAAGAGGGCACACAGCAGGGACATCAGTTTTTTCATGGGGTCATCCTCCTTTTTTCTTGGGGTTTGCTTTGTCGGAGGGTCTTTGTAGAAAAACCGCCCCAAGCATTCTGCTTGAGGCGGTGTAATCCGCGGTACCACTCAATTTGGCCAAAGGCCCACTCTCTCCACATGCCGACACATGTGACGCCTTGCTAACGGGCGCGTGTCCCGTCTGTTCCTACTCATCGCTTTTCGGACAGCCCTCAGAAGTCCATTCACCGCCGGCCCTGCACTGCCTTCCACCATCTGGCAGCTCTCTTGGTTCGGGCGCTGGCGCCTACTCGTCTTCCTCACAGGTTTATGGGGATTTTACGGCCACATAGCCCATCTGTCAAGCGGCCGCGGCTTGTTGACAGGCGGGGGCGCGCTTGTTAGAATATCCTTATGAACATTCGCTTTTCACGCTTTTTCACCGCTTGCCTGGCCTTTCTTTTTTTTGTATTTATCCTGTTTCCGGCCCAGGGCGGGGCAGAAGAGAACACAAAGAAAATCACCCTCACCTTCACCGGGGACTGCACCCTGGGCGGGGAGGAGTGGTTGAAGGACCAGGACTATTCCTTTGTCAGCCATGTCAACCGCTTTGGCTACGGCTACCCCTTTGAAAACGTCAGGGAGCTGTTTGAGGAGGACGACCTTACCGTCATCAACCTGGAAAACGTCTTCTATGACAGGACGGACAACCAGGCCAAGAAAAACTTCCGTTTCCGCGCGCCGACTGATTTTGCCAAAATCCTGTCATCGGGCAGCGTGGAGCTGGCCTTCCTGGGCAACAACCATGCCCTGGACTACGGCAAGCCGGGGCTGGACAGCACTATCCTGGCCATCAAGCGAGAGGGCGTGGACTGGTTTGGCAGCAACTACACCTACAACCAAACCCACATCTTTGAAAAAGACGGCATCAAAATCGGCTTCATCGGCTCCTACTCCGCCTACTGGTTTTCCCAGATGGACGCCTTCCGCAAGGCCTACCAGGCGCTGGAGGACGCGGGCTGCCAGGTCGTCATCGGCGTGGTGCATGACGGGATTGAGTACGCCCCCTACCGTCACAACCGCCAGATGGAAATGGCCAACTGGCTGGTGAACCGGGGCGCCAAGCTGGTCATCGGCCACCACCCGCACGTGCCCCAGGGGGTGGATGTGCTGGGGGACGCCACGGTGGTGTATTCCCTGGGCAATTTCTCCTTTGGCGGCAACAAGGACCTGGACATCAAGCGCCGCCCCGGCAAGCGCGCCGACCGCGCCCTGATTGCCCGGGTTGAACTGCAGTTTGACGAACACAAGGGATACCTGGGCCACCAGGTCAACCTCATCCCGGTGTCGCCGTCAGGCACGGCGGAATACAACAACTACCAGCCGGTGCTGCTGTCAGGGGAAGCGGCGCTTGAGACCATGGCCCTGGTGCAGGACGACACCCCCTTCACCCTGGCGCCTTTTGTGGAGGGCGTCGGCGCGCTGCAGGACTTTGTTCCAGTGAAGCGTGAGGAGGCCACGCCGGCGCCCTGAATCACCGCTTCGCGGACCAAAAATCAGGCAGGACGCCCAACCAGAAAACACAAGTTTTCCATCCATACAAAAAATCAAGGAATAACAAGATAAATCAAGCCGTCAAACCGCCGCCTTCCGGGCGGTTTTTTCTTTCTTTTTTTACCGTTTTGTGCTATACTAAGAGACGTTGAATCAGGCGTGAAAACAAGACGGCCTGTTCAAAAGGAAGAACGAGGTAAATCAATGGCAAGCGACAATTATCAAGACATCTCGGCGATGGCGACCCATGTGGACGCCGCCTATGATGAGAAGCAAATCCAGGTGCTGGAAGGGCTGGAAGCCGTGCGCAAGCGCCCGGGCATGTACATCGGTTCCACCGACCAAAACGGCCTGCACCACCTGGTCTATGAAATCGTGGACAACTCCATTGACGAAGCGCTGGCGGGCTACTGCACCCACATCAAGGTGCGCCTGCACAAGGACGGCTCCATCTCCGTGGTGGACGACGGCCGTGGTTTTCCCATCGGTTTGCACCCCAAACTCCAGCGCCCGGCGGTCGAAGTCTGCTTAACGGTGCTGCACGCCGGCGGCAAGTTTGGCGGGGACGGCTACAAGGTCTCCGGCGGCCTGCACGGCGTGGGCGCGTCGGTGGTCAACGCCCTGTCCTCCCACATGGAGGTGCTGGTGCGCCAGGGCGGCAAGATCTACCAGCAGGAGTACAAGCGCGGCAAAATTCTCTACGACCTGCGCGTCATCGGTGAAACCGATGAAACCGGCACCACCGTGCGCTTCTGGCCGGACATCAAGGGGGCAGACAACCCCGATGGCATCTTCGAGGAAGACGCCGTCTTCCGCTTTGACACCCTCCAGGGCCGCATCCGTGAGATGGCCTTCCTCAACAAGGGCATTCGCCTGGACATCACAGATGAGCGGGTGGAGCCGGAGGAGTCCAGAAGCTACCACTACGAAGGCGGCATTGTGGAATTTGTCAAATACATCAACAAAAACCGCAGCCCGCTGTTTGAAGAGCCCATCTACACCGAGGGCCTGAAGAACGACATCGCGGTGGAAGTGGCCCTGCAGTACAACGATTCCTTCAACGAAAACACCTACGCCTTTGCCAACAACGTGCGCACGCCCGAGGGCGGCACCCACCTGGCGGGCTTTTACGCGGCCCTCACCCGCGCCATCAATGACTATGGCCGGCGTTACAAGATTTTAAAGGACGCCGACGCCAACCTTAAGGGTGAGGACGTGCGCGAGAGCCTGGCGGCGGTCGTCTCCGTCAAATTAAAGGAGCCGCAGTTTGAAGGCCAGACCAAGTCCAAGCTGGGCAACTCCGAGGTGCGCGGCATCGTGGACAGCATGGTGTCTGAGCAGCTGGGCACCTACCTGGAGGAAAATCCCTCCATCGCCCGCGTCATCCTGGAGCGCTGCCTGGGCGCGGCCCGTGCGCGCGAGGCCGCCCGCAAGGCCCGTGAACTCACCCGGCGCAAGTCCGTCCTGGAATCAGCCTCCCTGCCCGGGAAGCTGGCGGACTGCTCGGAGACCGACCCCGCCAAGTGCGAAATCTTCCTGGTGGAGGGCAACTCCGCCGGCGGCAGCGCCAAGTCCGGCCGTGACCGCCACTACCAGGCCATCCTGCCCCTGCGCGGCAAGATTTTGAACGTCGAAAAAACCCGGCTGGACCGCGTCTTGATGAACGAAGAAATCAAGAACATGATCACCGTCTTTGGCTGCGGCATCGGGGAGGATTTTGACATCAACAAGCTGCGCTACCACCGCATTGTCTGCATGACGGACGCTGACGTCGACGGCGCCCACATCCGCGTGTTGATGCTCACCTTCTTCTACCGCTACATGCGCCCGCTGATTGAAAAGGGCTTTGTCTACATCGCCATGCCGCCGCTGTACAAGGTCACCAAGGGCAAGATGGAGCGCTATGTCTACAACGATGAGGCGCTGGAAGCCCTCTATGACGAGATTGGCCGCGATCCCAAACCGGAATTGCAGCGCTACAAGGGCCTGGGGGAGATGTCCTCAGAGCAGCTGTGGACCACCACCATGAACCCGGAAACCCGCACCATGATGCAGATCACCGTGGCCGACGCCATCACGGCGGACGAGACCTTCACCCTCCTGATGGGCGACCAGGTGGAGCCGCGGCGTGAGTTCATCGAGCAAAACTACGACATGGTTGCCGATTTGGACGTGTAATCCCCACGATCATATAGAAAAGAGCTTACTGACAGCATGAGTGATATCCAAGACAAACTGATCCCAACGGAGCTTGAAAAGGAAGTTAAAAAGTCCTTTATCGCCTACTCCATGGCCGTCATTGTCAACCGCGCCCTGCCGGATGTGCGCGACGGGCTCAAGCCCGTCCACCGCCGCATCCTCTACGCGATGAACGAACTGGGCATGACTTCTGACAAGCCCTACCGCAAAAGCGCGCGCATCGTCGGTGACGTCCTGGGCAAGTACCACCCCCATGGCGAGTCCTCCGTGTATGACGCCATGGTGCGCCTGGCGCAGGACTTCTCCATCCGGTATCTGCTGGTGGACGGCCAGGGCAACTTCGGCTCGGTCGACGGTGACCAGGCCGCGGCCATGCGCTACACCGAAGCCAGGATGAGCAAGATCGCCGGCCACCTGATTGGTGAAATCGACAAGGACACCGTGGACTTCATGCCCAACTTCGATGAGTCCATGATGCAGCCCACCGTGCTGCCCAGCCGTTTCCCCAACCTGCTTGTCAATGGCTCCTCCGGCATCGCCGTGGGCATGGCCACCAACGTCCCCCCGCACAACCTGGGGGAGGTCATCTCCGGCACCATCGCCATGATTGAAAACCCGGACATCACCCTGGAAGGCCTGATGGAGCATATCAAGGGCCCGGACTTCCCCACCGCGGGCATCATCCTGGGCGTGACCGGCATCCGGGAGGCCTACTACACCGGCCGCGGCCGCATCATCGTGCGCGCCAAGACCGATGTGGAGACCTTGCCCAACGGCCGCAACCGCATCATCATCACCGAGATTCCCTACATGGTCAACAAGGCCCGCATGATCACCAAGATCGCGGAGCTGGTGCACGAAAAGCGCCTGGAGGGCATCAGCGACATCCGCGACGAATCCGACCGCGAGGGCATGCGCGTGGTGATTGAGCTGAAAAAAGACGCGCAATCCAGCGTCGTGCTCAACTACCTCTTCAAGCACACCCAATTGCAGGAGACCTTTGGCGCCATCATGCTGGCCCTGGTCAACGGCCAGCCCAAGCTGCTCAATTTGAAGGAAATGATCGGACACTACATCGCCCACCAGGAGGATGTGGTGACCCGGCGCACCCGCTACGATTTGGACCGCTCCCTTGCCCGCGCCCACATCCTTGAAGGCCTGCTCAAGGCGCTGGACAATATCGACGCCATCGTCCACCTGATTCGCAGCAGCAAGGACACCGCCGAAGCCAAGCAGGGCCTGATGGAGCAGTTTGAGTTCTCCGAAAAGCAGGCCCAGGCCATTTTGGACATGCGCCTGGCGCGCTTGACCAACCTGGAGGCGGACAAGCTGCAGGCCGAGTATGACGAGCTGCAAAAGACCATCGCCTACCTGCAGTCCATCCTGACCGACCGTCACATGCTCTTAAGCGTCATCAAGGACGAGCTGGCCCTCATCCGCGACAAGTTCGCCGATAACCGCCGCACCGAGATTTCCCCGGTGGAGGGCGAGATTGACATTGAGGAACTGATTCCCAAGGACGACGTGGTGGTCACCCTCAGCCACTTTGGCTATGTCAAGCGCCTGTCACTGTCCAACTACCGCGCCCAGGCGCGCGGCGGCAAGGGCGTGACGGCCCTGGGCCTGCGCGAGGAGGACTACACCGAGCAATTGTATACGGTGCACTCCCACGATGATCTGCTGTTCTTCACCGACCAGGGACGCGCCTACAACGTCAAATGCTATGAGATTCCCGAGGCCGGGCGCACTGCGCGCGGCACCGCCATCATCAACATCCTGCCCCTGTACGCGGACGAGAAGGTCACCAACATGATTCCCGTGCCCA
Organism: Clostridiales bacterium; assembly: GCA_012521895.1. Classification (GTDB taxonomy): domain Bacteria; phylum Bacillota; class Clostridia; order Christensenellales; family Aristaeellaceae; genus UBA6115. The sequence goes on from JAAYLK010000009.1 coordinate 46,895, forward strand.
AGGAGGACCGCGACAGCCAGTTCCTCATCATGGCCACCAAGAACGGCCTGATTAAAAAGACCTCCCTGGCGCTCTACCGCAACATCCGCCGTTCCGGCCTCATCGCCATCACCCTGCAGGAGGGAGACTCCCTCATTGGCGCTGAGCTGATTGACGGTGGCGAAGTCATGCTGGGCACCCGCCAGGGCGCCGCCATCCGCTTCACCGACGACCGCATCCGCGCCTCCGGCCGCGGCAGCATGGGCGTGCGCAGCATCCGCCTGGACGCGGGCGACGAAGTCATTTCCCTGGCCTCCATCGAGGAGGGCGCCCAGGTGCTGGTGGTCACCGAGCACGGCTTTGGCAAGCGCAGCGAGGTGGAGGAATACCGCGTCACCAACCGGGGCGGCAAGGGCGTGAAGGCCATGAACCTGACGGACAAGACGGGTGAATTGGCGGCGCTGCTGATGGTCCAGCCGGAAGAGGACATCATGATTATCACCGATGACGGCACCATCATCCGCACCCCGGCGGAGGACATCCGCCAGACCGGGCGCAATGCCCAGGGCGTGCGCTTGATGCGCGTGGCCCACGGCAGCAGGATTGTCGACGTCGCCCGCGCGGAGCGCGAGCCCAAGGAAACCGAAGATGAAACGCCCGCTGTGGCAGTAGACCCGGACGAAAATCCGGTTGAGGACAGCGAGCAGGACATCTGAAAACCAATATCCACCAATTGAACGCCCACACCGGGCGTTCTTTTTTTGCGCGATTCAAGCAAAGGGAACAGTTGTAAAGCCCGCCTCAACTGGTATAATGAGCCGGTATGGCAAGCAAGCAAGCGTCCCTGGTCGGGGGCATTTCCATCCTGGGCATCGCCGGGCTCATCTGCAAGGTGGTCGGCGTTTTGTATTTGATTCCCCTTGCCAACCTGATTGGCCCGGAAGGGATGGGCGTATACAACCAGGTCTTTCCCAGCTACAACCTCATGCTGACCATCTCCTCCGTGGGCATCCCGGTGGCCATCTCCCGCATGGTGGCCGCGCGCACCGCGAAGCAGGAAAGCCGCAACCCCAACCGCGTGTTCCGCGCGGCGCTGGTCATCTTGAGCATCCTGGGCTTCATCAGCACCCTGTTAATGATGCTGTTTTCTGACAGTTTCGCCAAGGCCACCGGCACCCCGGAATCGGTCAAGGGCTTCCTGGCCATCGCGCCCAGCCTCTTCCTGGTGTGCGTGATGAGCGCTTTCCGCGGCTTCATGCAAGGCCGCCGCCGGATGTGGCCCACGGCCATCAGCCAGCTAATTGAGCAGGTGGGCAAGGTGGCGGTCGCCCTGCCGCTGGCCTATTCCTTCATGAGCCGTGGCGATTACGCCATGGGCGTGGCGGGGGCGCTGCTGGGGACTTCCTTGGCGGAGGCCGCGGCGCTGCTCTACATGGCGGTGGACTATGTGTTCTACCGCCCCCAGCTGTGCGCGGGCTTGCTGACTGACACCCGCCCCATGGAACCCTACCCCGCCATCACGCGGGAACTGGTGCTGACCGCCATCCCCATCACCATTGGCGCCTGCATCGTGCCCCTGGCGGGCACGGTGGACAGTTTCATGCTGGTGCGGCTGATGAAGGCCTACCTGCCCGAGCAGGTGGCGCTGTCCAACTACGGCATCTACGCGGGCCTGGTCATCTCCCTCATCAATGTGCCCACGGCGCTGGCCATGGCCATGTCCTCAAACCTCGTGCCCTCCATCTCCGCCAAGCGCGAACTTAAGGACAAGGAGGGCATCCAGCGGGATTCCATGGCTGGGCTGCGCCTGGCGATGGTGGTGGGCCTGCCTTCCAGCGTGGGCATGAGCCTGCTGGCCCTGCCGATCATGACCCTGCTGTTCCACAGCAAATACACCATGGAACAATTGCGCCTGGGGGCGGAGCTGCTGCAAATCAGCTCGCTCACCATCGTGGTCTTTACCCTGGTGCAGGCCTCCAGCGGCATCCTGCAGGGCCTGTACAAGCAGCGCATCCCCATGTACACCCTGGCTCTGGGCGTGGCCGTCAAAATCATCATCAACTACACCGCGGTGCAGCTGCCCTCCGTCAGCATCTACGGCGCGCCCTGGGCCTCGCTCACCAGCTATGTCATCAGCGCGGGGCTGAACATCTACTACGTGGCCAAGTACGCGGGATTAAAGCTGGACCTGCGGGATTTGCTATTGAAACCCTTCCTGGCCACCCTTGTCATGGCCGTCCCGGTGCTGCTGGTTTCGCGCCTAATGGGAAACACGCTCAACAGGAACTGGTTGGCGCTGGGCCTGGTCATCCTTTTCGCGGTGGCTCTCTACCTGATGTCCGCGCTCAAGCTGGGCGCCATCAAGCAGCAGGACCTGCCCGCGCGCTTTCAAAAGAGGTAAACAATGCATCAGATTACGATCGTCGCCCTGGGACCAGGCTCCCTGGACCTTCTCACCCTGGGCGCCTTGAAACAATTGAAAAAGAAACAGGCAATCCTGCTGAGAACCGCGCGCCATGGCGCGGTCAAGCTGCTCAGGCAGGAAGGCATCGCCTTTGACAGCCTGGACGCGCTGTATGACCAGGCGGAGGATTTTGATGCCTTCGCCAGGCAGGCGGTGGAAAACATAGAAAACTTGGCGCGGCAGGCAGCCCTGACCTATGCCGTTGCGGACCCCGCCCACGATGAAACAGTGCGTTTGTTGATGGAGCGCCTTCCGGACCAGGTCCAGGTTCTGCAGGGAGTGTCCCTGTCCGCCCCCTTTGAAACCGCCGCGATGGCCCAAGGCGCCATGCTGGTCACCAGCGCCATGAACCTGCGGTCCGTCAATGCCCAGCAGCCCTTGTGCGTGGTGGAACTCAACAGCAAGGCGCTGGCGGGCGATGTGAAACTGAAATTGCTGCCGGTGTTTGGCGCGGAAGCCCGGGTGCTCTTCTTCCCGCCCAGCGAGGCGGCCATCCGCTCCCATCTGCGTATGACGCTTGAGGACCTGGACCGTCAGCCCAGGTACAACCACACCTGCGGCTTTGTGGTCTTCCCGGTGCCCTTGCTGGACCGCGGCGCGTTTGACCCGGAGGACCTGCTCACCATCATGCGCATCCTGCGCGCGCCGGATGGCTGCCCCTGGGACAGGGAGCAGACCCACACCACCCTGGCCAAGTACCTGGTGGAGGAGGCCAACGAGGCCGCCTGCGCCCTGCTGGATGAAAACTGGGAGGAGGCCGCGGATGAGCTGGGCGATGTCTTTCTGCAGCTGGCCTTCCATGCCGTGGTGGGTGAGGAACACGCCACCTTCACCTGGCAGGACATGCTGCGCGCCATCTGCCGGAAGATGATCAGGCGCCACCCCCACATCTTTGGGGAAGTGAAGGCCGATACGTCCGCCCAGGTGCTGGCCAACTGGGATGAAATCAAAAAGGCGGAGCGCGGCGGCAAGGACCCCGGGGACCGCATGCTGGATGTCCACTGTGGGCTGCCGCCCATGCTGCGGGCTGAGAAGGTGCAAAAGCTGGCGGCCAAGGTGGGTTTTGACTGGGACAAGGCGGAAGAGGCCCTGGACAAGGTGCTGGAGGAGGCCGAGGAGCTGCGTCGTGTGATAGGGGACAAGCCCGCGGCCCTGGACGAGTTGGGCGACCTGCTCTTCTCCTGCATCAACACAGCGCGCTTGATGGACATTTCGGCCGAACAAGCACTGCATTTTTCCATAGAAAAGTTTATCAAACGCTTCAATTGGGTCGAAAATGCCATAAAAAAAGACCAAAAACACTGGAATCTGTTGACAAGCAATGAAATCGGGGTATACTGGGAACGAAGTAAAGCTGATGTTCATTCGCTTTATGAAACACAGACTAAGGAGGAAATCACATGAATAAAACTGAACTCATCGCCGCCGTGGCCAAAGCAACCGATCTGAAGAAGGTTGACGCCGACAAGGCCGTCAGCGCCGTCATTTCCACCATCCAGGCTTCCCTGAAAAAGGGCGACAAGGTCCAGCTGATTGGCTTTGGCACCTTTGAGTCCCGCAAGCGCCCCGCCCGCGTGGCCCGCAACCCCCGCACCGGCGAGGAAATCAAGGTCAAGGCCAGCAAAGCCCCCGTGTTCAAAGCCAGCAAGGCGTTCAAAGATCAGCTGAACTAAGGTTCGTCCCTGGTCTTCGGCCATCGCGCTTTGCGCGATGGCTTTTATTTATACCAAACTCAAGTATAAACGCTTTGATGAGCCTATGCTTTTGCGCCTCTGCTTAACCTCTTTCGCTCAACACTACACCAAAGATTGAAAGGAAAAGAATGCGACTCGATAAATTTTTAAAGGTATCCCGCATCATCAAGCGGCGCACCGTGGCCAAGGAAGCCTGTGACGGTGGAAGGGTCAGCCTCAATGGCCGCACCGCCAAGGCGGGCAATGAAGTCAAGGAAGGCGATGTCATGGAAATCCGCTTTGGCAGCAGGCTGGGGCGGTATGAAATCGTCAGCATCAAGGAAACGGTGCGCAAGGAAGAAGCGGCTGAGATGTACCGCGTGCTGCAGGAGGACGAGGCCGTCCTGGCGGAGCGCAACGGCTGATGTCGCTCATGGATTCAAACCTTAGGCTGCGCCCGGCCACCCTGGAGGATGCCGGGCAGTTAAACACCTGGTGGAACGATGGCGCGGTCATGGCGCACGCCGGCTTCCCCGATGGGCTGGGGCAAAGCCTGGAACAAACCAGGCAGGCAATCGCGTACTGGGAATCAGCCCGGGGTGAGTTGTTCATCATTGAGCTTGATCATGTGCCGGTGGGGGAGTGCAATTATCGCATCCTTAACGAGCATACCGCGGAGTGCGGCTGGAAAATCTGTGAAACAGCCGCGCAAAACCGGGGCCATGGCACACGGCTGATTCGCCTGATGCTCAATTACCTGTTTACCGACCCAGCTTTGCAAGCAAAAACCCCCATCTACCGTGCCATCTGGGACACGAACCGCAACAACCTGCGCGCCCAACATGTGTATGAACACAAGATTGGCGCCAGGCGGCTGCGGGAACAACGCGATGCCTGGCAGGACCAGCGCGGCGTCTGGCAGTCCTCTGTTGATTACGAAGTGTTGAAATCTGAATATTTGCGATAGAAAACAGGCTGTGCTCCAGGGGACGCACAGCCTGTTTTTTTGCGTGCGCCCGGTGAGCGCACGTTCTACAGGGTGAAAGTCCCGAACCCGCCCGGTAGTGGGAAGGGTATAGCCGAACACCAAGGGTGTCCATTGTGAGGTGGGATCTGAAGAAAGGTGAAGGCAAA
>JAAYLK010000028.1 GCA_012521895.1 Clostridiales bacterium
AAGGAGGGCTGCACCTTCACCCTGTGGAAGAACGCCCTGATGCGGGTCAAGGGCCCTTATTTAAATGAGAAGATTGTGCAGCTGCTTTTGACCCAGGGGAGTGTCAAGGGCAGCAGCGGCACACTGAACAGGGAGGGGCAGTCCTTCAGTTTTACCCCCACGGGCCAGGCCCAGCCCGCTGCCACCGTTCCCTTTTCCTATCAGCGCGCGGAGAAGGCTGGCGCCGCGAAAGCGCCTTCCGCCTCCAAAAAACCAGCCGGAAGAAAGCCCAAGCCTTAGCGGGCTTGATTGATAATGCCTACCATCCATGGTAGAATATGGCAAGGACGCCGCCTGCGCGGTGAATTTTTGATGAAGAAAAAGCGCCCCTTTGGCGCATGAGGAGGACAGGATGGCAAAAGGTAAGTTTGGCGGCATGGGTGGCATGGGCGGCGGCAACATGCAGCAGTTGATGCGCCAGGCACAAAAGATGCAAGAGCAGCTGGCCAAGACCCAGGAAGAGCTGGATGACAAGGAATACGAAGCCCAGTCAGGCGGCGGCATGGTCGTTTGCAAGGTCAACGGCAAGCGGGAGCTGGTGGAGCTGTCCATCAAGCCCGAGGCGGTGGACCCGGAGGATGTGGAGATGCTGCAGGATTTGATCCTGGCGGCTGTGAATGAGGCGCTGCGCCTGGGCGAGGAAAGCCGCGAGCAGGCCATGAACGCCGTCACCGGCGGGATGGGCGGCTTGCTGTAAATGAGCCAACAGGTTGAACCCATCCAGCGCATGACCGATGAGCTGGCCAAGCTGCCGGGCATCGGGCGCAAGTCAGCCCAGCGCCTGGCCTACCACCTGGCCGCCCAAAGCCAGGAGCAGGTAAATGCCCTGGCGCGCGCGCTATCCCAGGGCCGGGAGAGTATCAGGCTGTGTGAGCGCTGCGGCAATTACACGGCGGCGGACCTGTGCGCCGTCTGCTCAGACCCCAAGCGCCGGGAGGACCTGCTGTGCGTGGTGCGCGACCCGCGCGACGTGGCCGCCATGGAGCGCATGCACGACTACCACGGCCTCTACCACGTTCTGCACGGTATCCTGTCGCCCATGGATGGCATCGGGCCCCAGGACATCCGCATCCGGGAGCTGATGGAGCGCTTGCAGGATGGCCAGGTCAAGGAGTTGATTCTGGCCACCAACCCGGACATCGAGGGCGAGGCCACCGCCTCCTACATCGCCAGGCTGGTGAAGCCCCTGGGCGTGCGGGTCACCCGCATCGCGCACGGCGTGCCCGTTGGCAGCGACCTGGAATACACGGACGAGGTCACCTTGAGCAAAGCCATGGAAGGCAGGCGCGAGCTGTAATGCTGCACTTTTATTATGGGGTGATGGGCTCGTCCAAAACCGCGCAATTGCTGATGCAGCGCTACAACTACCAGCAGCTGGGCCTGCGCGTGGCCCTGGTGAAACCCGCGGTGGACACCCGCGCGGGCGCGCACATGGTGTATTCCCGCGTGGGATTGAAGGCGGAGGCCGAACTGGTGCTGGAAAACGGCGATTCCGCGCGCGAGCAGCTGCTGTGGCTGGCGGCGCGCAACGCCTGCAGCGAGTTTGAATATGTCTTCATCGACGAAGCGCAGTTCTTGACGCCAGAGCAGGTCCAGGAGCTGGCCGACATGGCCGACCACCTGGACATCTTTTGCTATGGCCTGAAGACCGACTTCCAAGGCAATTTCTTCCCCGGCTCCGCGGCGCTGCTGCGCCTGGCGGAGGAAATCCACGAGGTGCCAGGGGGTCTTTGCTGGTGCGGCGCCAAGGCCACCATGAACACCCGCATTGACGAGACCGGCCGCGTCATCAAGACGGGGGAACAGGTGCTGATTGACAACCAGCAGCACATCCGCTACATCGGCCTGTGCTACCGCCACTGGCGCCTGGGCATCAGCCATGCCTGAAGCGCTGTTTCAATTCAGCCTCATCGAGTACGCCCTGGTGGGCCTGCTGGTGGTGGTGGTTATCCTGCTCATCAGCGTCTTTGTCCGCCAGAGCCGCCTGCGTGACCAACAGCAGCAGCTGAACAGCAAAAGCGAGGACACCCTGGCGGAATACATGGAACGCCTGGTGAAGGACACCGAAGCCCGGCTGTCTCATCAGGTCGGCCAGCAGCAGGCGGTCACCCAGGCCTGGAACGAGCGGGTGGACCAGCGGCTGGACGCCTCCTTCAACAACCAGAACCTGCGCCTGTCCCATCTGGATGAGGTGCTCAACACCCGCCTGGGCCAGAACGACCAGAAGGTGGGCGAGATGCAAAAGACCTTGTTCACCTCCTTAAGCCGGATGCAGACGGACAACGCCGACAAGCTGGAGGAGATGCGCAAAACCGTAGATGAACACCTCCACCAGACCCTCAACCGCCGCCTGGGCGAGAGCTTCACCCTGGTCAATGAACGCCTGGAAGCCGTCTACAAAGGCTTGGGTGAAATGCGCACGCTGGCGGGCGGCGTGGGGGACCTCAAGAAGGTGCTCACCAACATCAAAACCCGCGGCACCTGGGGGGAAACCCAGCTGCACATGCTGCTGCAGGAGGCGCTGGCGCCCGCCCAGTATGAGGTCAACTGCGCGGTGGTGCCAGGCAGTGGGGAGCGGGTGGAGTTTGCCATCCGCCTGCCCGGCCAGGAAGAGGGCCACCCGGTTTTCCTGCCGCTGGATGCCAAGTTCCCGCTGGAGGACTACCAGCGCTTGCAGGCCGCCCAGGACAGCGCGGACAAGCTGCAGCTGGACCTGGCGCTGTCCGCCCTGGAGCGCGCCATCACCCGCGAAGCCGAGCGCATCGCCAGCAAGTACATCAAACCGCCCCACACCACCGACTTTGCCATCCTCTACCTGCCGGTGGAAGGCCTTTACGCCGAGGCGCTGCGCATGGAGGGGCTGACCCAAAAACTGCAGCGGCAGCACCGCGTCACCCTGGCGGGGCCCACCACCTTGCTGGCCCTGCTTAACAGCCTGCAGATGGGCTTTCGCACCCTGGCCATCCAGCAGCGCTCGGCGGAGGTCTGGCGCTTGCTTTCCCAGGTCAAGGGCGACTTCATGGCCTTTGGCGACATCCTGGACAAGACCCAGAACCGCCTGCGCCAGGCCAGCGAATCCATCGACCTGGCCAACCGCCGTACCCGCGCCATCTCAAGGCGCTTAAGCGCCGTGGAATCCCTGGAGGGCCAGGCGGCAGAAACGGAAAACCTGGAGCAAGCGGACTTTTTCTATGACGAGAGCATTGAATCCTAAGATTGATTGGAGGAGAACATGAGCGATCTGCAATTCACCTTCGCGCACAACAACTACAACGTTGTGGACCTGGACAAATCCCTGGCCTTCTACAAGGAAGCCCTGGGGCTAAATGAACTCAAGCGCAAGGAAGCGGCGGACTTCACCCTGGTGTTCTTAGGCGACGGTCAGACCCAGCACCAGCTGGAGCTGACCTGGCTCAAAAACTGGGGCAAGCCAAGCTACAACCTGGGCGACAACGAATTCCACCTGTGCTTCCGTGTAAACGATTATGAGGCCGCGTACAAAAAGCACAAGGAGATGGGCGTCATCTGCTATGAGAACCCGGGCATGGGCCTCTACTTCATCGCGGACCCCGATGGCTACTGGATTGAGATCGTGCCGCACCGATAAATGCGAACATTCATCTTCCGCGCCGCCCCTCCGGGCGGTTTTTTAACCCCCGCGGGTGGTATATTCCCTGCGAATACCTTGAAGGAGGACGATGAAATGGCAAGCAAGAAACGCTTGAGTGAGAAAGAGGGCAAGGCCCTGCTGGCGGCGCTGGAAGAGCGCTTTGAGAAGAACAGGAGCCGGCACGCGGACCTGACCTGGGAGCGGGTGGCGGAAGCCTTGTCAAAACAGCCGGACAAGCTCTGGTCCGTGAACGAAATGGAGCGCACCGGCGGCGAGCCGGATGTGGTGGTCTTCCCCGGCCAGGAAGGCATCGCCTTTGTGGACTGTTCCGCGGAGAGCCCTGCCCTGCGCCGCTCCCTGTGTTATGATGCCAAAGCCCTGGAAGAGCGCAAGGAGAACAAGCCCGCGCACAGCGCCCTGGGCATGGCGGAGGAAATGGGCATCACAGTGCTGGACGAAGCGCAGTACACAGCCTTGCAGCAGTTTGGACCCCTCGACCAGAAGACTTCCAGCTGGGTCAAAACGCCCGGAGACATCCGTAAGCTGGGCGGCGGCCTGTTCATGAACTACCACTACGGCCGGGTTTTCACCTACTACAACGGCGTGCAGTCCTATTACGCCGCCCGGGGCTATCGGGGCATGGTCACGTTATAAATCATTCGCAAGCAAAAAGGCTGCGGGATGTTTGTCATCACCGCAGCCTTTTTCGTTTAGGTTATCGCCAGATGAACAAGGCCAGCACCAGCAAGAAGATGATCATGATGATGATTACCGCAGGCATCAGCACCAGGAAAGCCGAGATAATCAACGCCTTGACATCGCCTTTTTCTACCTCAAGGCCTTCTTCCGGGAAGTCTTCCAGGCCCTGGGCGGCACGCTGCTCTTTTTGCAGGGCGCGCGCGCGCTCAAAGCGTTTCTTGAACAGCATTACAGGCCCGAGCCTTCCGCTTGCGTTACCAGCTCATCCGCCGGCATCATGTTGGTTTCGCACACCGTGCCCAGGCGGTGGTGGCAGGCCACCAGGTGGCCGGGGGTGATTTCTTCAAGCTCCGGCACCACGTGCTTGCAGATGTCCGTGGCGTACTTGCAGCGGGTGTGGAACTTGCATCCAGGCGGCGGGTTGACCGGGGAGGGGATGTCCCCTTCCAGTACGACCAGCTCACGGGATTCGTTCTCATCCGCGGTTGGGATGGCCGACAGCAAGGCTTCGGTGTAGGGGTGCATGGGGCAGGAGAAGATGTCCTGCGTGCTGGCCAGCTCCACGATCACGCCCAGGTACATGACGGCGATGCGGTCAGAGATGTACTTGACCACCGCCAGGTCGTGGGTGATGAACAGGTAGGTCAGGTTCTCGCGGTCCTTCAGCTCCTGCAGCAGGTTGATGATCTGCGACTGGATGGACACGTCAAGCGCGGACACCGCCTCGTCGCACACGATAAACTTGGGGGAGAGGGACAGGGCGCGCGCGATGCCGATGCGCTGGCGCTGGCCGCCGGAGAACTGGTGCGGGTAGCGGTGCAGGAAGTAGGGCGCCAGGCCGGTATCCTCCATCACCTTGAGCACCTTGGCCTTCATGCGGTCGTCATTGCGCAGGAAGTGCTTGTGGGTCAGCAGGCCTTCGCCCACAATCTGGCCAACCGTCATGCGGGAGTCCAGGGAGCTGTAGGGATCCTGGAAGATCAGCTGCATGTCCACGCGCAGGTCGCGCATTTCGTTGTAGGTCAGCCTGGCCAGGTCCACCGCGCCGTCGCGGTCACGATCATAGGCCATGAATTCAGGGTTGCCAAGGTGGGGCTTGCGCAGTTCATCAATTGACAGCAGGATGGCGCGCAGCTCATCGTCCTTGTGCAGGATGTCCTTGTCCATCTGCTGGATGCTGGATTCCAGGGACTTGATCTTTTCGTTGCTGCCCTTGCCATTCTCACTGCGGAAGCGTGCATCCTCCAGCTGTACATGGGTCAAGCGGCGCTTCTCATGCACCTTCTTGCGCTCCAGCGCCTTGTCAAACAGGCGTTTGTGCGCTTCGATGACCGGGTCCAGGTTGTCCAGCACGACCAGGCCGCCGATGATGCTGGTGATGTCAAAAGTGGCGTCGTGGGCAGCCTTCCGGGCTTCCGCCAGGTGCGCCAGGGCATTGAAGCGCTCCTGGCTCTCCGCGGCGTCTTCCTTCAGCCAGCCCTTTTTCTGGGCTTCGGCTTCTTTCTTCGCCAGATCTTTTTGCAGGTCCAGCATCTTCGCCTTCGCGCCCTTTAAACCATTGATGGTTTTGAAGGCATACTCCGGCGCAACATCCAGGATGGAGCGGCCGTTGTACATGATTTTTCCGTCGGTGGCTTCATACAGCTTCAGCAGCGTGCGCCCCATGGTGGATTTGCCGCAGCCGGACTCACCCACCAATCCCAGGGTCTCCCCTTCGTAGATGTTGAGGGTGATGCCGTCATTGGCCTTGACATAGACCCCTTTTTTCTTCAGGGGGAAATATTGCTTGAGGTTGTTAATCTTAAACAGGACGCGCTTTTCAGCCATGGCGGTTCTCCTTCTCGGGATAGAAACAGCGGATTTGCTGGGTTTCACTGACTTGGTACATTTCCGGCTCTTCATCGCGGCAGCGCTGCGTGGCGTACTTGCACCTTGGCGCGAACTTGCAGCCCTTTGGCAGGTCCAGGGGATGGGGGACAGAGCCCGGAATGACATCCAATTTGGTGTTAGCCAGGGTGTCCATGCGCGGAATCGACTGCATCAGCCCCTCGGTGTAGGGGTGGGAATACTTGGTCTTCTTGTCAAAGATGGTACGCACCGGCGCTTTTTCCACCACCTGGCCGCAGTACATGACCGCCACGTCATCGGCCATCTGGTTGATGACACCCAGGTCGTGGGTGATGAACATGATGCTGGTCTTGCGCTCGCGCTTGAGCTCGTTCATCAGGCGCAGAATTTGTGCCTGGATGGTGACGTCAAGGGCTGTGGTGGGCTCATCGGCGATGAGCAGCTTGGGCTTGCAGGCCAATGCCATGGCGATCATCACGCGCTGGCGCATGCCGCCGGACAGCTGGTGGGGGTACTGCTTGGCCACGATTTCCGGGTTGGGGATCTTCACGTCCCGCAGCATCTGGACCGCCATCTTGTTGGCCTGGTCCTTGCTCATGCCTTGGTGGATGATGAAGGGCTCCGCCACCTGGCGTTCTATGGTGAACAGCGGGTTCAGGCTGGTCATGGGTTCCTGGAAGATCATGGAGATGTCGTTGCCGCGGATTTTGTACATTTCCTGCAGGCTTAGGTGGGTGATGTCCCTGCCCTCCAGGATGATCTGGCCTTCGGCGATGTAGCCGTTGGCGTCCAGCAGCTTCAATACGCTCAGCGCGGACACGCTCTTGCCGGAGCCGGATTCGCCGACGATGCCCAGGGTGCGGCCGGCTTCCACGGAATAGGAGGCGTCATTGACCGCCTTGATCAAACCGCGTTTGGTGCGGAAAAAGGTTTTCAGGTTCTTAATTTCAAGCAATGCCATTGGTGCTTTGTTCCTCCTTAGCGCTCATTGCTCTTGGGGTCAATGGCATCGCGGAGGCCGTCCCCAATCAAGTTAATGCAAACGGTACAGATGCTGAAAATCAGCGAGGGGAAGACCCAGCGCCACCAGTATTGCTGGATAACGATGGAGTCGTTGGCGCCTGTGAGCATATTGCCCCAGGTGGGTGTGGGCGGCACGATGCCAAAACCCAGGTAGGACAGCGAGCTTTCAATCAGCATGCTGCTGGCAAAGGCGATGGTGGCGTACACGATGATGACGGAGATGACGTTGGGAATGATGTGCTTGAAGATGATGCCGCCTTCCCGCACGCCCAGTACCTTGGCGGCGTTGACGTATTCCATCTCGCGCTGGGCCAGGATCTGCGCGCGCACGGTGTAGGCCAGGCCGGTCCAGCCCAGCAGGCCCAGGACCACCATGATGATGTACATCCTGTCTTCAAGACGCGGGACGCGGGAGGCGAGCACCGCAGACAAAATCAGCAGCAGGGGCAGTTGGGGAACCGAGCCCACCAATTCCGCCAGGCGCATAATCAGCATGTCGATCTTGCCGCCAAAGTAGCCGGCCAGGCCGCCCAGGATAATGCCGATGATCATTGAGATGACAACCGACACCGCGCCAACGGTCATGGTCACACGGCCACCGTTGACCAGGCGGGTCAACACATCACGGCCGAACTGGTCTGTGCCCAGCAGGTAGCCTTTCAGGCCCCAGCCGGAAATCTTGCCGGACTCATGCACGGCGTAGTTTTGGTAGAAACCGGTGAAAAACTGCTTGATGGGGTCCTTGCTGTCCACTGTGGGGGCATTGGTCTGGCCAAACTGGTTGCCGCCCCAGCTGAGCAGTTCGCCTGTATCCGTCAAGGCGGTGTAGTGATAGCGCCCGCCCTGGATGCTGATGATTTTGCCGGTGTGCTCGGGGATGTTGCGCTCACCGCGGCTGGGGTTGCCCCAGATGATGATGCTGCCGTCTTCCTTGAGCGCGGCGTTGGTAAAGCTGGTGGAGGCGATGTCGACCACGCCGGATTTGGCTTCTTCCGGCACGGTGGAGAAGGCGTTTTGCTGGAAGCCCGCGTAGGCGGCTTCGCCGTCCTTGGTCAGGACAAAATAGTTGTTGATGTTGGTGGCAACCTTGGCGATGTTCTCGGTATAGGCCTTCTTGATTTTGATGTCATTGAGGTTGCCGTTGCCCCAGACAAACAGCTTGCCATCCCGGGTGACGGCGGCGGAGAACTGGCTGGCAGCCTCCAGCTGGATGAAGTCCAGGTTTTCGCCGGCTTCCATCGCGGCGGTCAATTCACGGGGCAGTTTGGCCTGGTCCAGGCGCGTATTGCCCCAGATGTGCATGGCGCCCTTGTCATCCAGCGCCACAACATGGTCATAGCCGGCGGCGATGTCAACGATGTTGGCGTCCCTGACTTCCTGCGGGACATCTTCCAGCGTGATGACGCCGGTTACCTGCAGGTGGCCCCAGGTGTGCACGTCACCATCCGTGTCGACGCCCACGCCAAAGGAGGTGCCCGGCGCGATGGCGCGGACCTTGCCTTCCATCTCCTTGGGCATCTTCATCAGGAAATAGCCGGGTGCCACATGGGTCTGCGTGTTGTCCTGATAGCTTAAGTCAATGGGCAGCAGGATGGGGCCGATGATAACAATCAGCAGGATAATGGCAAACACGATGACCGCGATGCGCGACAGGCGCTTGGCCCAGAAGTTCTTGACGACCATGCGGAAGGGGCTTTGCAGCGCTTCCTCTTCCATCACGCTCAGTTCACGGTTGGATCCCCACAGCAGGCGTTTGACCCAGCGAAGGAGGAAGAACTCTTTTTTCTTTTGATCGATGCTCATGTCTCTTTCCTCCTTACTTGGTGATGCGGACGCGCGGATCCACAAAGCCGTAGCTTAAGTCGGTCAGCAGCCGGCCAACCAGCGCGATGGAGATATAGAACAGTTGGATGGCCAGGGCCAGCTCATAGTCCTTGTTGGTGAGGGACTGGATGTTCAGCCGTCCCATACCGTTTAAGGAGAAGGTGCTTTCTGTGATGGTGGAGCCGCCGAAGATGCCCAGGAACCAGCCGATGATCAGGGTGATGACCGGCAGCAAGGCGTTGCGCCAGGCGTGCGAATAAATAACGACCTTTTCCCTTACGCCCTTGGCGCGCGCAGTGCGCACATAGTCCATGCTCAGGGCATCCAGCATCGCGCTTCTGACATAGCGGGTCATGGACCCCAAAGAGGCAAACACCAGCACGATGACCGGGAGGGTGATGTGGTAGATAAAGTCCTTGACGGCTGCCCACCCGGTGAAGTTGCTGCCCGGTGTTTTCATGCCCATGACAGGGAACCATCTCAAGATGACCGCAAACAGGAAAATAAAGACCAGGCCAATGATGTGGATGGGAATGGAATATCCCAGAACACTGAAGACCTGTACGCTGCGGTCCAGGGTTGTGTCCTTCTTGACCGCGATCTTGATGCCCAGGGGGATGGTGATGCCCAGGGCAAAGATGGTGATGAAGATGTTGATGAGCACCGTGAACTTCATGGGCTCGGGGATGATGTCAATGACGGGCTTCTTGAAAAAGTTGGAATACCCGAAATTGCCTTGCACGATGCCGTTGAAGTCACCGAAGCGGTCAGGCACAAAGCCCATCCATCGCGCGTAGCGCCAGGGAAGCGGATCGTCCAGGCCCAGCTCCAGCCGGGTTTGCTTGTACAGCGCCTCATATTCCGCGGGCTTGAGCATGTTGCGCATGGGCTCAACTTCGCTTCGTGCGGGGTCCGAGGGGATGAGGTTGTACAGGGAATACATCAAAAAGGAGATGATCAGGAACAGAACAATGATGTACGCTGTCCTCTTCAGGATGTATCTGAGCATCAGGGCACCGACCTTTCCGCGCGCGGCTGTTCCTGTTATGTGCCTTCTTAAACAGCCGGGAATGTTTTTACAATGTTTTTCTGTGTCGTACAATGGGGACGGACCCGGAGGTCCGTCCCCGTTTATGTGGTTCTATCGGTAGTTCAGGATTACTCCTCGACGGTCGCGTACACGATGGCCGGCGCGAAGCCCCAGATGGGGTTCTCGGTGTAGCCCTTCAGCTTGTCCGCGAAGATGGAGTAGTAGACGTTGGAGTACAGCGGGATCTCGGGCAGCAGCTCGTTCCACAGGTCGATGAACTCAACCCAGATCTTGCGGAAGCCTTCGGGATCGGTGGACTCGACACCATAGACCATGTCCATGGACAGCTTGTCCAGCTGCTCGTCGAAGATGAAGTTCACGTTGTAGCCCAGCGCGATTTCTTCGGGCTTCAGGGTGAAGCTGAAGGACTGGTCATACACGGGGGTGAAGTTGGTGGCCAGGTTGAACATGCCGTACTTCGGTACGCCGTACTGTTCGCCCTGGGACTTGTCACGGTACATCCACAGCAGCAGCTGGTCAAAGTCCATGACGCTCTGGCGGATTTCCATACCGGCGGTGGCCAGGTCGGGGTTGTTGGCCAGCATGGTGACCAGCAGCTCAGACACGGGGTTGTCGGTGGTGGAGGACCATTCGATGATGGCGGGCATCAACACGGTGCCGTCGGCCAGGGTGACGTTGTGCTCGTAGGTGCCGGCTTCTTTTTCGGTAACCTTCTTATAGCGGACGCCGGTTGTGTACTCGCCGCCTTCGGCGTTGAGGACGAAGCCTGCGTCAACCAGCAGCTGGGTGGCGGTTTCCACGGAGTAGGGGTAGGTGTTCAGCTTCTCGTTGAGTTCTTCCTCAGACTCCTGGTACATCCACATGGCCAGGCCGTAGGGGCCGTGAACCAGGGCGCCGTAGCCGCCGGTGAAGGTGGTGGCGAATTCCTGGCGGTCCAGCAGGTGGGCGACCGCATGGCGGACAGCCTTGAACTGGGTGGGGCCAAAGTCGCTGGCGAACTGGATCTTGCCGTAGCCGTTGCGCTCGTAGTTGACGGTCTCAAAGCCGCCCTTGGCAACCAAGTCCAGGGCCTTGTTGACTTCGTCGCCGCCGGTCAGGCCGGAGATCAGGTTGATGGCGCCGGTTTCCAGCGCGTCAAACTGGGTGGCTTTTTCAGCCTTGACGATGATCAGCTTCTGGATGCTGGGCTTCTGGCCTTCGAAGTTGCCCTTGTAGTTGGGGTTGATTTCCAGCACGGCCTGCTTGGCGCCCACGTCGTAGGAGACCAGGCTGTAGGGGCCTGCGGTGACGCGGCCTTCGGTCAGGAAGCGCGCGTTCTCAATCTTGGGGGCCAGGGTTTCGGCGGTCATGTCGCCCACGATGTAGGCGCCTTCGCCGTCGTCCTTCACATCATAGCCTTCGCCCAGCCACATGGCGATGGACAGGGGGCTGAAGGAAGCGTAGGACAGGTCATAGTAGTAGGGGATGTACTTGGAGACGATGGTCACAGAGAAGGTGTAGTCGTCAATCAGGCGGATGCCTTCAAAAGCGGCGTTGCCTTCCGCGACAGAAGCGGTGACGGCAGCTTTGAAATCTTCTTCAAGCTTGGTCTTGTCTTCGTCAGAAGTGCCTTCGGGGATCTCCAGCACCTGGCCGTTGTTGCGGTAGGCCTGGCCGCCGACATAGTACTCATACGCCTGGTTCTTGCTGCCCATGCCCAACAGGGTGGGGGAGCTGAACAGCAGGGGGCCGGCGACGAAGTGCTTGGCGGTGATGGGGGAGCCATCGTTGAACACCAGGTCCTGCGCCACTTTGATGGTGAAGGTCTTGGTGCCGTCTTCGTTGACAACGCCTTCGACGCTCTCGGTGACGCTGGCATTGTTGACCATGGCGCCGCCCTGGTTGAAGGAGATGGTGGAGTAGTCGTTGATCAGGCCACGGATCATGTTGTCCGTCGCGTTGTTGGTCCAGATGGCGCCATGGGCCCAGTCACCGGAAATCTCGGTGGTGGACGCATAGATGATTTCACCACTGCCCACGGGTTCTGCCCCGACGCCGATGACGCCGATGAGCATGAGTCCTGCCATTAGCAGGGCTACCAGTTTCTTCATGTAGTACAACCTCCGTTATTGTATTGAGCAGGCAAACATCCATTTGCCTCTCGCTCTTGCTGATGAGTATACAACGATTTTCCTCCTTTTGACAAGACCTTATTTGAAATGTAAACAATCTGGTTGCAAAACGGCAGGCCTTTCCATCTTTTGATGGGATAAATGTATAAAATGTGCAATCAGGTTGAATAAATTATGCCAAATATTCTATACAGGCCGGATACAAAAGCTTGATGGGTCCCGGTTTGTCCCTTGAACAGAATTAATACATCTGTGTAGCCGGCATAGAGTATGGTATAATCGCATTGATCAACATCAAGGAGGAACCTTATCTTGTTTGAAATAACTTCTGGTATTTACTCTGTTGGCGTGCAGAACCCGGACCTGGAAGTCTTTGACATCATCATGAAGACCCCCCGGGGCACCAGTTACAACGCCTACCTCATCAAGGGCAGCGAAAAAACCGCACTGGTGGAGACGGCCAAGGAAGGCTTTCTGGACACCTACCTAAACAACATCAACCAGGTTGTGCCCTTTGAAGAGGTGGACTACCTCGTCATCAACCATACCGAGCCCGACCACGTGGGCATCATCCCCGAACTGCTCAAGCGCAACAGCAAGCTGGAAATCATCGGCACCAACAGCGCCATCACCTTCATCGGCCAGATCATCAACCAGGACTTCAAGGGCCGCGTTGTCAAAAAGGGCGACACCTTGAGCCTGGGCGACCGGACGCTGAGCTTTTATCCCATGCCCAACCTGCACTGGCCGGACACCATGTTCACCTATGATGACAAGTCCAGAGGCGTTTTCACCTGCGATTTCCTGGGCGCCCACTACTCCTTCAAGGACCTGCTGATGAGCAAAGTCACGGACGTGCCGGACTATTTGGACGGCGTGGTCAAGTACTATGACGACATCATGAGCCCCTTCTCTGTGCCCTTTGTGCAAAACGGCATCAAGGCCATCCGGGAGCTGGACCCCAGGTTTGTCTTCACCGGCCATGGCACGGTGCTGGACAGCCACCTGGAGGACGTGCTGAAGATCTATGAAGAGCGCTCCACCCCCGCCAAAAAAGACGGCAAGTCCGTCGCCATCGTCTATGTCAGCGCCTACGGCTACACCAAGAAACTGGCTACTACAATAGAGGAAGAAATCCGCAAGGCCGGCATCCATACCACCTTGATTGAGCTGGATGAGCACAACAAGGCTGAGGCGCTTGCCGCCATCGACCAGGCCGACGGCGTGCTGTTTGGCTCGCCCACCTTCCTGGGCGACACCCTCCAGCCCATCACCGAACTGATGGCCGCCCTGCATCCCTACAGCTTAAAGGGCAAGCTGTGCTCCGCCTTTGGCTCCTATGGCTGGACAGGCGAAGCGGTGCCCAACATCATCGGCCGCCTGGAGCAGTTAAAGGCCAAGACCCTGCCCGGCGTGCGCGCCCGGCTGCGCCCCAGTGAGGGTGAGCTGGAAGAAGCCGTGAACCTGGCCAAAGGCTTTGTGGAAGCGTTGAAATAGAAACTTCGGAGGGCCTCATGAGCAGTTCGGACAAGCGCTATGCCTGTTATAACCAGGACTTGAAGGGCAAGTTCCCAACGACGGAAGCCCAATGGTTGAAGGCGCCCAAGGTGCCCCTGGTGGAAACGGAAAGCGGTGAGCGCGCCTTCTTGCACACTGAAGTGCAGTTCCTTCGTGATGACAAGGCGCGGATTCTCTATGCCCGCTTCACGGGTGAGGACGACGGCCTGGTGTCCACCTACCGCATGCATGATGAGACCATCTACCGCCAGGACGTGTTTGAGCTCTTCCTGTGCGATACCCAGAACCTGAACCACTACAAAGAGATTGAAGCCAGCCCCTATGACGTCCATTTCACCGGCACCATCAGCTTTGACGCCCAGGGTGCCCGCTCCCTCAGCATGGACTGGGACCTGCCCGGCTTCAACACCAAAACCCATTATGACGAAGCAAAGCGCAGCATCTCCTCCGTCTGGGCGATGCCTTATGCCGGCTTTGACGTGCCGCCCGCGCCGGGAGGTTCCTGGCGTGTCAACGCCTACCGCATCGACCACAGCGCGCGCGGGATTGAACTGATGGCCTGGCAAATGACGGGTGCCCGCAACTTCCATGTGCCGGAGCGCTTCGGGTGGCTTGACTTCCCCGCATGAACGCCGCGGATGCCCGGTTGATTCGTTCCATTGACACCCTGGTGAACGCCATGGGCATGCTGACGGGCCTCGCGGTGTGCTATGGCACCAAGGACCAGGAAGTCATCCATTCAATCGGACATCAACAGGAAGTAATCTTTGATGGCGCTCAGTTTCAAAGCGCCCCCAAACCCATCACCCCCAATACCCTGTATGACATCGCCTCGCTCACCAAGCTGTTTACGCTGGTGAGCGTGCTGCGTTTGGTGGACCAGGGCGCGCTGAAGCTGGACGACAGCATCGCCAAACTGGACCCCCGCTTTATCCATTTGAAGGATTGCACCGTTGAGGATTGCCTCAATTACACCGCGGCGCTCAAAACACCGGAGCGGGTGGACGCCCAACAGGACGCGGCGGCCGCCCGGGCCATGGTGTTTGAAACCCGCCGTGTCCCCTTGTCCGGAATGCGGCTGTATTCAGACATGAATGCCCTGGTGCTCAAGTACGTCATCGAATCCGTCAGCGGTACTTCCTATTACAATTTCCTGCGCCAGCAGGTGCTCACGCCCGCCGGGATGAACAGCACCTTCGCAAATGTGCCCGAAAGCCGCCTGCAGGATGTTATGAATTATAACTACGAGCATAAAATCATCTCAGGGAATCATCATATTGAGATGAAGGTCCTGCCCGGCCTGCCACATGACCCCAAGGCCCGGCTGCTGAAATCCCATCCGGAGGACCTGTCCGGTCACGCCGGGCTGTTCTCCACCGCCCAGGACCTCTGCCGTTTCTGTCAGGCGCTGTTCAAAGGGGCACTGCTGCCTCTGGACATGGTAAAAACCATCGGCATCAACCGCACGGGCTACCTAAGCCATGACGGGGAATACCGCCAGTTCCTGGGCTTGCTGGCCTTCTCCAAATCACCCATCCAACGCATGAGCGAGGTGCCAGAATGGATGGGCTTGCGCGCCTTTGGCATCTCCGGCTACACCGGCAAGCATTTTGCCCTGGACCCAGACCGGGGTGTATTCGACCTGCTGCTGGGCAACCGCTGCCACAACCGCCTCTCCGCCATCCTGCCGGATACGGACGCCCCTGGGTTTGGCATATTCAAAGATGAAGGCGGAACAGTCACCTGGCCAGATGGCAGGGAAGTACGCTCCAGCATTGGGTTTATCCATCAAAAAGACAGGATGGTGCACAACCCGGTCCACGCCTGCCTGGTGGAGCGAAACTGGCTCTAATCCTTGCTGATTTGTCCAAAATGCCGGCACGTTTGTCCATCCCGAAGTAGACGAAGCCCCGGATGCGGTGTACAATACAGTTTACTGGCAGTTGAAGCCAAGGCCGGGCTGCCGGCCAACAGATAACGTGATTATTGGGAGGTTCATTATGCAATATGTTCCATTT
Source organism: Clostridiales bacterium (assembly GCA_012521895.1). Taxonomy (GTDB): domain Bacteria; phylum Bacillota; class Clostridia; order Christensenellales; family Aristaeellaceae; genus UBA6115. The sequence continues at coordinate 15,742 of JAAYLK010000028.1, forward strand.
GGCAAAACCGGACACCAGGTGTCCAGACTGGGTTTTGGCATGATGCGCCTGCCCACCATGAAAAAAGCGGACGGCAGCGACCAGATTGACCGCGAGGAAGCCACGCGCATGCTGCGCTACGGCATCGACCAGGGCATCAACTATGTGGACACCGCCTACGGCTACCACAACGGGGAAAGCGAGATCCTGACCGGCCTGGCCTTGAAGGACGGCTACCGCGAGAAGGTGCTGCTCACCTCCAAGCTGCCCCAGTGGCTGGTGAACAAGGAAGACGACTATGACCGCCTGCTGGACGAACAGCTCAAGAAGCTGGATGTGTCCTATTTGGATTTTTACCTGCTGCACGCCTTGAACGGCGAGGCCTTCACCAAGCTGCAGCGATTGAACTACAAGAAGTTCATTGAGAAAGCCAAGGTGGATGGCCGCATCCGTCACATCGGCTTCTCTTTCCATGACGACAAGGCCGAGTTTTTGCGCATGATTGACGATTACGACTGGGACCTGGCGCAGATCCAGTTCAACTACCTGGATGACGAAAACCAGGCCACCATGGAAGGCCTGATGTATGCCGGTGAAAAAGGCATCCCCATCGTGGTGATGGAGCCCCTGCGCGGGGGCGCCCTCGCCCGCCCGCCCCAGGAAATCACCGATTTGATGGCGTCCCAGGGCAGCGGCCGCACGGCGGTGGACTGGGCCTTCCGCTACGTGGGGGACTTCCCCCAGGTGGCCACCATCCTGTCGGGCATGTCCACCATGGACCAGGTGAAGGACAACCTGCGCGTCTTTGAGGAAGTAAAGCCAAACAGCCTCACCAGGGAGGAGCACGCCTTCATCGCCACCCTGAAGCAGCGTTACCTGGCCCGCGTCAAGGTGGGTTGCACGGCCTGCAACTACTGCCAGCCCTGTCCCCAGGGCGTGCAAATTCCCCGCATCTTCGGCATTTACAACGAGGCCTACATGTTTGACCAACCCCAGGCCCTCAAGTGGCGTTACGGCGGCGTCATGAAGGACGGCGGGGACGGCTCCCTGTGCGTGGAATGCGGTCAGTGCGAGGCGGTCTGCCCGCAGCAGTTGCCCATCATCGAAAGCCTGAAAACCATCCACGCCGAAGCGCAATAAAAGACGGATGCACCTCAACCTCTACGGCATCTTCATCGCCCTGGGCGTCATCGCGGCGGAGTTCTATATGGGCAGGGAAGTCAGAAGGCTTTCCCTGCCTTCTGATTTGGCGGTGGACATGGCGCTGTGGTCCGTGCCCCTGGCCGTGCTGTTTTCCCGGATTTACTATGTCATCTTCACCTGGGAGCGCTACAAAGGCGATTTTTTCAGCATCTTCCGCGTATGGGAGGGCGGGCTGGCCATCTACGGCGGGGTCATCGGCGGCGCGCTGGGCGTCTACCTCTTATCCAAACGCCGGAAGATTCCATTCTTCACCCTGACGGACCTGGTGGCGCCCGGCCTCATCCTGGGCCAGGCCATCGGCCGCTGGGGCAATTTTTTCAATGGCGAAGCCTTCGGCAATGCCGTCACCGACCCCGCCTGGCAGTTTTTCCCGGTCTCGGTGCAGGTGGGAGGCAGCTGGCACCTGGCCACCTTCTTTTATGAATCGCTGTGGAACCTGGCAGGCTTTGGATTGCTGCTTTTGCTGCGAAAGCGCACAGAGAAAAAGGGCCAAGGCTGGCTCTTCGCGTGCTACCTGTTGTGGTACGGCCTGGGGCGGATGATGATAGAAGGCTTGCGCACCGACAGCCTGATGCTGGGGCAGCTGCGGGTCTCCCAGGTGGTCAGTGTGGCGCTGGTGGTCATCGCCGGTGCCTTGATGGTGTACAAGCTAAAACTTGGCAAACTCCTCTTGCTGCCCTCGTTAATTGGGTTGGTACTGCTTGTGTTGGCCGCGTTTGGCCAGGCCTGGGCCTTGCCGCTTGCCTACATCGCCCTGGCAATCTTTGTGGTGTCTGTGCTGTATCAGGCTTTCTTCACAAAAGCCGAGGTGCCGGCATGAAATACCTGCATCTCTACCGGCTGCTGACCAAACTGCTGCCCGCGCAGTGCGGGGAGCTGCAAACGGTTCACCAACATATGAGTGAAGAACAAAAAAACGGGCTTCAGTCTGTTTTGAAACGCCACCGCGCCTCGGGCGGCGCAATCGCGTCCTTTGATGAACACGGCATCAAGGACCACTTCGTGTACGGCGACCTGACTGCCGGCCAGCCCCTCACCGCAGGCACTGCCTTTCGCCTGGCGTCTGTCTCCAAATTGGTCACCGCCGCGGGCGTGATGGCCATGTCGCAGCAGGGCCTGATCAACCTAGATGAAGACACTGACCTTTTCCTGCCGTATTCCTTGCGTCATCCAAAGGCACCGGAGCTGCCCATCACGCTGCGGATGCTGCTCACGCACACCTCCGCCATCATCGACAGCCCTGCTTATTTCAATGCGCTGGAAAGCGCAACCGACGCGCAAGCCATCCTGGAGCAGGGCAGCCATGCCGCCTATTTGCCCGGCCAGGGCTGTGAGTATTCCAATTTTGCTTACGGACTCATTGCCTGCGTGCTCGAGGCAAAGACTGGACTGTCTTTTGAAAACCTGATGCAACAATATCTTTTTGAACCCCTATGTATGCAGGCTTCCTTCTATCCTGCCCGGCTTGAAGCGCCCCTGGCGGATGCCTGCCGCATCCTGCCCCCGCAAAAGATGCCCAATTATTCCGGCAAAAAGCGCAAGGCCGCCGGTGATGCGGGCTGTGACCAGGTGGATGTCCAGCGGCACTACTTGCTGTCCCAGGGCAACGCCTGCATGGATGTGGACAGCCTGGTTAAGCTCGGCCAGGCATTACTGCAACCCGGTTTTTTCACACAGGAAACCCTGACAGACATGCTGGCCCCGCATGCCAGCCTCAGCGGCCGCGACCCCTTCCTGCGCCAGGGTTTGGGTGTCTTTTTGCTGGATGATGACTCCATTTGCGGTCACACCCTCTACGGCCACCAGGGCATGGCCTACGGCGCGGTCCATCTGCTGTTTCTTGATGTACAAAAGAAAAAAGGCATTCTAAGCCTGACCACCGGGGCCTCCGAAGCCCGCAGGCACATCCTGGCCGACCTCAACCGCGCGCTGCTTCAGGAATGGTGCAAGCATGGTTGACATCATTCTGGAGGTCATCAAACGGCCGGGCCACCGCCTGGTGAAGCTGCAGGGCGGGGAGACGCTGAAAATCCCCACCGCCTTGTTCGCGCTCAACCCCATCAAATCCGGCGAAGTGCTGAAACTGGATGAATACAGCAAGCAAGTAGCGCTGAATGAACCCAAGCTGGCGCTGGAGGCGGCGGTGCGCATGCTGGAGCTGCGCGACCACAGCACGGGGGAAATCACCAGGAAACTGCGCGGCAATGGCTATTCCGAAGCCGTGGTCAAGGCCGCCTGTGACAGGCTGCAGACTGCGGGCTACCTGGATGATCTGCGCTTCGCGCAAGGCATGCTGGCCCGCTATCAAAAAAAATATGGCCTGCTGCGCATCAAACGCGAGTTGTTTATGAAGGGCATCGCAGCGGACATTGTGGAAGAAGTGCTGTCCCAGGGCGATGGGGACGCCCAGCTGGACGCCGCCATCCTGCAGGCGCAAAAAACCTTGAGAAAGAAAAGCGCCGACCCGCAGGCGGATTACCGCCGCGCCTACGCGGCCCTGGCCAGGCGCGGTTATCCGCCCGATACGGTCAAAAAGGCCCTCAGCGCGGTGCTTGACCGGGAGGCGGAGTTTTTAGAAGATGCCTGATGATGTCCCCGGCCATCATCATCCCGGCCACCGGCGGCACAAAGGCCATGGAGCCGGGCGCGTGCCGGCCGTTCGCGGCCTCCGTCACCGACTTGATGGGTTCCTCATTGGAAAACAAGACTCGAAGCGCCGGGATGGCCTGCTCACGGCAGGCCTTTCTCATGCGCTTGGCCAGCGGGCAAACGCTGGTACAGTAGATGTCCGCAAACCGCAGCCGGCCCGGGTCCATCCGGTTGCCGGCGCCCAGGCAGCACAATAAATAGGTATCAGTGTTCATGGCATTCTTTGCCAGCAGCAGCTTGGAGGACAGGGTATCAATGCAGTCCGCCACCGCGTCAAACTGGTTCAAATCGATGGCGTTTTGTGTGTCTTCTTCATAAAACATCGGATATTCAAGGATCTTGATGTCCGGGTTGATGTCCTTGAGCCGCTGCGCGCAGACAGCCGTCTTTTCCTGCCCCAGGGTGGAGTGGAGGGCGATCAGCTGGCGGTTTAGGTTGCTGGGGGAGACGGTGTCATGGTCAATCAGGGCCAGTGTGCCAACGCCGCTTCTGGCCAGGGCTTCCGCGCAGGCCGCGCCCACCCCGCCGATGCCAAAGACAGCCACCCTGGCCTTTTGCAGTTTTTCAAAGCCTTCTTCCCCAATCAGGGCGATGCTTCGCGTGAAGCGCTCATGCAAGCTCGTCATGCCTTCCTCCCCCGGCGACCGCCGCCGTCAGCAGGCTGACGGATGCCGCCCCCGCTTCCTTCAGCGCCTTCGCGCATTCCCGGGCGGTGCTGCCGGTCGTCCGCACATCATCCACCAGCACAATGTCCAGGCCTAAAACATCCATCGTGGCTTCAAAGGCGTCCTTCACATTGTCATGGCGCAGGTGCTTTGGCAGGTCGGACTGGCGCTTGGTCTTGCGTTTTTTGGAAAGGGCCAGCAAAACGGGCAGCCCGGTGTATTCCTCAATCAGTTTGCACAGTTCCTCCGACTGGTTCATGCCCCGCTCGCGCTGGCGGTCCTTGTGCAGGGGGACGGGCACCAGGGCGTCAAAGCGCACGCCGGAGATGCACAAAGCCATCTCCATCGCCAGCGGCTTGGCCGCAAGCAGCACCGGCCCAAACTTCAAGGCCATGATCAGTTTCCTGGCCTCATCCTTGTAGGCATAGGGCGCGTAGGCCCGCTCCAACCCTGCCATGCCGCCATCGGCGCAATAAGCGCAGGACTGCCCGCTTGTCTTGGGGGACAGGCAGTTTGGGCAGGATGTGTCTTTGATGCGCAGCCCTTCCAGGGAAGCCATGCAAGCTTCGCACAGCGGCTGGTCCTTGTTTATCTCCCTTGGCTCATCACAGCACAGACAGCGCACCTGGGGAAAGACCAGGTCCATTGCGGCCTTGGCCAAAGCTTGTATTCTCACGCGAACTCCGGCGCGAACAGGTTCAGCCAGTGCGACAGCAAGGAATACCGCCGCCGCTCCAGGTTGTTGTTCACCATCATGTTCAGCACTTCCTGCCGCCCCACCAGCACCACCAGGCGCCTGGCGCGGGTCACCCCGGTGTAGAGCAGGTTGCGCGTGAGCAGCATCCGCGGGCCGCCCACCATGGGCATGATGACCGCGGGAAACTCGCTGCCCTGGCTTTTGTGCACCGACAGGCAGTAAGCCAGGTCCAGCTCCTCCAGATCCCCGTAGGTATACTGCACCGTCTTGTCATCGTCATACAGAACGCTCACCAGCTTGTCATCCTCCTGGATGCTGGTGATGAGGCCGATGTCCCCGTTGAACACGCCTTGCCCGCTGCCACCATCCCTGGTTTCCCATTCCAATTGGTAGTTGTTGCGGATGTGCATCACCTTGTCGCCTTCGCGCAGGGTCATCTCCCCAAACTGCACCTCTTTCTTCCTTGGCGTGGGCGGGTTGAAGGCCTCCTGCAGCCGGGTGTTGAGCACCTGCACCCCGCACATGCCCTTGCGCGTTGGGGAGAGCACCTGGATGTGCCGCATGCCGTCCTTCACCTTCAAAAATTTGGGCAGGCGGTGCAGGCACAGCTGCATGATGGTGTCCACCACCTGGTTGGGATCGCCTTTGTTTTCAAAGAAAAAATCGCTGCCGGCGGTGTTCATCAGCGGATCCTGCCCCTGGTTGATGCGGTGGGCGTTCACCACAATCATGCTGTCCTGCCCCTGGCGGAAAATCTCGTGCAGGCGGCTGTTGGGGATGGCGGGGCAGCTGAGCAGGTCGCTTAAGACATTGCCCGGGCCCACGCTGGGCAGCTGGTCCGCGTCGCCCACCAGAATGAGCCGGGTGCCCGGCTGCAGGGCCAGCAGCAGGCTCTTCATTAAAAAAACGTCCATCATGGACACCTCGTCCACAATCAGGCAGTCACAGTCCAGGGGGTTTTCCTGGTTGATCTGGAAGCTGCCCTCTTCCCCGCCGTACTGCAGCAAACGGTGGATGGTGCTGGCCTCCCTGCCGCAGGCTTCGCTCATGCGCTTGGCGGCGCGCCCGGTGGGGGCGGCCAGCAGGATGTTGCTGGCGCTGCCAAGCACATGGATGATGCAGTTGATCAGGGTGGTCTTGCCCGTGCCCGGCCCGCCTGTAATCACAAGCAGGCCGTGCTCCGCCGCCTTCTGGACGGCGGCGCGCTGGGTTTTGGAAAATTCAATGCCCTGCTCTTTTTCAAAATCCTTGATGTTGGCTTTCACGTGGCCGGGCATGAACTGCTGGCTCACCTTGCACAGGTTCAGCAGCCGCCCCGCGATGTCAATCTCGGCTTTTCGAAGTGAAGGCAAAGAAACCCAGCGTACCTCGTCCACCAGGTCCACCTGCAAATGCTTTTGTAAAGTGAGTTCATCCAGCAAGCGCCGGATTTCTGCCCCCGGCGCGTAAAGCAATTCCGCGGCCTTGTCAATCAGTTCCTGCTCCATCAGGCAGGTGTGTCCGCCGGAGAGGGAGGCCTCTTGCAGGGCATACTTGATGCCCGCCTGCAAGCGGAAGGGGCTGTCTTCACTGATGCCCAGGGACAGGGCGATGCGGTCCGCCGTCAAAAAACCCACGCCCTGGATGTCGTCAATCAGGCGGTAAGGATTATCCCGAATCAATGTTTCGGTGTTGTCGCGGTAAACCTTGTGAATCTTGGCCGAAAGCGCCGGGGAGATGCCATACTGCTGCAAAAAGATGAAGGTGCTTCGGCTGGCCTGCTGCTCCAAAAAGCTCTGGGCGATCTGCTTCATGCGGATCTTGCCAATCTTGGGCACTTCCAGCAGGCGCTCCGGCTGGGTGCCCAGCACCTCCAGGGTTTCCTTGCCAAAGGCAGCCACAATCAGCCGCGCGGTGCTGGGCCCGACGCCCTTGATGAGGCCGGAGCCCAGGTATTTTTCAATGGCGCTTAAGGTCTGGGGCTGGTGGATGCGCAGCTGGCTTACCTTGAATTGCTTGCCGTACTGCGGATGATCCACCCAGGCGCCGTCCAGCTCCACCGTCTCGCCATCCATCAACAGCGGCATGGTGCCAGTGACGGTAATCAGGCCTTCCCTGGTGCGCAGGGAGATGACGCTGTAGCCGTTTTCCTCATTGCGAAACAGCGTTCCCTCGGCGCTTCCTGTCAAACTGTCCATGGCACCTCCTCATCTGCCGTCCATTATACCAGCGCGGGCGCGCGTTTGTCATTACAGGCTGGACCGCTACACCATGGCATCCTGTGGTACAATGGTGAAACAACAATCCCTAGAACGGAGGTCGCGCATGGATTTGCGTGCCGTCCGCCAGCCGGCGGATATCAAACTCTTAAACCAAGCCCAGGTGGACGATCTGGCAAAGCAATTGCGGGAGCGCATCATTCAAGTGGTCAGCCAGAACGGCGGCCACCTGGCCAGCAACCTGGGCGCGGTGGAATTGACCCTGGCCCTGCACCGCGTGTTTGACAGCCCCAAGGACAAAATCCTCTTTGACGTCGGGCACCAGTGCTACGCCCACAAGATGCTCACCGGGCGCGCGAACCAGATAGACAGCCTGCGTCAGTTCGGCGGCATTTCCGGCTTTCCCAAGCAAACAGAGAACGAGCACGATGTCTATGGCACCGGCCACGCTTCCACCGCGATTTCGGCGGCCCTGGGCATGGCGCGCGCCAGGGACATCAGGGGCGGACGCGAGCATGTCATCGCGGTGGTGGGCGACGGGGCCTTCACCGGCGGGCTGTGCTATGAGGCGCTCAATGACGCCGGGCACACAAAGACCCGGATGATTGTGGTGTTGAATGACAACCAGATGAGCATCGCGCCCAATGTGGGCGGCTTGAGCAACTACCTCAACCACATGCGCACCTCCAAGGCCTGGCTGCACTTAAAGCGCCGCCTGTCCGCCTTTTTCCTGAAACTGCCGGTAGTCGGCAAAACGCTGTATAACCTGCTGCAGCGGGTGAAGGATTCCCTGAAAAACTTCTTCATCAAGGACCATTTTTTTGAAGCCCTGGGCTTTCACTACATCGGCCCGGTGGACGGCCACAACGAGCGCTACATGGAAAAAATCCTCCAGCGCGCCAAGGGTTTCCAGGAGCCGGTCATCATCCACGTGGTCACCCAAAAGGGCAAGGGCTATGAGTACGCCGAGAAGGAGCCCTGGAGCACCCACGGCGTCAACCCCTTCCACCCCGACAGCGGCCTGCCCCGCAGCAAGGCGCAGGCGCGCTCCTTTGGCAAGGCCGCGGGCGAGGAATTGGTGGAATTGGCCAAAAAGGACGAGCGCATCGTAGCCATCTCCGCCGCCATGGTGGAGGCCACCGGCCTGGGCGCCTTCCAAAAAGCTTATCCTCACCGCTTGTTTGATGTGGGCATCGCTGAAAGCCACGCCGTCACCCTGGCGGCGGGCCTGGCCAGCCATGGTATGAAGCCGGTGGTGCCCTTGTATGACACCTTCCTCCAGCGCGCCTATGACCAGGTGGTGGTGGACATCTGCCTGCAGGAACTGCCGGTGGTGTTTATCTTAGACCGCGCGGCCATGGGCGGTGCGGACGGCCCCACCCACCACGGCGTCTTTGGCACGGCGCTGCTGCGCCATGTGCCCAATGCCGTGGTGCTGTCCCCGCGCAGCGTGGAGGAATTGCAGTCCATGCTGCGCTACGCCATGTCCCTTGATACGCCTGTGTTCATCCGCTATCCCCGCACCGAATCAGAAGGCATGCAGGAGCTTCCCTATGGGCAATTTTTGCCGGGCAGGTGGGAAGTGCTCCACCCGGAAGGCTCCCTCTGCCTGATCGCCACCGGCCCCATGGTGAAGGAAGCGCTGGAAGCGCGGGAATTGTTAAAGAAACAGGGGATTACCGCGCGGGTGGTGAACGCCTCCAGCATCAAACCCCTGGATATACAGCTCATCAAGGAATTGAGCCTCAGCAAAACCCCTTATTACGTGCTGGAAGAGAACATGCTGGCGGGCGGGCTTGGCAGCGCCATCGCTGAGCTGTGCGTGCAGGAAGGCCTGCAACAGCCGGAGCATATCTTCGCCCTCGCGGACGCCTTTGTGCCCCACGGCAGCCATGAAGAGCTGCTGGCCTATGCCGGCCTGGACGCCAACAGCATCGCGGGCAGCCTGATCAAACTCAAGGAAGGCATCGCGTGAAGCAGCGGGCGGACCTGGCCCTGGTTGCCCGCGGGCTGGCCCCCAGCCGCGAAAAGGCGCAGGCGCTGATTTTATCAGGGAAAGTGTATATTTCCGAACGACGGGTCGATAAGGCGTCCGAGCCGGTTTTATCGGAGGATGATTTGTTGATCCGCGGAGAGGATGAACACTTCGCCTCCCGCGGCGCGCACAAGCTGGAGCAGGCCATCCAGGTGTTTAGGGCGGATGTAACGGACGCCGTCGCCATGGACATCGGCGCGGCCTCCGGCGGTTTCACCGATGTGCTGCTGCGCCACGGCGCCAGGCATGTGTACGCCATCGACGTGGGCTATGGCCAATTGGATTGGAAGTTGAGGCAGGACGAGCGCGTCACCGTCATGGAGCGCACCAACGCCCGCGGGCTGACCCTGGACCAGTTCCCTCTGCGCCCGACCCTCACGGTCATGGACGTCTCCTTCATCTCCATCCGCCTCATCATCCCCACCGCCATCGCCATCATGGGGGAGCAGGGGCGCTTCCTGACCCTCATTAAGCCCCAGTTTGAAGCGGGTAAAGGCCTGGTGGGCAAGCACGGCGTGGTGCGTGAGGCGGATACCCACGAGGCGGTGCTGCGGGGCATCCGTGACTTCGCGGCCACTCTGGGCTGGCAGGTGAAGCAGCTGACCTGGTCGCCCATCAAGGGCCCCAAGGGCAACATCGAGTTCCTGGCGGACATCCGGCAAGGCGAAGAGTTCCTTGTCAGTGATGAAGACATCAAACAGTTGGTGGCACAGGCGCACAAGACGTTAAACACCTGATGTCAAACACAAGCAAAACGGCTCCCCGCGCTTGGGAAGCCGTTTTTTTGATGATAGGCTTTAGTCTGCCCTGTAAATCGCGATGGTCAGTGCGCCGTCCTGGGCGGTGCCGTCAATGCGCACCGGGAAATCGTAGAGGTTGCTGATGATCAGGTTCTGGGTCTTGTTGCCCACCGCCGCGTCCGCGCCATGGGGCAGGTAGGGGGCTGCCGCCGGGCCATGGGGCCGCCGGTGCAGGATGTTGATGCCGGGCAGCTGCAAAATCACGTTGTACAAGGTGCTGGACACCTGGCAGGTGCCCCCGCCGTAGCCCTGCACCACCTCGCCGTCCACCAGGGCGTTGGCGGGCAGGTAGCCCACCTTGCGGGAGTAGGGGCCGATGTGCTGGTTGAAGTCCAGCTTGTCGCCCTGCGACAAGGTGTACAGGGTGAAGCGGTCACAGGCCACCTGCAGGTTAATCATGCGGTTGATGTTGCTGGGGTCGGTGGTGATGCGGTAAAAGGAGGTGTAGGCGGCGATCGGGGCTTCGCTGCCCGCTTCCTCCAGCTTGTTGATGGGCTGGATTTCGCTGAAGTGGTTGGTGTTGATGTAGGCATACTGGCGGTGGTAAATCAAGCGCCCCCAGCCGTCCTGAATGTCAATCAGGGCCAGGCGGCCGCCGTCCTTGATGGTGATGAGGGTCTCGGCGTTTACATCAGGCGCTGTCTGCACCGGCGCTTCGCCCACAACCCAGGCCAGGTACTCGTTCTCCACCGTGGAGTAGGGCGGGGTGGTGGCGGGGTTCACGGTCTTGACGGAGGAGTCCACCATCAGGTGGCGCTTGATGTAGCCCACCTGGTCCCTGTGGCGCACGCGCAGCCAGGCCGGCTCCACGCCCAGGATGTCCACTTGGCGCATCTTGGGGATATAGCCCAGCTTGGCGCTTTCCTCGTCCATCTGGGCGTACAGGGTGATTTCGCGCACCACCTGCCCGCGGTAGAGGGCGACCTCTTCCTCAGCATATGCGCCAACAGCCGCGCTTAGCAGCAAGCCCAGCGCCAGGAGGAGCAACAATGCCTTCTTCATCAGACTTCCCTGTAGATGGCCACAAACAAGGAGCCATCCTGGACGTGGGAGGTGATGTAGATGGGGAAGTCATAGTCGTTGCGGAAGACCAGGTTGAGGCGGCCAGAGGAAGCGTCCACCCCATGGGGCAGGTACTTGATGCCGTTGACCCCATGGGGCGCGCGGCGCAGCACGGTCAAGCCGGATAGCTGCAAAATCACGTTGTACAGCGTGCTGGACACCTGGCAGGAGCCGCCGCCGTAGACGTCAAACACCAGTTCGCCGTCCACCAGGGCGCCGGCAGGCATATAGCCGTTGGAGGCCCTGAAGGGGCCCACTTCGTTGTTGAAGTCCAGCTGCTGGCCGGGGGCCAGGGTCTTGGACATGCGCTGCCCGCCCACATCCAGGTTATTGATGCGGTTGATGTTGTTCTCACTCTGGGAAATGTCATAAAAGGAGTTGTATACCGCGATGGGCGTCTCTTCGTTGCCTTCTTCCACGCTGGCGGCCACCATGTTCAGTTCCGCCAATTGCCGGGTGTCGATATAGCCGTACTGGCGCTTGAAGATGGTGCGCGCCCAGCCGTTGTCCACGTCCAGAAAACCAATTTGCGCGCCTTCGTGCAGGGTGATCAGGGTCTCGCTGTTTTGGTTGGGGGCGGCCTTGATGTCCACCGTCTGGCTCATGGTGGCAAAATACTGGTTGAGGGCGGTGCCAAACTTGGGCGTGTTTTTAAAGTCCAGGGCAACCGGGTCCTGGATGCGGTGGCGCAGCACATAGCCCACCTTGCTCCCCATCAGGATGCCCACAAAGTTGGGCTGCACTTCCACAATCTGGATGGGGTGGCCGGGTTTGAAGTTGTCCAGCACCTTGCTGTCCAGGTCCGCCTCAGCGTAGACATTGGTGGTGCTGTTGGGGTAAAGGGTGGAGATTTTGGCGTTGTACAGCACCGTGGGCGCAGCCAAAGCGGGCAAGGCACTTACAATAATCAAGCCCACCAGCGCAAGCAGCAGCAGGCGTTTTGCCTTACTGCTTTTTCTGTAATTTTTCATAAACACCGTCCTCGTTTTCTATCCAGATGTTTTCCAGCGTTGCGCGCATGCCCTCGCGGAAGGCAGTCAGGTATTCCTTGCGGAGCCTGGCCTGTTCTTCCAGTTCTTCCATGCTCAGGCCCTCGGCCTTTTGCTTGCGCGCCAGTTGGTTAATGCGCTCCATGAGCTCTTTGTTGTCCAAGCTGATCCTCCTGATGGATTAACAATATACCCAGGGTTACGGGGATGGCAAGCACGGCCAAGTACAGCGCGTAGCTGAACAGCTTGCCCAGTTCCGACCGGTCAATCAGAAATTCGACGCCCACAATGGCCAGCAGCACCACCGGCACGCTGATCAGCGCCAGGATGGGCAGCAGGCGGCTGTGAGGCCGCGCTTTCAGCAAGCGGATGGCCAGGACGATGATCGTCACTGAAAACAATGCTGCCGACAGCACCTGCTGCACGCCCACAAAGCTGTAGCGCAGGTGGCCGTCATAGCGCAGGCTCTCCATCAGTGTCTGGCTGACGCCAAACAGCAGGCAAAACAGGGTGAAGACTTTTCCTTCTCTGCCCTTCTTGTGATACACCTTCAGCAAAATGACCAGCAACACCGCGGCGATCACAGCTTCCAGCAAATAGGTGCGCAGGTAGGCGTCGTATTCATCGCGGCGGGCCAAAAAGCTGTTGATGAGAAACTCTGTGGTCAGCGGCCGGCTGACACCCAGCGCGGTAAAGCCCTCGCCCAGGCGCGCTGGGACCAGAAAGGCCAGCACCGCCAGCGCGACCAGGTCCAGCGCCTTGCTTTTCTTTACCCCGGCAGAGCGCGCCCCAATCAAACCGGCGATGAGGGCGCCAGCCAGAGCGCCATAGAAGGCATACCCGCCGTAGGAGACCTTGAACAGGTTCTTCAACGTGAGCAGCGGCGCGAAATTTGGATCCAGCAGGGCAAAGGCCAGCCTGGCCAGCACAAAGCCCAGGGGCAGGGCAAGGATGGCGGTAATCGCGGCCGCCCTGTGCAGTATTTCGTCTTTTCGTGAAAGGAAAAACAGTACCGCAAGCGCCAGCCAGCAGCCCAGCATCACCATCGCCCCGTAGGCGAAGGCCTGTTTCCCCAGAAGGATCAACGTGGCGCTGTCGTCAAACATGGTATCAGTCCCCGTCGATGCTTGCAAAATAGATCATGTCGCTTTGCGCGCGTTCGTTGGCCTTGGTCTTGCTTTGGTAATAGCCGCCGTTGAACACCAGCGTGGCGGAGTTGCCGCCGTCCAGGTTGAACGCTTGCTCCGCGCCCAGTTCAAACATGATGTCCGCCATCTCGGCCATGGTGACGCCTTCGGAGTTCTTCCTTCGGCCTTCCACCAGCACCACCATGTAGTTCAGCGGCTCCAGCTGGGCGATGGCCATGCGCGGCTCCTTGCCGTTGGGGTTGTAGTCATACTTGTCGTCAATTTCTAGCACCTGGTAATCCTTCACCAGGGCCGGGCCGAAGGTGAAGGCGTTGATGATGCTGCGACCGGATGCCATAAAGGCGTTGTAGGCCTCTTCATCGGATTTGATGAAGAGGTTGAAATCGCCGTTTTCGTCAATGATCAGCAGGTCCTTCCGGGCGTTGAGCTTCTGGCGGATCATCTCGCCCATGCGGTACTCAAAGCTGGTTTTCACCGGGTTGTTGCTGTAGTAATTGGCATTGAGCGCCAGTACCGCGTTGTTCTTTTGTGCCATGGAGGAAATCAGCGCCACCTTGGATGAACCCGGTTTGCCGGCGGTGGCGGTGCGCAGTTGGCTGGGGTGCTTGATGGTGATGGAGGCCACGCGGATGACCAGGCCGTCGCGCTCAATGGTTTCCAGTGTCAGGTTAATGCTGTCATCGCTGTAGCCGGACCCGGTGAAGTTGGCTTCCTTCAGCGGCAACCCGGGGGTGAAGTCGATGGGCAGGGGGGTCAGGGCTGTCTCCGCTTTGGCGGAAGGCATCAAGAAATCCAGCAGGCTGCTGTCGCTGTCTTCCCACATCTCCTCCATCATCTGGGTCTTGTAGTCATCCAGCACGGCGCCCGAGGGCAGGATGAAGGGGAGGGCCAGGCTCATCAAAAAGGCCAACGCAAACAGCAAAACAACAGTTCGTTTCTTCATAATCAGTGCTTCCTTTCCTGAGGGGAGGTAAAAACCCAGGATTTTGAGATGCGGTAGTTGACAAAGAACAGCCCGGTGTCCACCAGCACCTTGGCCAGCGTGCGGCCCATGCCCACATAGAGGTTGAGCCAGTTGACCAGGGCAGCTGAGGCCAGCATCACCATCACCACCAGCAGGCCGTAGCGCAAAAGGGAACCGCGGCTGCGCTGGATGCGGAAGACAAACTGCCGGTTCATCCGGTAATTGAACAGCGCGCTGCACACGCGGGCGATGGCGGTGGCCGCCAATACCGGGCCAAAATACTTGCTGCTGGCGAAATTCGGGAAAAAGGTCGGGATGACCACCTTGTCCAGCAGGGTGAACAATCCGATGTCCAGCAGGGTAGACAGGGCGCTGGCGGAAGCGAATTTGAAAAAGTTGGCAAACAGCAGCTTGTAAATCCGCGCGGAATCGTGGAAGGGCCGGAAATGGGTGCCGGTGTTGCCTTCCAAATAGATGGTGTCAATGGGCACAATTTCAAAGCCGATGTGCCAGCCCGCGCAGTGGATGAGCATGTTCATCTCATACTCAAAGCGGTCCCCCGGGATGTCCATCATCAGGGGCATGAGTTCCTTGCTGATGCCGCGCAGCCCGGTCTGGGTGTCGGGCAGCCAGTGTCCGTACAGCAGCATGAAAAAGAAGCTGGTGAGCCGGTTGCCCGTCTTGCTCTTGGGGGGCACGTTGTCGCTGGCGAAATCACGGCTGCCCAGGATCAGCTTGCCCGGGTGGTCCAGCATCGCCTGCGCGGTCTTGAGGCAATCGGGCGCGGTGTGCTGGCCGTCCGAGTCCGCTGTAATCACCCCGGGCGCGTCCGGATACTCCCTGAGGATGTGCACCATGCCGAACTTTAAGGCAAAGCCCTTGCCATGGTTGGTCTCATAGCCCAGCACCGCGCATTCGGGGTGCTTTTTGAGGGCGTTGAAATACGCGGCGTATTCGGGGCCGGAGCCATCGTCCACCACCACAATGCGCGCAAAGCCATGCGTGATTAAATCACTGACATACTGCCCCAGCTTTTCATCCGGGTGCAGCGAGGGGATTAAAATGATGGCGTCTTCCTTGCGCAGAAACCTGGCCCTCCTCGCGTTTACTGACCACACCCCAGTATAACCGTTGCGGGCTTAGAATGCAAAAGGGGACCAGCGGGCAGGAAGGATGCCGGGCTTTGATTTTTTCCGGAAATTGGTATACTGCTATGTATCGGAATTTATCAAGCAAAGAAGGTAGCACGCATGACCGAATATTGCTGGGCCAGGCCCGATGAAGAGGACGAACTGATTGATTTTGCCAACCTGGTGTTTTCTCTGGACGGGTCGCCCACTGACTTCAAGAAAATTCAGCCCCGGGTGTATGACCGCCCGGGTTCCTCATCCATCACCCAGGTGGCGCGGGAAGGGGGCAAGATCAAGGGCCTCATCAGCGCGGTGACGGGGATTTTACAAATTGGCCAGCAGCAATTGAAATACGGCTTCATCGGCACGGTGTCCGTCCACCCCTACTTCAGGGGAAAAGGCTACATGAAGCGCCTGATGCCCATGACCATGGACGCCTTGAAGGCCCAGGGCTGCCAGCTCATCCTCCTGGGCGGCCAGCGCCAGCGCTACCAGCACTTTGGCTTTGAGGACGCGGGGGCGGTGCTCACCCTGAACTTCTCCGACATGAGCCTGCGCCACACGCTGGGGGCGGAACATGACAATCGCTACACCTTTGTGCCCCTCCACGAAGCCGGCCAGGAGGCGCTGGACCAAAGCATCGCGCTGTTTGAACGCAAGGATTTCCGCAGCCTGCGAAAAAGAGAAGACTTCCTCATTTACATGAAAACCTGGATGGGCAAGTCCTGCGCCATCTATCATGAAGGCCAGTACGCGGGCTATGTCTACCTCATCAAAAGCAAGGTGGCGGAGTACGCCATGCTGGATGAAAGCAAGCTGCCCGGCGCGCTGTATGCCCTGATGCGCACACAGGGCAGGGACCATTTGCGCCTGGGCATCCTACCCCTTGAAGCCCGGCGGTACCAGGCGCTGCTGGCCGCGACGGACAGCTGGGAAATCAACCCCTTCCTGAATCTCCAGGTGCTGGACTGGGCGGCCTTCCTGGGCTGCCTGCTGGCCTACAAAGCGGGCATCGTTCCGCTGGAGGACGGCCAGGCCGTGCTGGGCATCGCAGGGCAGGGCAACTACCATCTCGCGGTGAAAAACAATCAGGTGCATGTGGAAAAAGTTGATGTTGAGGCGGACCTCACGCTGGAGCCCATGGCCGCGCTGCGGCTGACCACCCTGCCCTTTGTGGAAGGCCTTCATCCCGGGCACCCCTTCCATAACTGGTTCCCCCTGCCCTTCCTGTTTAGCGACGCCGACGCATTTTAAGCGGGCAGCGCTCAAAAATGATAAGAACAAACTGTAAACTTTTCTGCCTGCCCCGCCGAAAATTGGACAAACAACGTCAAGAATGTTGTTTTCAAGACAAAAGTTCCAATTTGTCGGATGAAAGTGCCGGCGGCTTCTTTTATACTTTACACAGGAACTTTGATGTGTAAGGAGAACTATGAAACGGATTGCGGACCTGGTGATTCGTCATCGCGGTTTGATCATCGCGTTGACCATCATCCTGTGTGTTGTCAGCGCCTTGGCGGCGGTCAATGTCAAAGTCAATTATGACATCAGCGTTTACCTGCCAAAGGACGCGCCCACGGCAAAGGCGCTTTCCAGGGTGGGCACGGCCATACCCAATTTCCAGCTCTATTTGCCGGGGCTGAGCCTGACGGAAGCGGCAGCTGAAAAAGTAAAACTGTCGCAAATGCCCGGAGTGAGGGACATCCTGTGGCTGGATGATGTCACCGACCTGCGCGACACCCCCGCAGCCATGATGGACCCCAACACCCTGGCCCAGTATTACAACGACGGCCCCCTCTACCAGATGACGCTGGAGGAGAGCGGGCAGGCCAAACTGGTGCTGGAACTGGAAAAGACCTACCCCAATGCCCTGATGAAAGGCCCGGCGGCGGACAACGCCAACCAGATCAACGTCACCATGGGGCAGATCGCCTCCATCATGTTCTACCTGGTGCCCCTGTGCTTAATCATCCTGATCCTGGCGACAAGGCACTGGATTGAACCGCTGCTTTTCCTGCTGGCCATCGGGGTTGCCATCGTGCTCAATGAGGGCAGCAACCTCATCTTTGGCAGCATCTCCTACATCACAAGGGCCTGCTCGGCCATCCTGCAATTGGCTGTGTCCATCGACTATGCCATCTTCCTCCTCCACCGCTTTGGCGAACACCGCGAGGAGGGCATGAACGCTGTTGACGCGATGAAGTTGGCCATGCGCAAGGCATCCGGCACCATCGCTTCCAGCGCCATGACCACGGTGTTTGGTTTTTTGGCGCTGGTCATTATGAACTTCGGCCTGGGGCGCGACATGGGCCTGGTGCTGGCCAAGGGCGTGCTGCTAAGCTATGCCAGCGTGATGTTCTTCCTGCCAGCCCTGGCCATCGCCTGGGTCAAGCTGATTGACAAGACCGAGCACCGCTCCTTCCTGCCCTCCTTCAAGGGCTTTGGTAAGGCGGTCATGCGCTTTGGCGCGCCCATCGCGGTCATTTTGCTGGCCATCCTGCCCATCGCCTTCTTGATGCAGCAGCAAAACACCTTCATCTACGGATCCGGCGGCATGCACAGCGCGGATTCGCCCATCCGCCTGGAGTCCAGGGCCATTGAGGAGAAGTTTGGCAGCGACCGGATGCTGCTGGTGATGGTGCCCGAGGGCGACCGGGCGAAGGAAGCGGCGCTTGGCGAGGAAATCAAGGGCATCCCCGGCGTCACCTCGGTGATGTCCTATGCGGACACCGTGTCCGTAGACATCCCGCCCCAGGTGCTGTCCAAGGACATCACCGGCAATTTCTATCAGGACGGCCTGGCGCGCTTGATTGTGTTTTCCAGTCTGCCGGATGAAAGCCCTGCCTCCTTTGACCAGGTGGAGCAGCTGCAGCGGGCGGCTGAACAATTCTACCCCCAGGAACACCATGTTCTGGGCGAAGCCGCGGTCAACCTGGACCTGAAAAACTACATCACCTCGGACAATTTGAAGGTGCTGTTGGCCGGCATCCTCTCCATCGGCCTGGTGCTGCTGTTCAACTTCAAAAACCTGTCCATCCCGCTGATGCTGCTGATTGTGATTGAGGGCTCCATCTGGCTGAACATGGCGGCCCCCTTCCTAAGCGCTTCACCGCTCAACTACATCGGCTACCAGATCGTGTCCTCGGTCCAGCTGGGCGCCACGGTGGACTATGGCATCCTGCTCACCCAAAGGTACCTGGAAGGCAGGGAAACCATGAAACCCCGTGAGGCCGCCGCCTGGGCGCTGTCGGTGTCCACCGGTTCCGTCCTGCCTCCGGCCATGATTTTGGCCCTGGCCGGCTTTTCGATGGGCATCCTGGTCCGTGAAAACGGCATCATCTCCGAAATGGGCATCATCATTGGCCGCGGGGCTGTGATGTCCCTTGTGATGGTGCTGCTGGTGCTGCCCTGGGTGCTGGCGGTGTGCGACAAACTGATTCAAAAAACAATGCTGAAAAGAAAGAAGGCAAACCCATGAGCCGTAAACTGATTGCCCTGTTGTTGGTGCTGCTGCTGGCCATGTCGCTTGGCGTTCAGGCGCTGGCGGAGGTCCACAAGGACGAGGTGGTCTACGCCAAACTGGACGCGGCAGGCAAGGTGACGCAGACCGTCCTGGTCAACGCCTTTGAGTCCACGGAACCTTCTTCTGTCACCGATTACGGCGCATATTCAGATGTTCAGCCCCTGGGCGCGGCGGAAGGTTTTGCGTACAACGATGGAATGGCCACCTTCACCATGCATGAGGGCCGCTTCTCCTACCAGGGCATCCCGGACAAGCAGGAGCTGCCTTGGACGATAGCCATCAGCTACACCCTGGACGGCCAGGCTGTGGAGCCCGCCGCATTGTCCGGCACGTCAGGGGAGCTGGAAGGCCGGCTGCAAATCAAGGTCAATGAAGATCTGCTTGCCTTCGCCAAGAACCAGACCCTGCAAATCACCATCACCCTGGATGGGGACAAAACCTTTGACATCAAGGCCGACAAGGCCACCCTGGCCATCGCCGGCGGCAAGCGCAGCATCGCCTTTGTCATCCTGCCCGGCCAGGAGGCGGATTACACCTTCACCGCCCGGGTACAGGAATTTTCCATGGAGGGCATCCAGTTTGCCGGCATCCGCATGGGCATGGACGCCCAGATGTACCAAAACGCGGCCGCGGCGGCCATCGCGGGCTCCCCGTTGGAGGGCGCAATCACCGGCATCATGGGCGGCATGCTCAATAGCATGCAGGGCCAGCAGCCGGTGTCCTACACCGACGCGCGCAACCCTGTGCGCTCCTTGCAGTTTGTTATTTTTTCAGAAGGCATTCCGGAGGCCGCGAAAGAGGCTGCCCCGGCGCAAAACGAGGAGGAGCTCTCCTTCTGGCAGCGCCTGCTGTCGCTGGTGGGTTTGTAAGACGCCTTCTATCCCCGTTATGCCGTGCCGGCGGCGCGGCATTTTTGATGCCTGGAATTTGCTTTGCATGAAGGCGCAGGCATGCGGCGTTGTATGGGTATGATGCCATCTGTGAAGGAGGTGAGTGGGTGACCTTGAAAACAAAGCCAAAGGCCGCGCGGTTTGAGGAGTTGATCGCGCCGCTGGAAAAGAAGGTGTATTTCACCTGCCTGCACCTGATGGGCAAGCGCGAGGACGCCGAGGACTGCGCTCAGGAGGCGCTGCTGAAGGCTTATCAGAAGCTGGACAGCTTTGACGGCAAGTCCCAGTTTTCCACCTGGCTGTACACCCTGGTCACCCGCGTCTGCCTGGACGCGCTGCGCAAGCGCCGGGATGTCTTTTCCCTGGATGCCTTGCAGGAGCAGGGGTTTGAGCCGGAGGACCAGCAGATGGAAGCCTACCTGCTGTTGGAAGAGAAGGAGCGCAAGGCGGCCCTGAAGGAAGCCTTGAAAGAATTGCCGGTCGACTTCCGCGCGGCCCTGGTGCTGGTGGATTTGCAGGGCTTGAAATACCAGGAAGCAGCGCAAGCGCTGGACATCCCCGAGGGCACGGCCAAAAGCCGCGTCGCCCGCGCGCGGGGGATGCTCAAAAAAATTCTGCTGACCCGCCGGGAACTATTTACGGGGGAAGGCCGTCTCAATGATGAAAGGAGGAACCGCCATGACCTGTGAACACGTACGCGCCCTCCTTGACACGCGAGAAAGCCTGGATGCCCAGCAGCAGCGGTTGCTGGAGGAACACCTGGCCTCCTGCCTGTCCTGCCGCTTTGATGCCCGCGTGCTACAGGACGCACGGGCGCTTGATGAAGGGGAAGAGGTACCCTTTGCCTTCACACAAGCCTTGCGGCAGCGCATCACACAAGAGGAGGAAGCCCCTGTGAAACAAAGCCCCAGAATACTCAAGTGGCTGGCCGTCGCGGCCTGCCTGGCCATCCTGGTGGGCGGCACCTACCTGGCCGGTGAACCCCGCCGCCAGGCTGTGAGCGCTTCACCCCCGGAAAAGGCGCTGGGCAACGCCACCACCTATGCCGAGGGCTATGACGCGAACTTCGGCGGGCAGGCCCCGTGGGCGGCCATGCCGGAATCCAGCGTCGCGGCGGACCGCTCCCTGATGGCCAGGGAAGCAAGCCCCCAGGAGAAAATCATCCGCACCGCCCGGCTGGAGCTGTCCACCCGCAGCTTTGACAAGGATTATGAAAACGTCCTGGCCCTGGTGAAGGAAAAAGGCGGGCGGGTTGAAAGCGCCAACCTGTACAATAACTACAACGACCTGCGCGGCCTGAACCTCACCCTGCGCATCCCGGTCAAGCAGCTGGACAGCGTGATTGCCAGCCTGAAGGGTGTGGGCCGCCTGGTGTCCTTCAACGAATCCGCCCGCGATGTGTCCGAGCAGTACTACGACATGGACGCCCGCTTGCAGACCCAGAAGACCAAGATGGCGCGCCTGCAGGAACTGCTGCAAAAGGCCGAAAGCGTGGAGGATTTGATCGCCCTGGAAGACAGCATTTCCAACACCCAATACGAGTTGGACCGCCTCACCGGCAGCCTCAAGGGGCTGGACAGCCAGGTGGAGGACGCCACGCTGGACCTGGTGCTCAATGAATTAAGCCCGCTGGAGACCTCGCAGGACCAGCAGGAAGGCCTCGTCGAGCGCATCAAAAGCGGCATGGCCGCGGCCTTCCATGGCTTCATTCAGCTGCTGGGCGACCTGGTGGTCTTCCTCAGCGTCATCCTGCCCTACCTGATTGTTGTGGTGGCGTTCATCATCATCATTCGACTCATTATGAAAAGGAGAAAAAACAAATGACCAAACTTTTGGCAAGCATCCTGACCCTGGCCCTGGTGTTCACCCTGGCGCTGCCCGCTGTCGCGGAAACCGCCGCTCCCGGCACCACCCTTGTGGTGACAGGCTCGTCCTCACTGTCCTTGGTGGCTGACCTGGCCACCATCGAGCTGGGCGCCCAGACCCGCGGCAAGACGGTGGCTGAAGCCCATCAGGAGAACGTGAGAATCATGACCCTGGTGATTGCCGAAATGGAAAAACTGGGCATCGCCAAGGAGGACATCCGCACCAGCCAGTATTATGTATACTTTGAGCCGGACTATTCCGTGGTCAGCACGGTGCAAAACCTGATTTCCGGCAGCTTCAACGTCACCAACCTGCTCCAGGTCACCCTGCGCGATATTCAGCAGGTGTCCGCCGCCATTGACGCCGCGTCCAAGGTTGGCGCCAACAACGTCAGCAGCCTCATTTTCCAGTCATCCAAGCAGGATGAAGCCCAATTGCAGGCGCTGCGCAACGCGGTGGAAGACGCCAAGGCCAAGGCGTCTGTGCTGGCGGAAGCCGCGGGCAAGACCTTGGGTGACATCATCAAGGTTGAAACGCTTGATCCCTTTGCGATGGGTTATGGCGGCACCATGGCGCGCGACACCTTCGCCGCCGAAATAAAGAGCACGCCCATCCTGTCTGGTGATGTCACGGTCAACGCCGCTGTCACCCTGACCTTCAGCCTGAAATAATCTCATGTAGTTATTAGGGGCCGGCTGCTGCCGGCCTCCTTTTTGCGTTTCTTTCCACAAAAAAAGGACCCCGCACAGGTTCTGTCCTATACGAGGTTCCTGAGCCTGTCCGCCGCTTAATTCTTTTTGCGGAAGCCCTTGAAGATGGCCAGCAGCAGCACAGCGCCGCCCAGGGCCACCAGGAAGGAGCCGATGTTAAAGCCGTCAACGCCGGTTTTGCCAATGA
Source organism: Clostridiales bacterium (assembly GCA_012521895.1). Classification (GTDB taxonomy): domain Bacteria; phylum Bacillota; class Clostridia; order Christensenellales; family Aristaeellaceae; genus UBA6115. The sequence goes on from JAAYLK010000028.1 coordinate 38,437, forward strand.
GGCTCATGATCAAGCCGCCAACAAGCGCGCCAACAACACCGACGATAACATTGGCAAACACGCCCATTGAGGCATCGTGCCCGGTGATTTTGCTGGCGATCCAGCCTGCCAGGCCGCCCATGATAATCCATGAAATAATTCCCATAATTACTCCTTGCTTCCTTGTCGTTTCAGTGTTAGTTGGAAATAACAACTATATAGATTTAACCGCATTTGCCAAAAACCAAGCATCTACGGACAAAAATGACAAATTAAAGTACGAGAGGACAAAGGTCGCTGCCTTTATTTGCCTCATGCTTTGGCAATGATGCCACCCTTTGGCGAATCCGGCAGCCCCTTGTTTTATTGAGATAGGGCATGGGGATGTGCTATACTTTGAGCCTGTAAACATTGTTTGGAGGACGCATGTTTCGCCGATTGTTCTGCACGCAGCAGGATTTGCATGGGCAGGGGATTACCCTGCGTTTCCGGGAGCGCACCACAAGGGACAGGCGCCAGGGCATCCCGGAGAGCATTACCTATGACATCTGCCACGCGCAGACCCTGGCGTACATGGGCTATGTGTCCTTAAGGCTGGGGGAAAGCCCGGAGCTGTATTACCTGGGCCACATCGGCTACCGGGTGGAAGAGCCCTACCGCGGGCACGGCTACGCGGCCCTGGCGGTGAAGGCGATGCTGCCGGTGATGGAAAAAGAGGGGCTTCATTCCATCTCCATCACGACGGACACCGACAACATCCCCTCCCGGAAAACCTGTGAGAACCTTGGCTGTGTGCTGGAAAACATCGTAAGGGTGCCCGGGAAATACCGGGCTTTGTGCATGAATTCGCCGGCCAAATGCCGCTACATCCTGTTACCGGGAGACATCAAGGAGGGGTCTGCTGCGCATGATTTTGCAATCTAAGGGGGTCACCTCCCATGTAGAGCGCCTGGGCGCAGGGGAACAGGTGCTGCTGCTGCACGGCTGGGGGCCCAGCAGCGTCACGCTGGAAAAACACCTGCTGCCCCTGGGGCGCTCCCTACAAAAAAACCATGAGGTCACCATGCTGGAGTTCCCCGGCCATGGCAGCTCCGGCATGCCCGGGGACCAGTGGGGCGTTGAGCAATACGCCGAATGGACCTTGAGCCTCATGGACCAGTTGGCCATGCGCCAGCCGGTCATTATCGCCCATTCCTTTGGCGGGCGGGTGGCGCTGTGGCTGGCGGCCAGGCACCCGGAAAGGGTGAAGGTCCTGGTGCTGACCGGCTGCGCTGGCTTGCGCTCAAAGCCCGGCATACAAAGCACGGTGCGCTCCTACTTGTTCAAATTCGGCCGCCTGGGCCTGGACGCGATGGCGCTGGTGCCCAAGCTCAAAAGCAAACGCCAGGCCTGGCTGGATGCCCTGCGGCGGGAGTTCTCCTCCGATGACTACATGGCCACCCCCGCCCTGTTACGGGGCAGCTTTTCCCGCATCGTGAGCCAAGACCTGCGCCCGCTGCTCAAGGACATCCCCCACCAGACCCTGCTGGTGTGGGGGGAGGAGGACAGCGCGACGCCCCTGTGGATGGGCAAGGTGATGAAAAAAGAGCTGCAAAACGCGCGCTTGCTGGTCTACCAGGGGGATGACCACTGGGCCTACAACAACCAATTGCCCCGCTATGTCACCGCTTGTGAAAGCTTTTTGGAGGAGGTGGACGCGACATGATGTTCTTTCGTACCCTCGCCACGCTGCTTTTGTGGGCCGCCCCGGTGTTTGCCATGCTGTTTGCCTCCAAGCAGCTGATGCAGTTTGTGCAATTGAGCAGCTACCAGGCCACAGACTTTGTCCGCGCCCTGCAGCGATTGCCGCATAAGAGTATCTGGCCGGGCATCATGCTGACGGTTGCCGGTATTTTTCTGCTGCTGGGCTTTTTTGCGTTAAAGGCCGCGCCGGTCCTGGCCTTCATCTTGAGCGCCATTCTTGTTGTGCTGTTGCTGGTGGCAGGATATGCCATCGGCCTGATGGCCTACCAGAAGAAAAAGGTCAAGGTGCCGCTGGTGGTGACCGCGCGGGTCAAGCGCCTGTATGTCTTTTTCGCCCTGGTGGGGCTCTTGCTGTGCTGGCTGCTGTGGCACCTGGGCGCGCCCTTTGGCGTAAGCGCCCTGATTCCCCTGCTGGCGCCGCTTTGGCTCCTGCTTGCGATGTATGTATCCTTCCCGGTTGAAAAAGTCATCCAACTGGTCTACCGCCGGGACGCCTCAAACATCCTGAACCAGTACCGCGCAAGCGGCCTGACGGTGATTGGCATCACCGGTTCCTACGGCAAGACCACGGTGAAAAACATCCTGGGCGCCATACTGTCCCAGCAGTTTCCCGCCCTGTCCTCCCCGGCCAGCTTCAATACGCCCCTGGGCCTGGCCCGCGTCATCAGGGAGGAACTTGGCCAGCAGCACCGCTACTTCATCGCCGAGATGGGGGCCCGCCACCCCCAGGACATCCGGGTGCTCTCACGCATGATCAAGCCGCAGATGGGCCTTCTGGTGTCCATCGGGCCCCAGCACCTGCAGACCCTGGGCAACATCGACCGCGTGCGGGACACCAAGTATGAGCTGATCAAGGGCTTGCCCGCGGATGGCTTCGCGGTCTTCAATGATGACGGCAAACATGTCAGCGAGTGCTACCAGAAAACCACCCTTGACAAAATGCTGGTGGGCGACCCGGACAGCGACCTCTGGGCGGAGGAGGTGCGCCTGTCGACTGATGGCAGCGCCTTCACCCTGTGCCTTAAGGACGGCACCCGGCAGGAACTGTCCACCAGGCTGTCAGGCGAGCACAATGTGCGCAACATCCTGTTGGCCGCCGCCATGGCGCTGCGCTGCGGGGTCAGTTTACAGCAGATCGCCCGGGCGATGGAGGAAATCCAGCCCGTCGCCTCGCGCTTGCAGGTGTCCACCCACCACAAGGGCTACCGTGTCATCAACAACGGCTTCAACTCCAACCCCGATTCCAGCCGCAAGGCGCTGGAGGTGCTCTCCGGCTTCCCGGGCCGGCTCATCGTGGTGACGCCGGGCTTTATCGAGCTGGGCCGCCAGGAGGCGCGCTCCAACCGCAGGCTGGGCAATGACATCGCGGCGGTGGCTTCCATCGCCATCCTGGTGGGCGAAAAGCACACCAAGCCCATCCGGGAGGGCCTGCTGGAAAGCGGGATGCCAAGCGACAACATCCATGTCTTCCCCTCCTTGCAGGACGCCAATGAGTTTATCCTGGAAACCTTTGGGGAAGGCGACGTGCTGCTGTATGAGAACGACCTGCCCGACCACTACGCCTAAAGGAGGATGAGGATGGATAAGAAAATCACCCTGGGCATCCTCTATGGCAGCCGCAGCGCCGAGCACGAGGTGTCCATCATCTCCGCTCTTCAGTTGGCTTCCATGGCCGACCCCTTCAAGTATGAGGTGGTGCCGGTTTACATCAGCAAAAAAGGGGAGTGGTTCATCGGCGGGCGGCTGTGGAAGCTGGACACCTATGTGAACTTTGACCCACGAAAAAGCAAGCTGACCCGTGTCTTTCCGGACCTCACCGCGCGCTCGGGCGCTTTGATGGCCTTTGAGCGCGGCCAGCCCTTCCGCGGGGAGACCCGCAAGGCGGCGGTGCGCCTGGACTGCGTCATCCCGGTCTTTCATGGCCTGCACGGGGAGGACGGCAGCGTTCAGGGAATGCTGGAACTGATGAACCTGCCCTATGCCTCAACCGGCATCGCCGGCAGCGCCGTTGGCATGGACAAGATCATGATGAAGCGGATCTTTCTGGGGCATGGCTTCCCGGTGCTCAAGGACACCGCCCTGACCCGCACAGCCTATGAAAACGACCCGCAATCAGCCTGTGAAGGCATAGAGAAAGCCCTGCCCTACCCGGTGTTTGTCAAGCCGGCCAACCTGGGCTCCTCCATTGGCGTCAGCCGCGCGGATGACCGAAAGCAGCTGATGGACGCCCTGGCGCTGGCCTTCACCTTAGACCGCAGGGTGCTGGTTGAGCAGGGCTTGGACGACCCCCTGGAAGTCAACTGCTCCGTGCTGGGTTTTGATGAGGACGTCAGCCCATCGGTGGTGGAGATGCCTGTCCGCGAAGGCGCGCTGCTGGACTTCAAGACCAAGTACCTTGCCTCCTCACAGCAGTCGGGCATGGCGTCCTTAAGCCGCCTTATCCCTGCCCCCATCAGCGAAGAAGGCACACAAAAAGTACAGCAAACAGCCGTTTCCATCTTCCGCGCGCTGGACTGCAAGGGTGTGGTTCGGGTAGATTTTATGCTGGACAGGGTGACGGGGGAGCTGTACATCACCGAGATCAACACCATCCCCGGCTCGCTGGCATTTTACCTGTGGGAGAAAACGGGCGAAGGCCTGCCCTACCGCAAGCTGATTGACCGCCTGGTGCAGTATGCCTTTGAAGCCCACCGGCAAAAGGAAGACACAACCGTCTCCTACCAGTCAGACATCATCCGCTCTGCCATTTTGCGGGGCTCAAGCGGCGCCAAAGGCGCCAAGGGCTGAGCCGGGAAGGAAACAATCATGAACGCCTATGTACAACGTGTCCTGGATGAGCTAAACCAGCGCTACGCCCATGAGAAGGAATTTTTGCAGGCCGCTCAGGAGATGCTGGGCACCCTGTCTTCCGTCTTTGACCAGCACCCGGAGTATGAGCAGGCCGGGCTGCTGGAACGCTTTGTGGAGCCGGAGCGCGTCATCCTCTTCCGCGTGCCCTGGGTGGATGACGCCGGCCGCCCCCAGGTGAACCGCGCCTACCGCGTGCAGTTTTCCTCCGCCATCGGGCCTTACAAGGGCGGGATGCGCTTTCACCCCAGCGTCAACCTGGGCATCCTGAAGTTCCTGGCGCTGGAGCAGACGCTCAAGAACAGCCTCACCGGCTTGCCAATCGGCGGCGGCAAGGGCGGCAGCGACTTCAATCCCCGCGGCAAGTCCGACCAGGAAGTCATGCGCTTTTGCCAAAGCCTGATGAACGAGCTCTACCGCCACATCGGCGCGGACGTGGACATCCCCGCCGGGGACATCGGCGTCGGCGCACGCGAGGTGGGCTATATGTACGGCCAGTACAAGCGCTTGAAGGGTGAGTACACAGGCACCTTCACCGGCAAGGGCCTCACCTACGGCGGCTCCAAGGGCCGCACCCAGGCGACGGGCTATGGCCTTTTGTACCTGGTGGACGCCATGCTCAAGGCCAATGATTTGAAGCTGGAAGGCATGGGGGTGGTGGTCTCGGGCTCCGGCAACGTGGCAATTTACGCCGCTGAAAAGGCCATGCAGCTGGGCGCTAAAGTCATCGCCATGAGCGATTCGGATGGCTTCGTGGTGGACGAAAACGGCATCAATCTGGACGCCGTCAAGCAGATCAAGCTGGTGGAGCGCGGCCGCATCGCTTCTTATCCGGAGTACGCAAAAAGCGGGAAATACACCGCTGGCGGCAGCATCTGGTCGGTGCCCTGCCAATTGGCGCTGCCCTGTGCTACGCAAAATGAACTCACGCTTGAGGACGCGAAGATGCTGGTGCAAAACGGCGTCAAGGCGGTGGCCGAGGGCGCCAACATGCCCACCACCTTGGAGGCCACCCATTTCTTCCAGGAAAACGGCGTGCTCTTTGCCTCCGGCAAGGCGGCCAACGCCGGCGGCGTATCGGTGAGCGCTCTTGAAATGAGCCAGAACTCCCAGCGCCTCAGCTGGGACTTTGACGAGGTGGACCAGCGCCTGAAAACCATCATGGAGGATATTTTCGCCAACATCGCGCAGACGGCCGCGAAATATGCCACGCCGACGGATTATGTCACCGGCGCCAACATCGCGGGCTTTCTCAAGGTGGCCGAGGCCATGATGGCCCAGGGCGTGGTCTGATCGGGGATGCAAAACAAGGATTCCCGTTCAGGGGCCGGCATCGCGCTCAAGGCCATCACCCTGGTTTTGGGCCTGCTGGGGCAGTACCTCACCCTGCGCCGCGGCAGCTTCATGTCCGGCGCTCATTTGCTGTATTACACCAACATCACCAATGCCTTCGCCATCGCGCTGATGGCGATTTTGCTGGTGGTTGCCTTGACGAAGAAGCCGCTGCCAAGCTGGCTGTCCGGCTTCCGCTTTGTGGTCAGCGCCGGCATTCTGCTCACCTTGGTGGTCTTCTCCCTGCTGCTGCTGCCGCGGATGGAGCCAGCCTACCTGCTGTCCCTGGACAACCTGCTGGTGCACTTTGTGGTGCCACTGCTGACCTGCGCTGACTTCATCCTCTTTGATGAACACAGCCCCAAGAAGAAAGGCTATGCCCTGCTGGGCCTGGTGCTGCCCTTTGCTTACTTTGTGTTCGCCATCACATTAAGCCTCAAGGGCCAGCGCTTCCATGGCATGGCCGCGCCCTACTTCTTCCTGGATTATGAGAAAAATGGCTGGTTTTCAGCGGGGGAGGGCAAGTTGGGGGTCGCCTACTGGTTCCTCATCATCCTGGCCCTGCAGCTGGTGCTGTCCAGGATTCTGTTGGGTCTCAAGAGAATCGTCCAAAGGGCCAACTGAAAGGCTCAACTTATACTGATTCCAATCTTTATTGCATCGTCACGCCGGATCTTTTGTCTCCCTGCTGTGTCAGTCAACCTCGACGTAGCTTAGGCTACGCCATCGGTTTCCTTCCTTGCAGGAAAACAAAATCCCTCGC
>JAAYLK010000029.1 GCA_012521895.1 Clostridiales bacterium
GCATAATCATGGTCGTTCTTGGCACGGGTCCACAGGTCAAAGGCCTCATCCATCACATAGACGCCCAGGGCGTCACAGGCGCGCAGCAGGTCAGGGCCGGCGGGGTGGTGGGCCATGCGCAGGGCGTTGAAGCTGGCGTCCTTGAGCTTTTTCACCCGGCGGTACTCCGCGTCGTAGCTTGAGACCGCGCCCAGCGGGCCATGGTCGTGGTGGACGCAGGCGCCGCGCAGTTTGGTCGCTTTTCCGTTGATGAGCAGGCCTTGGTCCGGGTCCAAACGGATGGTGCGGATGCCAAAGCTTGCCGTGTCCATATCCAGCACCCGCCCGTTGCGTAGCAGGGTGGTTTCGCAGGTGTACAAGACTGGGCTGTCCTCTGACCACAGCGCGGGGGAGGCTACTTCCAGTTCATTTGAGAAAGTGTTTTCGCCTGTCAATAAAACCGCGGCCGGCGTCTCATGACGGGCAACCTCATGCCCGGCAGCATCCAGCACCCTTGTTTGGACGCTGACCTGTTCCAGCAGGTCCCCCAGGTTGCTGACAGTGACAGATACACCCAAAAGCGCTTTGTTTTCATCCGCATGAAGCGTCCGCAACTGTACGCCCAGGGGCTGAAGGTGCGCCTGCTCCCCAACGCAAAGCCAGACATCGCGGTAGATGCCGCTACCGGAATACCAGCGGCTGTTGCTCATGGCGGCGTTGTTGACCACCACCCGGATTTCATTGTCCGTGCCGGGTTTTAGGAAGGGATCCAGCCGTGCTTCAAAGGCGGTGTAGCCATAGGGGTGGAAGGCCGCGCGCTGGCCGTTGACGAAGACCGAGGCGTTCATGTACACCCCGTCAAAGCGCAGCAGGATGGTCTTGCCCAGCAAGTCCTCCGTCAACTCAAAGGATTTGACGTACACATACTGGCCGCCGTTGCGAAAGCCGGTGTTGCGGCCGTTGGGGCTGTCCGGCCGAGCGGGTTTCATAATCATGGCGTCATGGGGCAGGTCCAGCACCCGGGCATCCTGCGGCACCGACCAGACCAGCTTGAAGGCGCCCCTGTCCTCAAAAAAGCGCCAGCCCTTGTTAAAGGAAGTGATGTTCATCGTTCCAGCTGCTCCATCCACAGGGGGATTTCCCGCAGCGGCAGCGCCAGGCGTTTTTCAAGCCAGGTTTGCGCCAGGGGCAGCCACTGGGCAGCCACGGGGTTGAGCTCAAAGCGGGAGCCGGCTGTTGCCTGGTCGGCCAGGCTTAGGCCATGGGGGCCGGATTCAAACACATGGGCTTCAAAGGGAATGCCGGCTTTTGACAATGCTAAGGTAAAAGCCGCTGTCTGGGACACCGGCACCAGGCTGTCCTCCCCGGTGGCCCACAGGAAGAGGGGCGGCGTGTGCGCGGACACCTGGCGGGCGGGGCTGACCTGTTCCAGCAGCTGCTGGCTGGGTTTATCGCTGCCCAGCAGCGCGATGGCCGCGGCCTTGCGCAATCCCTTGGCGAAGGGGTCGCGGATGAGCGCCGGGTTCTCCATCAGCAGGCAGTAGTCATACAGCCCATAGGCCAGGATGCAGGCGGCGGGCTTAAAGATTTCAGCATCTTGTTGAAAGTAGCCCGCGATGTCCTTTCCCTGGTAGTGGGTGGCGTACATGGCGCTGTTGTGCGCGCCGGCGGAAAAGCCGCACAGGGCGATTCTTTGGGTGTCCAGCTTCCATTCGCTGGCGTGCTCCCGCAGCTTTAAAAAGGCCAGGCCGATGTCCTGCATGGAGTTGGGAAACAGGCTGCGCGCGCGTTTTTGCATGGATTTGCCCACTGGGTAGGGCTCGCCTTGATCCATGTACACTGAGTAGCGCAGCACGAAAGCATGGTAGCCCATGGCGGCAAAGCGCAAGGCGATGGGCTCGGCTTCGCGGTCGGAGCAGTTCAGATAACCGCCGCCTGGGCAAATCAGGATGCCGGGGCGCAGCCTGCCATCCAGCAGCTCCCTGGAGTCGGACAGCACATAGGTGGTAAGGCTGACATCCTCACGCCCCTCATGCAGAAAAAACTGTTGTGTGATCATGTGCCTTCCTCCTATGCCCGGATGGTTGTAAGGGCCTTGTCCAGCCCATCGATGTCGCTGAGCCGCAAAAAGGGCAGGGAATTCTGCGCCTCAAGCGGGCTCATCATCAAAAAGTCCGGGTTGTTTGTCTTCAGCCCGCCAAAGAAGCCGGGCATGTGTTGCTGCAGGGCTGCCTGCGCCGCTTCATTGCCCATCAAATCCGCTGCCATGGTCGTGGCGGAGAAGGGGCGGCTCAACAAGTGTGTGGGCTGATAGGCATAGTGATACTGGCCTTCGCCCACCTGATGCACCACCCCATCCGGATGCCCGGGCAGGTGAATGTCTGCCCGCGCGCCTGTGGGCACCGTCACATCCAGGGTGAACCTGTCCTTTTGCAACTGCCAGGCGACTTGATAAGTACCCGCGGGTGAATCAAAAGCCAGGTCCATTTCCTTCAATTTCCAGTGGGGCCTGGGTGCAATCCTTGCAGCCTGCCAACCGGGTGCTGCAGATTGCAAGCCTGCGATGCGGGTGATGAGGGTTTCACAGACCGCGCCGCTGGCGTAGTGGTTGAAGGAGTTCATGCCGGTGTCAGACACCGTTCCATCCGGCATCAAGGAGTTCCACCGCTCCCAGATGGTGGTAGCGCCCATGGTGACCGGGTAGAGCCAGCCGGGGTAATCCTCCCGCATCAGCAGGCGGAAGGCCTCATCCACCAGGCCGTGATCCAGCAAGGCGGGCAAAATGATGCCCGTGCCCACAAAGCCGGTGTTTAAGCGGTAGCTGTCCAGGCGCAGACGGTTCTTGAACTGCGCTTTAAGGACATCCAAGTCGGTATACAGCCTATGGTACAGCGCCAGGGCATAGGCGGTCTGGGTATCTACGCTCAAGCGCCCGGCGGGGGTGAAATAATTTTCCTGAATAGCGTTTCTCACGCGCTGTGAAGCTTGGCTGAAACGCTCCGCATCGCTTGATTGGCCCAGCACCTCCGCCGCTGTGGCGGCCAGGTTCAGGCTGTGCATGCAGTAGACTGACTGGATGAAGGGCTTATCCGTCCCGCCTACAAAGGAGGTGGGAGAAATACCGTCCAGGCCCAGCCAGTCGCCAAAGGCGAAGCCTTCCGTCACCAGGTTCGCGCTGTCCTCCTTCAAATCCACCCGCAGCAGCTTGTCCGCGAAATCCCGCATCAGGGGGTAGTGCTTTGATAACTGCTCCTTGTCGCCGTACTGCGCATACAGTGTCCAGGGGATGATGGTGGCCGCGTCCGCCCAGGCAGCGCCGCCGGCGCCGGCTTCTCCCTTGAGGGATGGGCTGTACATGGGGATGTCCCCGTCGTAATAGGTGGTCTGCTCATAACGCAGGTCGCGCAGGAACTTGTCAAAGAACACCTTGCTGTCCATCAGGAAGCAGGCGGTGCCGCAGAAGACCTGGGCGTCGCCGGTCCAGCCCAGGCGCTCGTCCCGCTGCGGGCAGTCAGTGGGCACATCAATGAAATTGCCCCGCTGGCTCCACAGGGTGTTTTGTATCAATTGATTGATTTTTTCTGAGGAGGTAGTCAATCGCAGGGTCTCCGCCATGTCGCTGGATAATACCAGGGCCGTGAAATCCTCCGGATTGACTTCCTCCAGGCCTTCCACTAGCACATAGCGGAAGCCATAGAAGGTGAACCAGGGCTCGACTTCCTTTTCAAGGCCGTCGGAGGTATACACATACTCCGCCTTGGCGGAGCGCAGGTTTTCCCGGTAGAAGCAGCCCTCCTGCAGCACCTCGCCAAAGAGCAACCGCAGCGTCTTCCCTTTTTCAAGGCGGTTGACAAAGCGCACCACCCCGGCCAGGTTCTGGCCAAAATCCAGGATGTGCTCGCCTTTTTTGGAGCGCAGCAGCTTTGGCTTCAGCCTTGTCCTGACGCGGATTTGCGGATAGCTGTCCATTTCCACCGGGCCGGGCGCCTGGGCTGTCTGGCAGGGCAAGCCGGATTCGCGCGCGCGGGTATCGTCCCGGTGCTCACCGTCATAGATGTCACTCATCACAATGGGCGAGGGGCCAACCAGCCAACTGTCGTCGGTCTGGATGAGCTGTTCCTGCCCGTTTTCATCTGTCAGACTGACGTTCGCCGCCAACAGGTATTGGCTGCCGTAGGTCTCCCTTTTCTGGCTGGCGCCGTCCAGTCCGTAGCGTCCCCTGTACCAGCCGTCCCCAAGGAAGATTTCCAGGGTGTTCTCCGCCTGCAGCAAGCCGGTGATGTCATGGCTTTGCGCGCGCAGGTAGGCCGTGTAGTCATTCAGCCCCGGGCTCAGGTAATCGTCTCCGACGCGCTTTCCGTTCAGATATGCGCGATACAGCCCCAGGCCTGTCAGAGTCAGGCTGGCGGAACGCGCCTTGCCGGCAGGAAAGGTCTTGGTGATGACCGGGCAAACAAGGCCTTTGGGTGGGGTGATAAAGCGTAATTCCCTCATGACGCTGACTCCCCAAAGTAGTACTGCAGCTTCTCATAGAAGTCCGTCATGATGAGGTTGTGGTCCAGCGTGTGGTAGCAGCGCAGCTTCCGGGGGTTGTCCGGGCGGTGCTGCGTCCGCCCGCGGTTGTTGAGCAGCTTTGGCGCGGGCTTCATCACATAGCTGTCCATCTGGTCATACATGGCCAGACCCACGATGGCGCAGTCCCAGAAGGACCAGTTTTCCCCGGTGGGCATGAAGGCGGCATATGCCTGGTCGCTCAAACCATCGCCCATGCGGCCGTTCTTGCGGTCCATGCTGATGCGCGCGGTCAATTCCCGGATGGCCCACAGCGTGCGCTCATACAGCCATTGCCCGATTTGCCCGCAGGGGCGGACACGGTTGTACAGCTGCATCACGCTGGCTTGCATGCCAACGCCCATCTTCAAATCAAAGGCCCACCACTCAGCGCGGCTGTCCAGCAGCACATTGTAGGCGTGGATGTCATTGCAGGAGTTGAAAAACCACTGGTCATTGGGAATCATGCCGCCAATGAGCAGCACCTTGTCCTGAATCTCCGGCTTTTTCAGGAAGGCCGCCGCCACGTTGCTGACCGCGCCCAGCAGCAGGATGTACAGCGGGCGGCTGTCCTCCTTCAGCGCCTCCTCAATGATCAATTCCGCGGACTCGCTCATCTCATAAGTGTCCGGCCCTTCCATGGGCGCGCTGCCGCGCAGCACGGGCACAGTACCCGAAAGCCCCATCCTGTCCATCATCTCCAGTGCCGCCTGGTAGCTGACCTCCTGGGAGTTCTCCATAAAATCATTGGAGAAATGCTCCGCGCAGATGGCGCGCACCTCAAACTTGGGCGTCATCAGGGCCTGGGCGATGGCAAAAAAGTCGTCCACCTCGCAGCCCGCGTCGGTATCGATGATGAGCCGCACCTGCTTTTCAGGCATGATGGTATAGGGCGCTTTTTTGAGCATGGCGGAACAAACCTCCTTGTGTACTTGGGAAAAAACTATGCCTGGGCGTCAGACAGCGCCAGCGCTTTTTTCTGGGCTTGCAGCTTCTTGAGAATCAACTTGTGGCTGTTGGACACATACACCAAAAACAGCAAGACAATGGCGCCGTCAATGATGGTTTTGACCGAGCTGGACACGCCCAGCTTGACAAGGCCGGAGGAGATGCAGGCCTGGATGAAGGCGCCCGCGATAACGCCGATGTTGCGGTCGGAGTACTTGGCCAGCGAGCCGCCAATGAACATGGGCAAGAAGGCGCCCATGATGAAGGAGATGCTGGCAAGCCCGGTCTGCGGCGCCAGGTAGCCATACTGGGACAGGTAGACCGCCCCCGCGCAGGCCATCAGGGCGCCCGCGATGACATAGCAGATGACGGCGTTCTTCTTCTCGTTCACGCCTACATCCACCGCGTTTTTCTGCCCCGTGCGCAGGGAATTGGTGTTGTAGCCAAACTGGGTGAAGTTCAATAAATAAATCAGGATGACCAGCGCCACGCCCAGCAGGTAGAGGTTGTTGGGGAACTGCGCGAAAATCAGCAGGTCAAAGCGGCCAATCAGCCGGATGCCCTTGGAGCTGTTGAGCATAAAGCCCAGGGACTCAAACACCATGGCCAGGCCCAGGGAGGTAATCATGGGCGGCAGCTTGACCAGCACATACAACAGGCCCGACACCAGCCCGCAGGCCATGCCCACCACCGCCATCGTCAGCACCATGCCCACCGGGCCAAAGCCCGCCTGCGTTGCCAGCGTTCCGCCCAGGATGACTGACAAAATCAGCACCGAGCCCACTGAGAAATCAAAGCGGCCGGAGGTCAGGTTGTAGGAGACCGCCAGGGCGATGAAGCCGGAATACACGGTGTTCTGGATGATGACGCGCAGGTCCGGTCCGATGCCAAAGCCCTGCTTGCCCATGAGGCGCGTCAATCCAAAGAACAGCAGGTAGACGATGACCGGCGCGGCCAGGGTGATGAGCGTGTTTCTGATGACACGCCGAAGCCTTGCTTGCATGCTGCACCTCACAAAGGGCGTTGGGGGCGGGGTTGTGGGCCCCGCCCCGGGAAAATCAAAGGTTCTAAGGTTTATTGCGCGTGGCGGGCGCGGATTTCGTCCGCTGTGACGGCGGAGTACAGGGTGGACATGTCATCCAGAGTGAAGTCCGGGTTGTAGGCGCCCATAACGGTCTTGAGGTCTTCGATGCTGAACACGCGCTCATCGCCTTCGCCGCTTAAAAGCTTTGCGAAATACGCCATGTCCTCGGGGTTGGTGATGACCCAGTTGAGCACCTTGACGCGCCCGGCAGAGCCGTCGGGATTGCGCTGCTGCTCGCCGTAACCGGTGACGGCGTTCAAAATCATGGGGATGGACAGGCCGAACATGTCGGGGATTTCAGAGAAGGCGCCCACATAGATGCCGCCTTGCATGAGGCCAACCAGGCCTTCGGACACCGTTTCAATGCCCGCCACCTTGATCTGGCCCATCTTGCCCGCGTTTTGCATGGGCTGCAGCCACATCATGCAGGTGAGGGTGCCCGCCAGGCCGTCCGCCTCTGTCTGCAGGGCAGCGGTCTGGTGGGCGGCGAAGGCTTCGGTGCCGGGCCAGCCGGGCACTTCGTACACGACCTCGGCGCCGCCTTCATTCAGGGCGTCCATGATGCCGTTGTAGCGTTTGACGAAGAACTCCACGCCAAAGTCCTTGCCGCCGGACATCACGATGACTTTCTTGCTGCCGGCATCCACCAGCGCTTTACCGACCGCATAGCCGGCCAGGTAGTTTTCATCCTGCTCAGCGCCGGAGATGTAGCCGCCCACATAGAAGGGGTTGTTCTTTTCGGGCTCGTAGATGTCGGCGTTGACCGCGCCGCCAAAGTAGTACATGCCAAGGTCGGCCGCCAACTTGACGGACTCGGACTTGCCTTCGTTGTAGTAGCCGATGATGGCCTTGCAGCCGGCGGCGGCGCACTGCTCGATGAAAGCGAATTCCGCGGCGGCGGAGTTGAGCGCTTCAGACCAGATGACTTCAAAGTTGAAGGCAGTCTGCAGGTACTCAAAGTAGCTTTGGATGGCCAGCACCTGCTCGGCGGAGGTGTCATAGTTGACAAAGCCGATTTTGACGGTTTCCACCGGGAAACGGCCGTCTTCTGACAGCGCGGGTTCCGCCTGGGCGGTGCCCAGGGCAAAGCCCAGCAAGAGGGAGATGAGCAGCAGCAGGGAGAGCGTTTTTTTCATGGAATCCTTCCTCCTAAACAATTTATCTGGGTAAAAGCCTTGTGCGGTAAGTCATGCTTGCCACATAGACCACGACCAGAAACACAACCGCGCGGAAAATCTGGATGACCGCGATGTTCAAACCCATCATGGTCAGCCCCGCGTTAAGCACCGTGATGGAGGTGGCGCCCACCAGCCCCGCGCTGATGCGCGAGCGCGGCCCGCCTGACAGCGGCATCCCGCCCAGCACCAGGGCAATCATCACGTCTGTGCCCATGGAGGAGGCGGTGGACGCGCCGATGTTGCGCACGCGCACCAGGATGACAAAGGCCGCAAGGCCGATGCCCAGGGCGCCAATCAGGAAGGCGCCCACCTTGACCTTTTTGATGGGGATGCCCGACTGCCGCGCCGTCACCGCGTTGCCGCCCAAAATCTTGACCTGACGGCCAATGGGCATGAACAAAAAGAGCACCAGGCACAGGGAAAAGTAAGACAGCAGCACCACCAGGTTGATGACGGACATCTGTGAAAAGGAGAACGAGGGCAGGGGCTGCAAGGCGTCCTTCAGGTGCACCGCGGAGGCGTCGCCCAGGATGAACAGGGTGAAGGCGCTGAGCAGTGAACCCAGCACGATGGTCACAATGAACAGCGGCACATCCACAAAGGAGGCGAACAAGCCTTTGAGCAGCCCCAGCAGCAGCGACAGGCCGATGCACACCAGGAAGGCCACAATCAGGCTGCCTGTCGCGATGTCGGCCATGCCGCCCAGGACGGCGCTGAGGCTTAAGCACGCGCCCAGGGACATGTCGAAATTGCCCGAACCAAACACAAAGACCGAGCCCAGCGCCACCAGCGCTGTCGCGATGACCTGGTTTAACAGGCTTTGCAGGCTGATGGGGCTGAGCAACGCGCCGCCGGTCGCGATGGAAAAAAACACGACCAGAATCAGCAGGCCCAGCAGGGGAAAGTAATTTTTGATGGTCTCCCAACGGTTTTTCATCAGCTTCCCCCTTATATCATCCGCTCAATCAGCTTGAGCTCGTCCAAATCGCGGCTTCGTTCAAATTCGCCGTTGAGCCTGCCATCCTTCAAAATGAGGATGCGGTCGCACATGCCGATCAATTCGGGCAGTTCCTCGGATATCATCACGATGGTCTTGCCCTGGTTCTTGATGTCCTCTATCAGTTGGTACATGGCCGCCTTGACGCCGATGTCCACCCCGCGGGTGGGGCAGTCCAGCACCAGGATGTCGCAGTCCCGGCCAACCCACTTGCCAAAGACCACCTTTTGCTTGTTACCGCCGGAGAGGTACTGGACGTTCTGCTTGGGCGAGGCGCATTTGATGGACAGGTTGTTGATCTGTTTGTTGACATAGGCCTGTACCTTGCCCGGCAGGATGAAGGGGCCGGCTTTGACCCGGTCCAGGCCCGCGGACATGATGTTGTCCTGGATGGACGCGGACAGCACCAGGGCTTCCTGGTCGCGGTCCTTGCTGACATAGCCCAGGCCCAGGTCCATGGCCTGGCGGGCGGAAACGATGCTTTGGCCGCTTGCGGTGTGCGTAACGCTGCCTGTCAGCAGCGGTTCTTCCCCAAACAGCACCTTGCCCAGTTCATGCATGCCGCAGTGGGACAGCCCGCCGATGCCCAGGATTTCGCCTTTTTTCACGTCCATGCTGAAGTTCATCAGCAAGCCGGTGGCGCTGGTGGCCTGATGGACTTCCAGCACGGTGGGTGTGGTGTTTTCCTGGGTTTCATAGTCGTCGCGGTAATAATGCCCGCTCAGCTCGCGTCCCACCATCAAACGCTTGATGGTGTCCTCCGAGAAATCGGCCTTGTCCAGCTCCGCGATGAGGCGGCCGTCCCGCAGCACCGCCATGGCGTCGCAAACCTGCATCAGCTCGTCCAGGTCATGGGAGATGAAGATGACAGCCTTGCCCTTGCCGCGCAGGCTGTCCATGATGCCATATAACAATGTGCGGCCTTTCTGGGACAGCGCGGTGGTGGTTTCGTCCACAATCAGGACATCCAGGTCCATGCGCATGATGCGCGCGATTTCGATCAGCTTGCGGTCCTGCAGGTTCAGCTGATCAATGTACAAGGCGGGGTCGATGTCATCAATGCCGATGGACAAAAGCGCTTCCTTGGCGGCGCGCACCATGGCCTTCTTGCTGATGACGCCCATTTTGCGGAAGAGGCCTTCCTCCCCCAAAAAGATGTTCTGGGCGATGGTGATGCCTGGCACATAGCCCTGCTCCTGCACAATCATGCCGATCCCCTGGCGCCCGGCCTCTATCATGGTGGCGGGTTTGTAGGGCTGGCCTTTGAAGGCCATGCTGCCGGCGGTGGGCTGCTGCATGCCGGCGATGATGGAGGTCAGGGTGGACTTGCCCGAGCCGTTTTCTCCAATCAGACCGGTGATTTTGCCCGGGTAAAAAGACAGGGTCACCCCATCCAGCGCGATGGTGGGGCCAAAGTGTTTGTCAAGGTCAAGGACGCTGACCAGGGGTTCTGCGGGTGCTTTGCGCGTATCTGCCATCGTTCACTCCATTTGTTGTTGGCAAGGGAGAGAGTAAGGACATTATCTGACCAGATTATACCAAGGCTACACCAGCTTGACCATGTGCATACTTGCCATCGTTCCGACTTATTTTGCTTGTTGTTTGACCAAAGGGACGTGTATCCTTTATCATGATGAAAAAAGTGCAGGGAGAAAAGGCCATGGCCCAAGAAAACCGCTACACAACCGCAGCCAGGGTGCAGGACTTTGTGCTTGATTATTATAGGAAAACCCAGCAAACCATCGGTTTCCCGGACGCGCTGGAGCTGATGCAAAAAGGCGGCCTGCTTAAAAAAACGCCGGACGCCCTTCCGCCTTTTTTTGAGATAGAAACCCCGGAAGAGCTGGACCGCTTCATCCTGGGCTTTCCGCTGGAGGCCTCCACCATCATCCGCGACAACCAGCGCAGCCGGGAGCAGGTCATCAACGAGGTCACGCTGTTTCCATCGGAGAAGGACGTGTTTTGCTTCAAGCACTTCCCGCACATGACCGAGACGCCCCACTCCCATGATTATTTTGAAATCACCTATCTGTACGCGGGCAGCTGCCGGCTGCTGATTGACAACGAGGTGGTACCGCTGGAGGAAGGCGACCTGTGCATCGTGCCGCCGCACACCGCGCACAACCAGCCGGTGGATGAGGACGCGCTGACCATCTGCGTGGCGGTGCGCGCCAGCACCTTTGACGCCATCTTTGGCAGTTTGCTCACACAAAACGACCTGGTTTCCACCTTTTTCCGCAACGCGCTGTATGGCGAGAAGACGGCCAATTTCCTGCGGCTGAAGACCCAGCTGCAGCCCTCGGTGAAGCAATTGCTGCACCAACTGATCAACGAAAGCTACCAGACGGATGACTACGCCAATTCCATCTGCGTCAGCCTCCTCAACCTCTTCCTGGCGCACACCCTGCGTTTGTATTCGGACACCGCCAGCATCCACAAGGCAGACCACCTGAAGGCCGCGCGGGCGGACTTCCCGTTGATTCTTAACTACATCCAGGAAAACTTCCGCACCGTCACGCTCACCCAGCTGTCCGAAGTGTTCCACTACAGCCAGACCCACCTGTGCCGCCTCATCAAAAGCAACCTCAACCGCGGCTTTGTCGAGGTGGTGCGCAGCCTGAAGATGGCCCGCGCGCGGGAGTATCTGGCCAATGACTCCCTCAAAATTCATGAGATTGCCTTCCTGGTAGGCTACGGCTCGGTGGACCATTTCACCCGGGAGTTCAAGAAGGCGCATGAAGTGTCGCCAATAAAATGGCGGGAAGGACGCAGCAGTGCCCAGCAAAAAGTTAGCGATATAAAGACTCCGGCTTCTTGATACAAGAGGTGGTAGCCGGAGATTGGGTTGTTATGAAACCATGGAGCAAAGAAACAAAATGAATGAAGAACCATTGGATTTACCGTAGCTAAACGCTCCCGCGTGATGATACTCGCTTCATCTCTTGGATCAGCATACCATAAATACAGAATTATTCAACACTCATTGTTACCGGAAGGATGCCCCGGAAAGATGCCAATGAAGAACCTCGTCATTCGGC
>JAAYLK010000030.1 GCA_012521895.1 Clostridiales bacterium
GTTTTTGCGCTTCTCATTCTCTGTATCGTTTTCAAGGTCCCCGCACCTCCACCGCGCCCTCACGAGCCCCGTTTGGGGTGCCCGAGTAATATACCACGACCGCCGGGTTTAAGTCAAGCGTAAAATTCAGCACGTTTCATAAATTCTTTGAAAACCACAAACGATAAGGGATGTGGTGTTTTGATTGCCACTTTTTCCATCTTTGGCGTAAATTTACAGATTCTGAAAGGGAAAGCAGGCTGACAAGGTATAATCCAAGCGTAACAGATCGGAGGAACGCATGAGCGAGCAAGAAAACAAGCGAAACATCAACGAGCAAGACATCCGTGACATGGTGCACCAGGAAATCTGGCAGACCCTGCCAAAGGAGCAGGAGGAACAGCTTAAGGAATTGGCGGAGCAGGCCGCGAAGGAAAAAGACCTTCCTTTATATCAGCCCATCGACCAGAAGCACCTGCCGCAGGACAACAAAGTGATGTTCCAGGCCTTTGAATGGTACATCGGTGATGACGGCGAGCACTGGAACAGAATCAGGGAGAACGCGGCCCACCTGAAGGAGATGGGCGTGGGCGCTGTCTGGCTGCCGCCCTTTTGCAAGGCCACCGGCACCAATGACGTGGGCTATGGCATCTATGACCTGTTTGACCTGGGCGAGTTTGACCAGAAGGGCAACGTGCGCACCAAGTACGGCACCAAGGAACAATTGCACACCGCCATTGACGCGCTGCATGGGCAGGGCATCCAGGTGTACGCCGACGCCGTGCTCAACCACAAGGCCGGGGCGGACGAATCGGAAGTCTTCAAAGTGGTGGCGGTGGACCAGAACAACCGCACCGCGGTTGCCTCAGAGCCCTTTGACATCGAAGGCTGGACCGGCTTCCACTTCCCCGGGCGGCAGGGCAGGTATTCCGACTTCAAGTGGAACTTCCAGCACTTCACCGCCGTCAATTTCGACCAGCGCAGCGGCAACATGGGCGTTTTTAGAATCCTGGGCGAAAACAAGGATTTTTCGAACCAGGTCAGCAACGAACAGGGCAATGCCGACTATTTGATGTTCGCGGACATTGACTACCGCAACAAGGACGTCATTGACGAGGTGCTGCGCTGGGGCCAGTGGGTGACCAGTGAAATGAACCTGGACGGCATGCGCATGGACGCGGTGAAACACATTGACCACCGCTTCATGGAGGCTTTCATCCGCCATGTGAAGCTGACCGCTGACAAGCCCCTGTTTTTTGTCGCCGAATACTGGGAATCCCACTACGGCGGGCTGAACGACTACCTCCATGAGACCGACGGGCTGACCGCCTTGTTTGATGTGCCGCTGCACTTCAACTTTGTCAACGCCTCCTTCATGGGCAAGGACTATGACCTGCGCAAGATCATGGACAACTCCCTGGTGCAGTCCAACCGCTTCAACGCCGTCACCTTTGTGGACAACCACGATTCCCAGCCCGGGCAGGCGCTGGAAAGCTGGGTGCAGGACTGGTTCAAGCCCCTTGCCTACGCCCTGATTCTGCTAAGGCAGGACGGCTATCCCTGCGTGTTTTACGGGGATTATTATGACATCGGCGGGGAGCATGGCATCCCGGGCAAGCGGGACATCCTGGACAAGCTGCTGCAGGCGCGCAAGAACTGCGCCTATGGCGAGCAGCGGGATTACTTCAACCATTCCAACACCATCGGCTGGGTGCGCCTGGGCGACCAGGACCATCCCTTCAGCGGCCTGGCCTGCGTGATGAGCAACGGCGATGACGGCTACCAGCGCATGGGCTTTGGACCGGAACGCGCCGGGAGCCAATGGACGGACATCACCGGCGCCATCGCAGACCCTGTTGTGCTGGATGAAAACGGCGAGGCGGACTTCTACTGCAAAGGCGGTTCTCTCAGCGTCTACCTGCAGGTTCAGGAATAAACATATATTATGAAGCAATCCAGCCCCGTTCACAGGAGCGGGGCTGGAGTGTTTTACCTCATCTTATTTGATGGCTGAAAAACCGTAGCGGAACAGGCGCGCCATGTCATCCCAGCCGCGGTTACGGGTGCGGCTGCCCATGATGACGGCAAAGACCACCTCATCCCCTTGCCTGGCGGAACCAGCGTAGCAAAAGCCCGCGTGGCTGGTGTAGCCGCTTTTGATGCCCACCGCGCCTTCAAAAAAGTGGGGGCTGCCCGGGCTTAGCAATTCACTGGTGTTGATGATTTGCAGGACGCCGCGCTTTTGGGTGGCCGGCATGTCATAGCTCAAGGCGGAGGCGATTTTGGCAAACTCCGGGTTGCTCATGCCATGAAGGCTCAAGATGGCCAGGTCGCGGGCGGTGGAATAGTGTTCGCTGTCGTGGTAGCCGTGGGGGTTCATGAAATGGGTGTTCTTCATGCCCAATTCCAGCGCCCTTTGGTTCATCTGCGCCACAAATGCCTCCAGCGAGCCGGCGCAAAGCTCCGCGATGGCGTTGGCGGCGTCATTGCCCGAGCGCAGCATCAGGCCGTAGAGCAAGTCGCGCATGGTCATGGCCTCCCCCGGGTAGACGGGCACCAGGGAGGAATCCTTGGCCACCTCGCCTGTGGAGGCGGGCAGGGTGACCTTTTGATCCAGGTTCCCCTTTTCCAGGGCCAGCAGCAGCGTCATCATCTTGGTGGTGCTGGCGGGGTACAGCTTTTCGTCCAGGTGTTTAGCAAAGAGGATTGTCCCGTTGCCGGCGTTGACCACGACGGCCGCGCGGGCATTGAGGTAATCTGCTGCCAGGTTTTGCGGCCGGCTGTCATCAAAGAACTCCGGCGCCAGGATATGAAAGGCGCGCAGGTCTGTCGCCGGGTCCAGAAAATGCCGGGTGGCGGCATCCGCCAGGCCGTTTTCAGTGATGCCCTCCGCCTTGTTATGCAGCAGATGGCGCTGGAAGGCCTTGAGTGCCTCAAGGGTTTGCTTGCCAAACTGGCCATCGGCGCTGCCGTCCAAAAACTTCAGGTCAATCAGCCGGTTTTGCAGGGCGATGACCCGCTGGCCGCTGGCGCCCAGGGAAAAATCAATGAAGGGCCGCATGACCGCATCATCAAACAACAAAGTCTGTGTGGCAGGACCGGCGATGCCGTCCACCCTCAATTGATGCCCTTTGTCCGCGATGGCCTGCTGGGCGCGGGCCACGGCGTTTTTGGTACCTTCACCGTATTTCCCGTCAGCAAGGCCGGTTAGAAAGCCGGCCGCGGACAAGCGTTCCTGCAGCTTTGTCACCGCAGCGCCCGTGGAGCCCACCTTGAGCAGGGGGTATTCCTGCGCCGCAACCGAGGTGACCAGCAAGGCCAACAGCAGGAGGGTGGTCAGCAAGCGTTTCATTCGTCTTGTTGTTTCCTTTCCGCTTTTCCGTCCATACAACGCGGCTTCGCCGGGTTTTCATCCATCAAGCCGCACAGCCAACTGTTCACAGCATAACAGATTGGGTAGAGCTGGGCAGCCCATGAAATGAAACCTGCTGCAAATCCCTTTTAATGGAACTTTTTCTTCTTTGCCATTTGCGATGACAAAACGCTTCATTTGGCTTATAATGCCCACAGCAAAGCACGGAGGTATCACATGAGCAACCTGAGACTGGGCATCATCGGCTGCGGCGGCATCGCAAACAACAAACACCTTCCCTCCATCAAGATCCTGGGCGGGGCGGATGTGGTGGCATTCTGTGACATCATCAAAGAAAAAGCGGAGAAAACCGCCAAGGAATTTGGCACCAAAGACGCTCAGGTTTTCACCGATTACAAAGACCTGTTGAAACTGGACCTGGACGCGGTCTATGTCTGCACCCCCAACCGCAGCCACAGCTTCATCACCGTGGACGCGCTGAAGTCCGGCAAGCACGTGATGTGCGAAAAGCCCATGGCCATCAACTATGCCGAAGCGCACAAGATGCTCAAGGCCGCCAAGGAGAGCGGCAAGCTGCTCACCATCGGCTACCAGAGCCGCTACCGCGCGGACAGCCAGTACCTAAAGAGCGCGACGGAAGCAGGCGAATTGGGCGAGGTCTATTTTGCCCGCGCCAACGCCGTGCGCCGCCGCGCCGTGCCCACCTGGGGTGTGTTCCTCAATGAGTACGAGCAAGGCGGCGGCCCGCTGATTGACATCGGCACCCACGCGTTGGACCTGACCTTGTGGCTGATGGACAACTACAAGCCCAAGTACGCCGTTGGCACCACCTACCACAAACTGAACAAAGACCGCAACACCGGCAATGCCTGGGGCGACTGGGATGTGGACAACTTCACCGTGGAAGACAGCGCCTTTGGTTTTGTGGTGATGGAAAACGGCGCCACCATCATGCTGTCCGCCTCCTGGGCGTTGAACACCCTGGATGTGGAAGAAGCCACCGCCACCCTGTCTGGCACCAAGGGCGGCGCGGACTTCCATGACGGGCTGCGCATCAACGGCGTGCGCCATGGCCGCCAGTTTGTCGAAAAACCCGACCTGAAGGCCGGTTCCGTCGCCTTCTTTGAAGGCGTGTCCGCGGATCCGCAGGTGATTGAGCAGCAGGTCTTCCACAACGCCCTTCGCGGCAAGGGCAAGCTGACTGTCACCCCTGAGCAGGCCATTGTGGTCACCCACATCCTGGAGGCCATCTACAAAAGCGCGGAGAGCGGCAAGCCCTACTATTTCGCGGAAGGTGAGTTGAAATGAAGAAATTACCGATTGCCTATCAATTGTACTGCGTGCGCGACTTCATGGAGCGCGACGTGGACGGGACGCTCCAAAAAGTCAAGGAACTGGGCTTTGACGGGGTGGAGTTTGCCGGATTTTTCGGCTATTCCTCCGCGGACATGAAGGCCCTGCTTGTCAAGCATGGCTTGAAAGCCATCTCCAGCCACGTGCCCCTGCAGCTGATCATCGCAAACCCCGAGGAGACCATCCGCTACCACAAGGAGCTGGGCTGTGAGTACATCGCCGTGCCCTACCTGACAGAGGAAGACCGCCCCGGCGCGCCCGGCTTTGCCAAGGTGCTGTCCATCATGTACACCTTCGCCAACCAGTGCAAGGCAGCGGGCATCACGCTGTTGTACCACAACCACGACTTTGAGTTCCGCAAGGTCTCGGGCATCTACGGGCTGGACTTCATCTACCAGGCCATCCCCTCGGATTTGCTGCAAACAGAGATTGACACCTGCTGGGTGAAGTTCGCGGGCGTGGACCCCATCACCTACCTAGCTTCCTACCAGGGCCGCGCCCCCATCGTCCACATCAAGGACTTTGTGTCGGACAACTCCGGGCGCACCCCCTACGCCCTGATCGGCCTGGATGACGCGCCCATTGACCGCAGCGGCTTCTCCTACCGCCCCTTTGGCCATGGCTCCCAGGACCCCGAGGGCCTGGTGCAGGCCGCCATTGACGCGGGCGCCAAGTGGCTGGTGCTGGAGCAAGATGAGCCCTATGGCGAGAACCCCTTTGAGGACGCCAAGCTGAGCATGGAGACCTTCCACCGCCTGGGCGTGAAGTAAGCCACCCTGTCCCCGGCGTGTTTCCGCCGGGGATTTTTGTATCGTTTTGAACGGAAAAGGACGCAGCATGAAAAAGTATCGTGTGGGCATCATCGGCGCGACGGGCATGGTTGGCCAACGCCTGATTTGCTTGTTGCATGACCATCCCTGGTTTGACATCAGGGTGGTGGCCGCCAGCCGTAAAAGCGCGGGGCAAAGCTATCAGGAAGCGGTGGAAAACCGCTGGCTGATGGAGGAGGCGCTGCCGGAGCATGTGAAGGCCCTTCCGGTGTTGGACGCGGAGCAAAAAGAGGAAATCGCCCAACAGGTGGACTTCATTTTTTGCGCGGTCAGCCTAAACCGCGACCAGACCCGGGAGATGGAGGAGGCCTTCGCCAGGCTGGAAGTGCCCGTGATGAGCTGCAACTCCGCCTGCCGGATGCTTCCGGACGTGCCCATGCTGATCCCCGAAATCAACCCGGAGCACGCCCAGGTCATCCCGGCCCAGCGCAGCCGCCTCGGGACCAAAAACGGCTTCATCGCAGTCAAGCCCAACTGCTCCATCCAAAGCTATGTCCCCGCCCTCACCCCCTTGCTTGATTTTGAACCCACAGCCATCACCGCCTGCACCTACCAGGCCGTGAGCGGCGCAGGGCGGACGCTGGACACCTGGGAGGAGATGCGGGGCAACGTCATCCCCTACATCGCCGGCGAAGAAGAAAAAAGCGAGCAGGAGCCTCTCAAAATCTGGGGCAGACTCAGTGAGGACAAGGCGGAAATCCAGGTCACAGCCTGCCCTGTCATCAGCGCGCAGTGCATCCGCGTGCCGGTGGAGGACGGCCACCTGGCCGCGGTCTCGGTCAAGTTTC
The DNA here is from genome assembly GCA_012521895.1 of Clostridiales bacterium. GTDB lineage: Bacteria > Bacillota > Clostridia > Christensenellales > Aristaeellaceae > UBA6115. The sequence goes on from JAAYLK010000030.1 coordinate 6,324, forward strand.
AACGCAAACCCAGCAAGCAGGAGATCCTGGACCGCTGGGCGGCCTACAAGACCCTCCCCCAGCAGCTGATACTGCCCTCCGCCCCCAAGCCCTTCCTGCAATACCTGGAGGGCAACGACAGGCCCCAGCCCAAACTGGACGCACTAGCGGGCGATGGGATGGCGGTGGCCATTGGCAGGCTGCGGGAGGACCCGGTGATGGACTGGCGCTTTGTATGCCTGTCCCACAACACCTTGCGCGGGGCCGCGGGCGGCAGCGTATTGAGCGCTGAATACCTGTGCGCCCAGGGCTACATCACCCACAGGAAGTAAGGAGAAGGACATGAGAACACCGATATTCTTGGGCACCTGCACCGCCATTGTGACCCCTTTCAACGACCGGGGCATTGATGAAAAAGCCTTGACCAGCCTGGTGGACTGGCAGATTGCGTCCGGCGTGTCCGCCCTGGTGGCCTGCGGCACCACGGGTGAACCCAGCACGATGAGCGATGAGGAATGGGCGCAGGCCGTGTCCATCATCATCACGGCGGCCAAAGGCCGGGTGCCCGTCATCGCCGGCACCGGCGGCAACAACACCGCCCACGTCATCCACCTGGCCAAGGTGGCCAAACAGCTGGGCGCGGCGGCGCAGCTGTGCGTAACCCCCTACTACAACAAGACCACGCCCCAGGGCCTGGTGGCCCACTACAAAGCGATTGCTGACAACACCGAGCTGCCCATCATCGTCTACAATGTGCCGGGGCGCACCGGATTGAATATGAGCCCGGAAACCCTGACGGAAATTTCCCATATCCCGCAGGTTGTCGCGATGAAAGAAGCCTCCGCGGACCTGACGCGGGTGGCGGACATGATGCGCCTGTGCGAAGGCCGCATCGCATTCTACTCCGGCTCTGACGAGGTGGTGGTGCCGCTGATGTCCCTGGGTGGGCAGGGTGTGATTTCCGTGGTGTCCAACGTGGCGCCGGAGCTGACCGTACAGATGACCGCCGCCATGTTAAACGGCGATTACAAGGCAGCCGCGAAACTGCAGCTGAAGCTGATGCCCCTCATCCATGCCCTGTTCATGGAGGTCAATCCCATCCCGGCCAAGGCGGGGCTTGCCATGCTGGGGCGCTGTGAGGACAGGGTGCGCCTGCCGCTGGTGAGCATGAGCGAAAAGGGCAAGGCAGTGATGAAGAAAGAGCTGGAAGCGCTGGGGCTGCTGCCATGACAAGGCTGTTGATTTCAGGCGCCTTGGGGCGCATGGGCAGGATGCTGGCGGAGGAAGCCATCAAGCAGGGCTTTGACCTGGTGTGCGGCGTTGACAGGGTGGAAGGCGCGGTCTTTGGCTGCCCGGTGCATGAGCATTTTGACAAGGTCAGCGAGCAGGTGGATTTGCTGATTGATTTCTCGGTGCCCGAAAACCTGGGCGCTGTCCTGGCCTTCGCGAAATCGCGCAAGGTGGCCTGCGTGCTGGGCACCACCGGGTATTCGCAAAGCGATATGGCGCACATCAAGCAGGCCGCTGAAATCATCCCGGTGTTCCAGTCCCCCAACATGTCCAGGGGCGTGTACGTCTTGAAGCAATTGGCCGCCCAGGCCGCCCGCCTGCTGCCCGGCTTTGACATCGAAATCGTCGAAAAGCACCACAACCAGAAGGCGGACAGCCCCTCGGGCACCGCGCTGGCGCTGCTGGACGCGGTGAAAAAACCGGACAGCCTTGTGGTGTACGGCCGGGAAGGCAAGCAGACCAAGCGCCAGGACAATGAAATCGGCATGCATGCCCTGCGCGGCGGCACAGTGGCCGGCGAGCACGAGGTGGGCTTTTACGGCAGCAACGAGGTCATTACCCTAAGCCACAGCGCCCAAAGCCGCGGCGTCTTTGTGGCAGGCGCCCTGGGCGCCGCCAAATGGCTGGCGAACCAGAAGCCAGGGCTGTATGGCATGGCCGATTACATGGAAAGCGAATAAATAGGCTATAAAATTGATGCCCGCTGATTTTTATCAGCGGGCATTTTATGATGAAACTGTGCTAATTAAAGAATGAACTCAGAGGCGATGGTAAAGAACACAAACAGGCTGGCCGCGTCCACCAGGGTGGTAATCAGCGGCGAGGCCGCCAGCGCCGGGTCAAGCTTGACGCGCTGCGCCAGCAGCGGCAGGATGCAGCCGATGGATTTGGCGATGACCACGGTGATGAACAGGCTGACGGAGATGACCGCGGACATGATGAGGGTGGCCTGGTTTAAAAGCAGCAGCCGCACAAAGGTGACCGAGGACAAGGCCACGCCGATGAGGATGCCGATGCGGAACTCCGTCCACAGCACGCGGAAGATGTCCGTAAACTTGACCTCGCCCAGCGCGATGCCGCGCACCATCAGGGTGGAGGCCTGCTGGCCGCAGTTGCCGCCGGTGTCCATCAGCATGGGGATGGAAGCCGACAGCAGGATATTGACCGCCAGCACGCCTTCAAAACGCGCGATGATGGCGCCGGACAAAATGGAGGTGAACAACAAAATCATCAGCCAGGGCAGGCGGTTGCCGGCCAGGGAGAGGATCCTGGTCTTGAAGTAGGGCTCCTCAGCAGGCGCCAGGCCCGACATCTTTTCAAAGTCCTCGGTGTTCTCTTCCTCGATGACATCCATGACGTCGTCGTTGGTGATGATGCCCACCATCCGGCCCTCGCCATCCACCACGGGAATGGACAGCAGGTGGTACTTGCGTACGGTGTCGGCCACGATTTCCTGGTCGTCCATGGTGTTGACGGAGATGATGCCCGGGTCCATGAGTTTTACCAGGGCAGTCTCCTCATTCACGACCAGTGCCTTGTGCAGCGGGATGGTGCCCACCAGGTGGCGCGCGGCATCCAGCATGTACAGGGTGTACACCGTTTCCTTGTCAACGCCCGTTTCCTTGATGGACTTGAGCGCGTCGCGCACATTCATGTCCTGGCTGACCTCGCAATACTCGATGGTCATCAGGGAGCCGGCGGAGTTCTCGGGGTACTTCAGGAACTGGTTGATGATGGCGCGGGTCTTGGGCTCGGTGTTTTGCAAAACGCGCTTCACGGCGTTGGCAGGCAGCTCCTCCAAGAAGTCCACCGCGTCGTCAACAAACATCTCGTCAATCAAGGCGCTGATTTCAGCGTCCGCGATGCTTTCCACCAGCATCTGCCGCTGGTCGGTGTCCATGTAGCTGAAGACGTCCGCCGACACATCCTTGGGCAGGATGCGAAACAGCAGCAACAGCTTTTCTTTTTCCAGTTTTTTCATATACCCCGCGATGTCCACGGGGTTGAGCATCATCAGCGCTCCGCGCAGCTGGCCGTGACGGCTTTCGCTGAACAGCTGATCCAGCTTCTGTTCAATCATTTCCCAGTCCATTGGACTCACCTCCATACACTATTACACACAAAAAAGCAGCCTGCCGGGAATGCAAGTGCCATAGACGTGTAGTTGTCAGGTGAAGGGTTTATGCGGGCAGCGCATCAAGGATGCGTCGCGATCGCGGTACGCCTTCTTTTGCCTGGCATCTAGCGCCGTCATCCATGAAAAGCCACCTCCTTTTTTGTCATCAGTCGCATTATAGGTTCACCCGCTTGGGCTTGTCAACTTCAAAAGTGCGGCAAGGCATGGTATAATCACGGCATCCGGGCGGAGGACATAATGAAGGTTTGCGGCATCATCGCGGAGTATGATCCCTTTCACAGGGGTCACCTGTACCACTTGAACCAGGCCAGGGAGCAAAGCCGGGCGGACTACATGGTCTGCGTGCTGGGCTGCGCCTTCTCCCAGCGCGGGGACGCCATGCTGTTTGACAGTTTCGCCCGCGCGAAGATGGCGCTGGACAATGGTTTTGACCTGGTGCTGGGCATGCCGGTCAGTTTCTCCTGCGCCCAGGCCAACCGCTTTGCCAGGGGCGGGGTGGGCATTTTAAACAGCCTGGTCGTCATCACCCACTTGAGCTTTGGCAGCGAGAGCGCCCGGCTTAACCATTTGTCGGCCGCGGCAAGGATGCTCAACCACCCGGATGAGGTGTTCACACAGGCCTTGAAGCAGGGGCTGGAAGATGGCGCCTCCTTTGCCAAGGCACAGGGGCAGGCCTTGTCCGCGGCCTTACCGGACCTGCCTGAGAGGCTGCTGTCCTCCCCCAACTTTATTCTGGGGGTGTCCTACTTGCGGGAGCTGGACAGCTTGGGCAGCGGCATCACCCCCTTGCCCATCGCGCGCGCGGGCAGCTACCACAGCAAGGCCGCCGGCCCCCTGGCTTCCGCCAGCGCGGTGCGGGCAAAATTGCTGGCTGACCCGGGCGCCAACCTTGAAGCGGAATGCCCGGACGCCAGCCGGGCAGTCATCAACAAAGCGACGCGGCACCTGCCTGACGCGCTGGACAAAGTGCTGCTGGCGGGCTTGCTGGGCAAGACTGGGCAGGAGCTTTGCCAGTATTCCGAGATGTCAGAGGGGCTGGAAGACCGCATCCTCGCCCAGGCCCGCAAGGCCAAGACCAGGGAGGAATTAATCAGCCTGGTGAAGACCAAGCGCTACCCCTATGCCCGCATCAACCGGGCCTTGAGCCAGGCGCTGCTGGACATGAGGCACCTGGAAATAACACCGGAATATGCCAGGCTGCTGGGCATGCGCAAGCGCGCCAAGCAGCTGCTCAAGGCCATGGACCAGTCCGGCTTTTCCTTGGTTTCACGGCCGGCAAGAAGCAAGCTGCCGGGCATTGAACAGGACATGCGCGCGGAGGAGCTGTGGCGCATCGGTGCCGGCCAAAGCGCGCAGGAAGCGTGGAAACGGAACGTCATTGTGATTGATTAAGCAAGGAGGTTTATCAACAGTGAGGGAAGTGCAGGTATCGACAATCACCCAGGCGGTGAAGGAGATGTTCATGGAGGCCAATTACGTCATCGGCGACGACGTGATGGACAAGCTGGCGCAAGCCAGGCAGAAGGAACCCTCCCCCTTGGGCCAGATGGTGCTGGACCAGATCATGGAAAACAACCGCATCGGGGCGGAGGACAGCCTCTGCGTCTGCCAGGACACCGGGATGTCGGTGGTCTACCTGACCATCGGCCAGGATGTGCACCTGACCGGCGGTGCTTTGGAAGCCGCGGTCAACGAAGGCGTGCGCCAGGCCTATACCGAGGGTTTCCTGCGCAAGTCCATCGTGGCGGAGCCCCTGTTTGACCGCAAGAACACCGGGGACAACACCCCCTGCGTCATCCACGTGCGCCTGGTGCCCGGGGACAAGGTGCACATCATGTGCATCGCCAAGGGCTTTGGCAGCGAGAACATGAGCCAGCTGAAGATGCTGACGCCCTCTGACGGCGTGGAAGGCGTGAAAAAATTCGTATTGAAGGTAGTGGAGGAGGCCGGCCCCAACCCCTGCCCGCCTTTGGTGGTAGGCGTGGGCATCGGCGGCAGCTTTGAACTGTCCGCCCTGATGGCCAAGCGCGCCACCAGCCTGCCGCTGACCCGCAGCCACAAGGACCCGCGCTACAAGGCGCTGGAAGAAGAACTGGAGCAGGGCATCAACCGCCTGGGCATCGGGCCTGCCGGCTACGGCGGGCAGACCACGGCGCTGAAGGTGCACATCGTGACCGCGCCCACCCACATCGCCGGGCTGCCGGTGGCGGTCAACATCTGCTGCCATGTCGCCCGCCACGCCGAGCGCGTCCTGTAAGGAGGAGCACATGAAAAAAGTTCAACTGCCCCTAACTGAAGAGACCATCCGCGGCTTGAAAGCCGGGGACCAGGTGCTGCTTTCCGGCACCGTGCTGACAGGCCGCGACGCCGCGCACAAGCGCCTTTTGGCGCTGATGGACCAGGGCCAGGAGCTGCCCATCAACCTTGCAGGACAGACCATCTACTACGTCGGCCCCGCCCCCGCCAGGCCGGGCCAGGCCGTGGGCCCCGCCGGCCCCACAAGCTCCTACCGCATGGACAAATACACCCCGCCGCTGCTGGACCTGGGGCTCAAGGGTATGATTGGCAAAGGGCGCATCGGGCCGGAGACGCTGAAGGTGATGCCCGCTCACGGCGCAGTCTATTTTGGCGCCATCGGCGGGTCCGCCGTCATCATCTCCAAATCCATCAAGTCCGCCCGCGTGGTGGCCTACCCGGACCTGGGGCCGGAGGCCATTCATGAGTTTGTGATTGAGGACTTCCCCGCCGTGGTCTGCGTGGACGCCCAGGGCAACAACCTGTATGAAGAGGGGCCCAAACTATACAAGCAAGACGAATTGTGATAGGATATGGCCACGTTTTGGGAAAGGAGCGTGGCGTCTTGATGGAGCGATTGAACCGCCTCGCCGTGCTTATGCTGGCTGTGCTTTTGCTGTTGTCGGTCCTGCCTTTCCCCGTGGCCTTTGCCAATGAGTATGACGCCAACCACCCGGAAAACCTGACCGCCCGCAACCTGCGCGCCAGCGCCGCCATTGTGATTGAACAAAACAGCGGCCAGGTGCTGTTTGAGAAAAACGCCGACGAGATGCGGCCGCCCGCCTCCACCACCAAGGTGCTGACCGTCCTTCTGGCGCTGACCATGGCAAACCAGGATGACATCGTCACCGTCTCCCCCTACGCGGCCTCCGTGCCCGATGACGCGGCCAAACTGGGCCTGCAGGCGGGCGAGCAGGTGCGCATGGGCGACCTCATCCGCGCCACCATGGTCTATTCGGGCAATGACGGCGCCATCGCCATCGCCGAGCACATCATGGGCACAGAGCAAGCCTTTGTGGGCCTGATGAATGAGGCCGCTGCCCGCTATGGCTGCACGCGCACACACTTTACCAACTCCCACGGCTACCACGACGACCACCACCTGTCCACCGCGAGGGACCTGGCCATCATCGCCCGGGAAGCCATGCAAAACGAGGAATTCCGGCAGATCGCCATGCTGACCAGCTTCGCCCTGCCCAAAACCAATTTGCAGGAAGCCAAGCGCTTCAACAACCGCGCGATTGACTTCCTCCAGGCCGGGGATGACAATAACCATTATTACCAGTACGCCACCGGCATCAAGACGGGCAACCACTCCCAGGCGGGAGACTGCTTTGTGGGCTCCGCCACCAAAAACGGCATCCCGCTGATTTCCGTGGTGCTCAACTCCGGCTCCACCGACAAGTGGCGCGACACCAGAAGGCTGCTGGAATACGGCTTTACGCAGTACGTGTCCACCACGGTGGCGGCCCTGTACATGGAAAACCCCAAAATCATCAACATCTCCTCCTTCGCCCTGGAAGACAGCGATTTGGGCCGCCTGCAGCTGAACCTGCGCAAAATTGACCCGATGGCCAATGACGCCCTCATCGCGCCCAAGGGCAGCAGCGATGAGCAGATGAAGCTGTACAACGCCCGCACCCAGATTGAGTACAGCCGCACCCTGGAAGCGCCCATTGAGGCGGGTGAGGTGATGGGCATCATGACCTATACCCCCATCGCCGCCGGGGCGGAGCCGGTGGAATATGAGCTGATCGCCGGGCGGTCCATCCTGCGCCGGGCGTCCATCGCGCCCACGGTGGAGGAAATCAAGGCCTACACCGACGCCGACCCCAACCCCTTCCCCCGCTTTTCCCTGGAGTTCCTGATGATTGTTCTGCTGCCGGTCATCGCGGTGGTGGCGGTGTCCCAGATTCTGTACAAGCTGCTCACCCGCAAGCGCAAACCCAAGCTGAAACAGAAGCTGGAGTACAAGACCAGGTATTATCGCTAAAACACACCATAAAAATACCGCCGTGCCCGGACGCGCGGCGGTATTTGATTGATGGCTTGCTTATACGTAGTTCTTTTCGTAAATCATGCGTACGCCTTTGAGCGTCAGCAGGGGCTCCACATGCTCGATGGCCTCTGACTGCTCAGCGATGGCGGAGGCGAAACCGCCGGTGGCCACCACGGTCACCTTGCTTTCCCCCATCTCCTGCTTCATGCGCTCCACCAGGTAGCTGACCTGCCCAACATAGCCGTATAACAGGCCGGACTGGAGGTTGATGATGGTGGTGCGGCCGATGACCTTGTCAGGCAGGTTCAGCTCAAAATGCGGCAGCTTGGACGTGCCGGAGACCACGGCTTCCCGCGCCAGGCGCACACCGGTCAGGATGCAGCCGCCCAGGAAATTGCCGTTGCCGGCGATGGCGCCAAAGCTGGTGGCGGTGCCAAAGTCGATGAAGATGGTGGGCGCGCCGTACAGCGCGTAGGCCGCCACCGCGTTGCAGATGCGGTCGGAGCCCAGCTCCTTGGGGTTCTCATACAGGATGTTGATGCCGGTCTTCAGGCCCGGGCCCACAAAGTGCGGCTCCAGCTTGAAATAGTCATGGCACATGTGCTCGATGGTGAAGTTGATGCTGGGCACCACGGAGGAAATCATGATACCGCTGATGGCTTCCGTGGCCAGGCCGGCATGGCGGAACATGTTGGTCATCAAAATGCCGTACTCGTCGGAGGTATAGCTGGTGTTGGTGGAGATGCGCCAGGATTTGATGAGGGCGCTGCCTTCAAACACCGCGGTCTTGATGTTGGTGTTGCCGATGTCCAGAATGAGAATCATTGGATCACTCCGATCAGTTATCGATTTTCAGGCTCCTGGCCAGCGCCTGGGCGATGGCGGTGCCCAGGACGGCGCAAATCAACGCCTCCAGCAGGCCCTGCACGCCCACAAAGGCGAACACGAAGGTGATGGGGCTGTTGGTGCCCAGCTGCTGTGCAAAGCCCTGGAGCAATTCCGAATTGTAGAAAAACAGCAGCAGCGTGCTCATGAACAGGATGGTGTTGAGCAGCGCGCCGGACAGGCTGGCCAGGGTATAGCGCAGGGTCTTGTGGCTGCTGTGCTTTTTAAGCGCCACATAAATCAGCCCGCACAGGAGGCCCACCAGGACGCGGGTGGGCACGGTGGTGATGAAGGTGCCCACGGGGTTGAGGTTTAAAAGCATGGCGCCAAAGGGGCTCTTGCCGCTCAAGGCCTGGAAAAAGCTGGTCAGGCCAAAGACCGTCCCCAGCACCGTCCCCGCGCCGGGGCCCAGGATCATGGCGCCCACGATGACGGGCACCGTCATGATGGTGAACTCGATGCCAGGGGTCTTGATGTAGCCCAGGCCGGTCACTTCCAGCAGCAGCAGGATGGCAATCAGAACGGTCAGCTGAACCAGGTAGAGGGTGCGCTTGCGGGTGTTGGTGGTCTGTGTCATGTTGTCCTCCGTTCAGGCTCGCGATGGATGCCCGACGATCTTTCTTCGGTTTGGTCCAGTCCGGCTCCTGTGGATACCGGCAGTTGCAAGGGGTGTTGCTAGTTTGAGGCTTCTTCTTCCCCTTTGTCAAGGAGATTATATGCCAGGCGGCTGAGGTTCAAACCAGCCACATAGACAGCGTTCTTTCGGAAGCCGCGGGTGAGCAGCTCCGCCTTGGCGTCGCGCAGGCTGCGGCCCTTGAGCATCAGGTCCACCAGGTGGGCTTCCGGGGAGAGGGAACTCTCTGATGTTTCATCCGCTTTATCAGCTTTTGGGATTTCCAACACCAGCACAAACTCCCCGCGCAGCAGGCCTTCATTATCGTTGAAAGTTTGGAGTATTTGTTCCACGGTGCCGTTGAGGGTTTGCTCGTGCAGCTTGGATAATTCGCGGCTGACGGACAGCTGCGCGCCAGGAAACACCTCGGCGATGGCTTGCAGCAGGCTCACCACCCGGTGGGGGGATTCGTACAGCACCGCCAGCGGGGCACCGCCCTGCAAGGAGAGCAGTTTGTCTTTCAGCTCGTTCTTTTTGCGGGGCAAGAAACCTTGGAAAGCGAATTCCGTGTGCTCAAAGCCGCTCTTTGACAGCGCCGATACAAAGGCGCTGGGACCGGGGATGGCGATCACTTGAATGCCAGCCGCATGCGCCATCGACACCACGCGCGCGCCGGGGTCGGACACCGCTGGCGTGCCTGCGTCCGTCACCAGGGCGACCTTCAGGTTTTCCTGTTGCATGCGCTCAATGACCTGATGCGCCTTCTGGAACTCGTTGTGCTGGTGGTAGCTCTCCAGCGGCGTTTTGATGGCAAAGGCGTTGAGCAACTTGACCGTCACCCGGGTGTCCTCCGCCAGGATGAGGTCGGCCTCTTGTAGGGTTTTGATGGCCCTGGGCGAAAAATCCTCCAGGTTGCCAATGGGGGTGGCCACCACATACAGCGCGCTCATCTTACAGTTTCTGCGCGCAGCGCAGCTTGGCGCTGCGGGCGCGGGGGTTGTCATTAATTTCGTCATCACTGGGCGCGACGGGAAAGCCCTTGGGCAGGCTGACGATGGGCAGCTTTCCGCAGGTGCAAATCGGCGCGTCCACCGGGCAGACGCAGGGATTTTTCATGCGGTTGAAGGCCTGCTTGACCACACGGTCCTCGATGGAATGGAAGGTGATGACGCACAGCCGCCCGCCGGGCTTCAACATTTCCACCAGATCCGCAAGCGCCGCATTCAATGGATTGATTTCCTCGTTCACCGCGATACGCACCGCCTGGAAGGCGCGCCTGGCCGGGTGGCCTTCGTCCTTGCGGCGCACCGCCTTGGGGATGGCACGGTCCACCGCGCGCACCAGGTCCAGCGTGGTTTCAAAAGGCTTTTCCGCGCGCATCTCCAGGATGATTTTGGCAATCCTGGCCGCCCAGCGCTCATCCGCGAAATCGTAGAGGGCCTGGGTGATGTCCAGTTCCGAGGTGGTGTTCAGCCAGTCCGCCGCGGTCAGGCCCTGGCTTTGGTCCATGCGCATGTCCAGCGGCGCGTCCTCATGGTAGGAGAAGCCGCGCCCTGCCGTGTCCAACTGATGGGAGGACACGCCCAAATCCAGCAGGATGCCATCAAACTGGATGCCGGGCAGCAATTCCTTGGCGTCATGGAAATTGCCATGGATCAGGTTGACCTGATGGTAGGCGGGCAGCCGTTCTGCGGCTGCCCGCAAGGCGTTTTGGTCACGGTCCAGGGCATACAGCGCGCAATCACCATGGAGGGCTTTCAGGATGCCTTCGCTGTGCCCGGCCCCGCCCACGGTGCCGTCCAAGTAGATGCCTTGGGGCGTGAGGGCGAGCGCTGTCAGCGTTTCCTCAAACAGCACCGGGACATGATGAAAGCCGGTGTGCTCGCTCACTGGCGCAGTTCCTCAACGCGCTTTTCAAGGCTTGCTAGGATGCCTTCGTTGTGGGCAATCTTCTCCTGCTCCGCCTGCACCAGGGCGGGCGGGGCTTTAGCGACAAAGCCGGGGTTGTTCAGCTTGCCCTGGCTTTTTATGATTTCATCACGCAGTCCCTGGGCTTCCTTGGACAGCCTGGCGATTTCCTTTTCGATGTCCACCAGGTCGCCCAGGGGAATCAGGGCTTCGCCGATGGTGCCGATGGCGGAGACCGTTTTCTCGGTGATGTGTTCCTCTGCTTTCAGCAGCGTCAGCGCGGACGCGCCGGCCAGGCGCTGGAAGGCCGGTTCGGCGTCCCGCAGGCGTTCCGCCCAGCCGGGATTGGGCTTGAGCAGCACGCGGGCACGGTGGCCGGGCTGGACCTTCAGCTCGTTGCGCACCGTGCGGATGGCACGGATCATGTCCATCACGCCTTCCATCTGCTGCTCTTCCTGCGCAAAGTCGTACTTCCCATCAGCCTCCGGCCAGGGGGACAGCATGCAGCTTGCCTCCTGCTTGCCCGGCATGGCCTTGAAGATGGTTTCCGTCAAGAAGGGCATGAAGGGGTGCAGCAGGCGCAGGGTGGCCGACAGCACAGTTTCCAGCACCGCGCGGGCCTGGTCCTTGCGCTCGGGCGTGCCGTCAAAGAGGTCGCCCTTGGACAGCTCGATGTACCAGTCGCAGAACTCATTCCAGGCAAAATCGTACATCACCTGCGCGGACAGGCCCAGGTCGTTGCCTTCCAGGTGGCCGGTCATCGAGCGGATGGCGCGGTTTAAGCGCGACAGAATCCATTTTTCGTTGGTGTTGAGCAGACTGTCGTCAATCGTTCTGGATGTCCCGTCCAGGTTCATCAGCACAAAGCGGGAAGCGTTCCAAATCTTGTTGGCGAAATTGCGCGCCGCTTCCATGCGCTCGTTGCTGATGCGCATGTCCGCACCAGGCGCCACGCCAAGGATCAAGGAAAAACGCAGCGCGTCCGCGCCGTAGGTGTCAATCAACTCCAGGGGGTCCACGCCGTTTCCCAGGGACTTGGACATCTTGCGGCCCAGTTCATCGCGCACGATGCCGTGGATGAGCACGGTGTCAAAGGGAATCTCCCCCATGTGCTTCAGCCCCGAGAAAATCATGCGCGCCACCCAGAAGAAGATGATGTCATAGCCGGTGGCCAGCGTGCTGGTGGGATAGAAATATTCAAGGTCTTTGGTATCATCCGGCCAGCCCAAAGTGGAGAAGGGCCAGAGGGCGGAGGAGAACCAGGTGTCCAGCACGTCCTCATCCTGCGAAAGCCTCGAGGAGCCGCAGTCCGGGCAGGTGTCGGGCGCCTCGCGGGCGACGATGGTCGTGCCGCAGGTCTGGCAGTGCCAGGCCGGGATGCGGTGACCCCACCACAGCTGGCGGCTGATGCACCAGTCTCGGATGTTTTCCATCCAGTTGAAATAGGTCTTGGCAAAGCGCTCGGGCACAAAGGTGACTTTGCACTCCCGCACCGCCTCAATGGCGGGCTTGGCCAGGGGCTCCATGTTGAGGAACCACTGCTTTGAAATCAGGGGCTCCACCGTTGCGTGGCAGCGGGAGCAGCTGCCCACGTTGTGGGTGTAGTCCTGCACCTTCACAAGCAGGCCCTGGGCTTCCAGCATCTCCAGCACCTTTTTGCGCGCGTCCTTGCCGGGCATCCCCGCAAAATCAGGGCCGGCGGCTTCGTTCATGCTGCCGTCGTCGTTCATAACGCGCAGAATCTCCAGGTTGTGGCGCTTGGCGACTTCAAAGTCGTTCGGGTCGTGCGCCGGGGTCATTTTCACAGCGCCCGTGCCAAAGGAAGCATCCACATAGTCGTCCGCCACCACATGAATCCTGCGGTTGACCAGCGGCAGCAGCAACTCTTTGCCAATCAAGTGGGTGTAGCGCTCATCCTGGGGGTTAACGGCCACGCCGGTGTCGCCCAGCATGGTCTCCGGCCGCGTGGTGGCCACCACAAGGCCCTCGCCGCCATCGTCCTCAGGGTAGCGGATGTGGTAGAGCTTGGATTGCTTTTCCTCGTAATCCACCTCGATGTCACTGAGCGCGGTCTTGCACACCGGGCACCAGTTGATGATGCGCTCGCCGCGGTAAATCAGGCCTTCCTCGTACATGCGCACGAAGACCTCGGTGACGGCCTTGGAGCAGCCCGCGTCCATGGTGAAGCGTTCCCGGCTCCAGTCACAGGATGCCCCCAGGCGGCGCAATTGCTGGGTGATGCGCCCGCCGTAGAGCTTTTTCCATTCCCAGGCGCGCTCCAGGAAGCCCTCCCGGCCCAGGTCTTCCTTGGTGATGCCTTCCTTGCGCATCTGCTCGACGATTTTGTTTTCCGTCGCGATGGAGGCATGGTCTGTGCCCGGCAGCCAGAGGGTGGGGTCGCCCAGCATGCGGTGGAAACGGATCAAAATGTCCTGCACCGTCACGTCCACCGCGTGGCCCATGTGCAACTGCCCCGTGATGTTGGGCGGGGGCATCACAATGGTGTAGGGCTTTTTGCCTACCTTGATGACGGGCTTGAAAGCGCCGGACTGCTCCCAGGCTTCATAAGTCGTCCCTTCCACCTGCTGGGGGGAAAAGGTTTTGTCCATCTCAAACTGCTGGCTCATGGGCTTCTCCTTCTTTGAATCTGATAAAACGCAAAGTCGCCCGTCCTGTGTGAAGGACGGGCGAGCCGTGGTACCACCTTGCTTTACAGCATTGCTGCTGCCTCTTTCCGCTGTATCGGGCGAACCCGGCGGCACTGCCGCAACCCTTGGAAACGACCTTCCGCGCATTTCTTCCGGCGCCTTTCAGCCATGGACGCCTCTCTATCAGGAAGAAACCCGCGCGTACTCCTTTTCCGCATCGGGCAAATGGGCATCAGCCCTTAGGCCTGCTTTTCGTCTTCCAGCGGCAGCACCTGCACGCCATTGTAAACGCCGCAGTTCTTGCAGACATGATGCGCCAACTTCATCTCCCTGCACTTGGGGCAGGCGACGATGGAAGGCAGGGTGAGCTTGTAGTGGGTCCTGCGCTTGCGGCCGCGTGCGCGGAATACTTTTGACTTAGGGACTGCCATGGTTACTCCTCCTGTAGCTTGGTGTACAACTGCCGAAGCGCGCCAAAGGGGTGCGAGTCATCGGACGTGTCTTCATTGGAATCGGGGTCTTCCCCCGTGGGGCCGGTCGTGATTCCCGCGCAGTCCTGCTTGCACAGGAAGCGGATGGGCAACTCCAGCACGGCCAGGGAATTTGCCAGGCCCGACAGATCCACACGGTGGCCGGAAAAGACCAGCTTCTCCTCCCAGGGATCGTCCTCCACCTCATCGCGCGGGTCAAGCCTGAGAAAACTCTCGTGGAACTTGACGGAAACCGGGTGGGTGACCGGGCTTAGGCAGCGGGCGCAGACTGCCTGCGCGGGAACGGTCAGTTTCCCTTTGATGTCCAGGGTGTCGTCCATCAGGCTGAATGTGCCTTTGATGACAGCGGACTCGGGGAAGGTGACCACTTCACCCAGGATGTCCGCATCGGGCAAACGCTCCATGTGGACAAAGGGAATGGCTTCTCCGGGGGACCGGAACGCGGCGGAGATGTCCAGCATCATGGCCTTGCCTCCCTCAATGGTGAACAGATGGTATTATATCCATCGCATGGGTGCTTGTCAAACAAAATTTCAGGCATTGTCCTCGGTCTTCACCGGCGTGATGACGATGTGGCGGTTGGGCTCCTCGCCTTCGGAATGGGTGGCGATGCCGGGGGCGGACTGCAAGGCGCTGTGGAAGATGCGGCGCTCGTAGGGGTTCATCGGCTCCATGCTGACACGGCGGCCGGTCTTGCGGGCGCGGTTGGCCATGCGGTTGGCCAGGCGGATGAGAGCGTCCTCGCGCTTTTGGCGGTAGCCTTCGGAATCGATGGTGACGCGGATGTAGTTCTCCTGGCCCTTGTTGACTTTCAGGCTGGTCAGGTACTGCAAGGCGTCCAGCGTCTCCCCGCGGCGGCCAATCAGGATGCCCTGGGGGTCGCCCTCCATGGTGGCAAAGACGTGCCCTTCCTCGTCCAGCGCCAGGGACACGGTGATGTCCAGGCCCATGAGGCGGGTCAGCTCCTTCAAGAACTGGCCTGCATTAAACGCGGGGCTGCCTTCCTCGGGGTTTTCAAGGGCGGTCAGGTTGCGCACCTGGCGCACGGCAATTTCCTGCTCGCGCACCTGCTCCACAGGCTGCGCCTGGGGCTTCTTCTCCTTGGGCTTGCGCTGGCGCGGAGCCCTGGCAGCGGGCTGCTTTTCCTCCTGGGGCTGGTCCTCGCGTGGCTTTTCAGCCTTTTTCTCATCCTGGCGCCTGGGCTGCTTCTCACGGCGTTCCTGCTGGGCCTGGCGGGCAGGCTTTTCAGTTTGGGGCAGGGGCTGGGAAGCGCGGGCAGCGGGCTTTGACAGGGAATCCTTGAACAGGTCAAAGGTGTTAGAGGCGGTGTCGTTCTCTTTCACGGTGAGCAGAACCTTGGCGTCCCGGCTGCCAAAGAGGCCAAACAGGCCCTTGGAGCCTTCTTCCAGAATTTCCACCGTGACGTCTGAGATGGACAGACCGTTTTCGGCCAGGCCGGCAGAGATCGCGTCCTCTACCGTGCGGCCGGTCGCTTGGAATGATTTCATTTGACAGTTCCTTCCTGGAGTTCGTGCCCGGCGGTCTGCTTGTCCTTCTGGTCAAAGTACAGGTTGATGAAGTAGGTCATGGCAGACGCGAGCAGGTTGCTGACCACCCAGTACAGGGCAAAGCCCGCGTTGGAGGTCAGGGTGATGTACACGGAAAACAGGGGGAAGAAGTACTTCATGAAGTTGCCCATGTTGGGCTGGCCCTGGGCCGCGGGCGCGGCACCCGCCGCCTGGGGGTTGAGCTTGGTCATCAGCAGCTGGCTGGCGCCGGCCAGCACCGGCAGGATGAGCAGGCCGTTGAAGTGCTGGTAGACTTTGATGGAAAACAGGATCAGGTTGATGTTTTCAAAGCCGGGCATGGCCGCGGTCTGCTGGATGTAGGCGGGCATCTGGGCCAGGGAGGCCTGGATGCTGGGCAGGACGGCCTTGAAGGTTTCGGCGGTGGCGAAGTCCAGGGAGCCGGAGAAGTCCTGGACATGCTGGGCCAGGCTTTGCAGGATCAGCTGCTGGTCAGGCGCGGACAGCTTGACCCACACATTGTGCCAGACATCGTTGCCAATGGTCTGCAGGACGTTGAGGTCGGGCGCGACCGAGGCAAAGAGGGAGTCCGCCATCCAGATGTTCTTGACCCACAGCCAGCCTTCATACACCGGGGTTTCTCCCCGCAGAAAGGTGAAGACCTGGTTGACGATGTTCTCATTGGCGATGGCGCGCATGGCACCGAACATCGCAAAGAGGATGGGCATCTGAATCAGCAGCGGCAGGCAGCCCGACAGCGGGTTGTAGCGTTCCTTGCGCATGAGCTCGGACTGCTTTTGCTGCAGCTTGGCCTTGTCATTGGCGTACTTCTTCTGAAGCGCGGTGAGCTGGGGCTGGATCTTGGACATCTTGCGCATGCCCTTGCGGCTGGAGATGTCCAGCGGCATCAACACGGTACGGATCAAGAGGGTGAAGATGACGATGGACCAGCCGTGGTTGTGTACCAGGCCGTAAATCCACTGGATGACGCCGGTTAAGGCGTTGGTGATGGCTGACACGGTGGGTTAGTTCCTCCTTATAACTGAGTCTGGCAGTTCGGGAACGGGGTCATAGCCGCCTTTTGAAAAGGGGTTGCACCGCAGGACACGCTTCAGGCCCATCCATCCGCCGCGCAGGGCGCCAAAGCGCTCAATGGCCGTGAAGGCATACTGGGAGCAGGTGGGTGTATAGCGGCAGGCAGCGGGCAGGTGCGGGCTTAAGGCCTTCTTATAGAAGGAAATCAGGAACAGCAGGACGCGCTTCATGGGTTTGGTTTCAAGGCGCCGGCCTTGCGCGCGCTGACAACCAGCTGGTCCATCAGGTCCTGAAAGCTGGCGTTTGCGGCTTCGGGGTTGGCCGTGATCACATAGCCGCCTGCTTGCAGCCGCGGGATCAAGGCCCTAAAGCATGCCCGCAGCCTGCGCTTGACCAGGTTGCGCGTCACGGCCTTGCCCACCTGGCGGCTGACGGAAAACCCCACCTGGACGCGCCTGGCCTTGACATAGTGCAGCCTGAAAAACTTCCCTGATACGTGCTTTCCCTTGCGGTAGACGAAACGGAAGTGCCCGTTTTTGCGGATTCTGTACTGTTGCTGCACTGCTTTAGTCCCTTCTGCAAGCAAAATCCGCCCATCGCTTTGTTCCCGTGCAATGGGCGGATGTTCAGCCTTGCAGTGCGGTCACGGTGCCGTTTTAGGCGGACAGGACCTTGCGGCCTCTGCGCCGGCGGGCCTGCAGCACGCGGCGGCCGTTCTTGGTGGCCATGCGCTGGCGGAAGCCATGCACCTTGTTGCGCTGGCGTTTTTTGGGCTGGAATGTACGCTTCATTGAATCAAACTCTCCTTCTTCTGACCGCGTCCGGTGCTTGCCCAGCATAGCAATGCCCGGACCTGTAACTGCTTTACTATAGTACGGGCCGTGCCCGGTGTCAAGCGCTCGCAAGTGCTCAGATGTTATCAGAGTGCGACGCAGGACTTGATGAAGTCGATTAAATGCCTTTCGGTTGAACGGGCTTGATTGGAATAAACCAATAATCCGAACCCATCTCCTGTTAGGAAGGATCGGTTCGGACTATCGTTGTCTGGCTAATCACTCAAGAAATGATAAAATGCACACCCCCCTCCCAATGTCAAACTATTAGAAAGGGGGGTGTGCAAAACGCTGGGATGCCTTGATAAATCAAGGAAAATCGAGAATTACGGGAGTAGGTCCTGTCAAGATGTCTGATGCTGTGTCCTAGAGAGTGGCATCATCAGTACCACCATGTGTTTGGAATGTCTTATACTTCCAGTCTAAACAGCGGAGATGTGACTAAACTACAGTCCTCCTGTTTGGGGATTGATGCCGGCGTTTTATCGTGTGGATCATTCAGGAGGAGGAATGGATTTTATTGCGTGGCTGTATTATGCCTCAATCTGTGCCCGTTCAAGGCGCTTGAGCGCTTCGGGCTGAGCTGCCAAGGGTGCAATCGCAAAAGAGTTGTCCTCAGCCTGCGGCGCGCCTCTTGTGAGCACGAAACTCCCCAGTGCCTTTCCCTGCATGCGCCAGCAATGCCCTTTGGCGAAGTGGGCGCGGTAACTGCATAGCACCTGCTTGATTTCTTCCCAGGGCAGGATGCCTGTCCGGTATTCCTCCGCCATGCGCTTCAGCTTTTTCTTGAAGCGCATTTTAGTCCCCGTCTTCAGCTTGCGGATCACTTTGCCGGTCTTGGTGAGCGAAAAGCGGAAGCCCAGGTATTCAACGCCCGAGCAGAGGGGGAATATCTGGGTTTTCTCGTTTAACTCCAGCCGCAGCCCCTCCTGCAGCAGCTTCCTCATCGCTTCCAGACATTCTCGCAGAACCGCCTTTTCAGGATGCAGCAGCACCAGGTCGTCCATGTAGCGGGTGTAGTGCCGGATGCGAAGCCGCTCCTTTGCCAGCCGGTCCAGGGGATTCAGGTAAAGAAGAGCGAACCACTGGCTGGTCTGGTTGCCCAGCGGGATGCCTTTGCCTTCCGCAGCATGATAACTGTCGATGACGTGGTGCAGCAGGGCGAGGGTGTCCGGGTCCAGGGGCAGTTTCCCCAGCATCCCCTTGAGCACGTCATGGTCGATGTGGTCGAAGAACTTGCGCACATCACACTTGAGGCAGTATCCATCCATGCCGTGCCGCCTGAACTGCTCGCGCAGGAAGCCGGACAGCCGAGACCGGGCGAAATCGGTGCCCTTGCCCTTCCTGCAGGCCGCGTTGTCATATACGAGCCGTTTATCCAGAATCGGCTCCAGTACCTGGTCGCACAGGCAGTGCTGCACCACGCGGTCGCGGTAGTGCAGGGCGTGGATGGTGCGCCGCTTGGGGTCGAACACCTCAAAGGTGTAGTAACCGGACAGCCGGTAGGCACGGCTCCTCAGTTCCTCCTGCAGGCGACTGAGGTTCTGGGGCAGCTCCAGCTCAAAAGCGATGCACTCCGCGGTGCCGCGCTTGCCCTTGCGCGCCCGCAGATGGGCCTTGTACAGGTTCCGAAAATCACAGAGCGCTTCGTAGTCTTTCATCCGGGCCCCTTCGCCGGACAGGGCGGCGCGCTGAACCGTGCACACGCGCCGCCAAGGCGGGGAAAGCCGAGGCGTCCCCCGCGCTGCCGGTCTTGTTTTTCCGGAGGATTTCCCCTCGCGAAAGGGAAGGGCCTGCCTTTTCCCCCTGCGCGGACCACCCAACATTGGGCTAAGTTTCTGGCAATTGGGGAAATGCGGGGCGAACGGCGTTATTGTCGTTGTTGACGTTGTCGCCGTTGCGGTTGACGGAGCCGTCGGTGTTCACGTTCGCGGCGTTGTTCTGATTGTTGCCGGGCGAACGAAGCCACCACCAGCCGGCCCTTGCCAGACCCTCCCCGGACAATCGCCTCACGGCGGAAGTCTCTTCCTGTCACTGGTAATCCACGCGCCGCAGAGGTTCTGCGTGTCCAGCAGCAGGCGAG
This sequence comes from Clostridiales bacterium, assembly GCA_012521895.1. GTDB lineage: Bacteria > Bacillota > Clostridia > Christensenellales > Aristaeellaceae > UBA6115. Next base: position 26,046 of record JAAYLK010000030.1, read on the forward strand.
CGATGACCTCCAGCTGTTGACCTGCCCCCCGATCCTTGTGCCAGTTTCAGAGTTAGTTGAGATATAATCAACAAAACAAAGGAGCTGGAAGAAATGGCGCAAAAGAAGTACACGGTGGAACAGATCGTTGTCAAACTTCGGGA
>JAAYLK010000031.1 GCA_012521895.1 Clostridiales bacterium
CCAAGTACCTGGGCAACAAGTCCAAGGCCGTCTACCTGTGGTTCTCCAGCATCCTGCTGATGCTGGTGGGCGTGGTTTTCGTGTACACCCCCGGCGACCTCATCGTTGGCGACATCCTCAAGCAGTCCACCGCCTCCTCCAACTGGGTGCTGTGGCTGGTGTACGGCCTGATCTTTGTGTACTACATCCTGGCCACGGTCTTCCCCATTGACAAGATCATCGGCCGCATCTATCCCATCTTCGGCGCCTTCCTGATCGTGTCCGCCATTGCCGTGCTGATTGGCGTGTTCGCCGATGGCGGCGTCCACCTGGGCAACCTCAAGGGCCTGCTGGCCGCCACCACGGACGGGGTCACGACCTATACGGAGAAAGCGGGCGGCTTTGTCGGGCACATCAGAGGGCTGCCCTTCATCCCTGTCTTCTTTATCACCGTGGCCTGCGGCATCATGTCCGGCTTCCACGGTTCCCAGACCGCGCTGATCGGCCGCACCCTGGAAAAAGAAAAGCATGGCCGCCACGTGTTCTACACCTCCATGATCCTGGAAGGCATCATCGCCATGGCCTGGGCCACCGGCGCCATGGTGCTGTTCAACCGCGCCGCGCTGGATGAGGCCGGTGCCCTGATCGCGGGCGCCCCCCTGACCCAGGGTGCCACCTCCATGGTGGGCATCATCTCCCGCACCTTCATGGGCAATGTCGGCGGCCTGCTGGCCATCATCGGCGTCATCGTCCTGCCCATCACCTCCGGTGACACCGCCTTCCGCGCCCTGCGTCTGCAGTTTGCGGAGCGCTTCAACATCGACCAGAAGAGCTATGCCAAGCGCATGGGCCTGGCCGCCGCCCTGTTTGTGCCGGCCATCGCCATCCTGATCTTCGCCAAGACCAACGCCAACGGCTTCAACATCCTGTGGCGCTACTTTGGCTGGGCCAACCAGACCCTGGCCGTCTTCGCCCTGGGCATGACCTCGGTCTACCTGGCCGCCCACAAGAAGAACTACTGGATTTCCTTCATCCCCATGCTGTTTTACACCTTCGTCGTGTTCTCCTTCATCCTGCACGCCGACATTGGCTTTAACCTCGACAAGATCCTGGGCCTGGCCAAGGACAACCCCAATGTCTACACCGCCTCCTACGTCGGCGGCGCCATCATCGCCGTGCTGTACGGCTGGTTTGTCTGGCACAGGATGCATCAGACCAAAGAAGATTTGACCACCTACGACGCCTAAGTGAAGTTGTAGGAACAACAACAAGCGCCCGCGCGGTTTCGCGCGGGCGTTTTGCTGCTGCTTTTGATTACTTCCGCCAGCGGCCGCCGCCGTTTTGACCGAGGTTTGCCTGGTTTGAAAAGGCACTCAGGTGGTTTTGGGAAGCGCGCAGCAGGCGTTCAAACACCGATTGCACATCCTCCGGCAGGTCTTCCCGGCTGAGGAAGGCATTGTACATCGCGATGTTGTTCTCTTCCGCTTGCACGCCCAGCTGGTAGATTTCATCCAGTGTCTTGGGCAGGGCGAGGTGTTCCTTGGCGTCATCCTCCGGCACGGTCACCCCATAGGCTTCAAACAAGGGCATCAGGAGGGCGATGTGCTGGTTTTCGGCGCGCTCGATGTTGGAAAACGGGCGGTTCACCTGGAAAGTGGCCATGATATCACGGTATTCCGCGCGCGCCAGATACTCATCCTGCAGCGCATACACCAGCATCTGCCCGACTGTGTAGGTCTTGCTTTCCTCAACCCCATTGGCGCCATAGCCTTCCTCAAAGGCCAGGGCTGTGAAAGGTATTAGCAACGTCAGGGCCATTGCCAGGGACAGGGCGGTTTTCAACAATTTCATCCATTCTTCCTACTTTCGCTTGTGTTTGCGGCTGGTTTTCCGCAAATGAACCGTACGATGAATCTGTGTCAAAATTATGTTTACTCCTGGGTATTTTGATAGAGTTTTGCCCTGACAGCACGAAAACCAGCGAAAAGAAACGAAAACGAACGAAACATCAGAACCCTTGTAAAAGCTTGAACAATCAGGGGAACTGACCGCGTGAACAGCGCGGCTTTTTTGTTTTTCGGTTGCCCGGATGGGGGATGGGAAGCCCCGGGACGCCTTGAAAGGGCGGGTTTTGTAAGGGCCTGTCCGGCTTGTCACCGCAGGTCCGGGGATGTCAGTGCATGTCAGACGGGGGCCGTGGTAGGCTGTCCACGAAAAGAGAACAGACGTTCTTGTTTGGAGGTGGATGCTGATGATCACCCTGTCCCGGGAGGGGCTGGCGAATTCCCTGCCGGAGGCGGACACGCTGAACCTTTGCGTGCGCCAGTTTGAAAACACCTTGCCCTGTCTGCACCGCTTGAACCGCTACTACGAAGGCCGGCACGACATCCTGTCGCGGACCCGGCTGTCCGGCCTGCCCAACAACTGCGTCACCCATGCCTTTCCGCGCTACATCGCCCAGGTCTCCGCCAGCTACCTGCTGGGCGAGCCTGCCCGGGTGGAGGGGCCGGAGCCCCAGACCCAGGCCCTGCGGGAACTGATGCTGCACGCGGCGACGGACGCCATCGACGTGGAGCTGGCCCTGCACCAGGCGGTGTTTGGCCGCGCGGTCTCCCTGTGCTATGAGGATGCCAGCCTGCGGCCCCATGTGTGCGCCCTGGACCCGCGAAGCGCCTTTGTGGTGTATGACGACACCGTGGCCCAGGATCCGCTGTTTGGCGTCTACGTAAGCGGCGCCGGGCAGGACCGCCAGCTGCTGGTGTATACCAAATCCCAGGCGGCGCGGTTTTCCGCCCAGGGCAGGCTGCTGGAGGTGAAGCCCCATCCCTTCCGCGCCCTGCCCATGACCGAATACCTGAATGGCACCGACGCCCACGGGGACTTTGAGGACGTGCTGGCGCTGATTGACGCCTATGACCTGCTGCAGGCCGACCGCCTCAATGACCGCCAGCAGTTTTCAGACGCCCTGCTGGTCCTGACCGGGGTGATGGGCATTGGCGCGGGGGAGGGGGACAACCCCCTGGAACGCCTGCGCCAGGAGAAGACCCTGGCCCTGCCGGATGAGCACGCCCGCGCCGAGTGGCTGGTGAAAACCCCGATGGAAAAGGACATCGACATCCTGCGCGAGGCCCTGTCCCAGGACATCCACAAGTTTTCCCTGACGCCGGACTTCACCGATGAGCGCTTCGCCGGCAATGCCTCGGGCGTCGCGATTCAGTACAAGCTGTTCAATTTCGACAATCGCGTCAAGCTGAAGGAGCGCTGGTTCATCACCGGGCTGCGCGAGCGCGCCCGCGCCTTTTGCGGCTGGCTGGACACCCGGCGGCACCTGCACTTGGACGCGGACGAGCTGGCCTTCCGCCTCACCCGCCGCCTGCCCGTCAACGAGCCCGAGCGCGCCCAGACCATCAGCGCCCTGAAAGACATCCTGCCCTACAGCACCCTGCTGTTCAATTCGCCTCTGACGGAGGACCCGCAACGCAGAAGGGAAGGCAGCGATGCGTGGCTCGTCAACACTTTTTCGGACAGTTTGTTAAGCAGAGATTTTGAGGGTCGAATTGTGGTAACGGTTGAGCCATTCAATTGGCGAGAGATAATCAAGGTTCTTTTGGATGCGGGTGGTATTGTAA
>JAAYLK010000032.1 GCA_012521895.1 Clostridiales bacterium
AACAAGAGCGAAATCATGAACGTCTCCATCGAACAGCGCTTCAAGCGCGGGGTGCTGCTGACGCCGCCGCTGCTGGGTTACGACTGGGATGAGGATCACCGCCTGACCATCAACCCTGAGGAGGCTGTGACGGTGAGGCTGGCCTACGCCATGCTGCTTGCCGGCTTTTCCAAGAAGGAAATCGCCGCCCGGCTCAATGAACTTGGGCGGCCATCAAAACTGGGCAATATCAACTGGAGCAGCGGCAGTGTGGCGGGGCTCCTGCGTAATGAGCGGTATTGCGGGGATGTACTCGCCCGCAAGACCTTCACCCCCAATTATCTCAACCACCGGTCCCGGAAGAACCGGCAGGATCGCAACCAGTATCTGTGGCGCAACCAGCATGATCCCATCGTGTCCCCAGAAGCCTGGCGGGCGGCGCAAACCATCCTCAACATCTGCAAGAATGGGGGTTCGGGCTCCTTGCCCGCCTTGAGGGTCATTCGGGAAGGCGCGCTGCAGGGCTTCGTCTCTGTGAACCGGCATCAGACCTGGGAAGACTCGGACACCTTTGTGCGGGCTTCGCTAAGCGTCTATGGCGAGGAGTTCACGGAAGAGGACGCGCCTGATGACGATGCGCCTTCTAACGAGGGGCTGCCTTCCGGGGGCTACCAGGTGGTGCGCGCGGGATTCTTTCAGGACCACATCCCCGCGGTGAACCTGTCGCGAAAACACCTGCATTTCAATACCTTGTGCTATCACAGGCTCGGGGCTCCCGATGCCATTGAGCTGCTGATCAATCCCGTGGAGCGTCTGCTGGCTATCCGGCCTTGCTTGCCAGATCACCCTAACGCCATCCGCTGGATTCATACCGACCCACGGAAGGCGGGCACTCGCGTAATGAGCGCCACCGCTTTTCTCAGCCTTCTGACGGACTTAATGGGTTGGAACAGTGATTACGGCTATCGCATTCGGGGCTATGTGCGCAGGCACGAAGGGACTGCTGCCATGTTCTTTGACCTGTATGAGCCGGAAGTGCGCATCCGGTTAGTGGGTGAGGACGGGGAGGTGAAGACGCTCAAAGGCTTCCCGGCGGAGTGGGCCGGTCAGTTCGGCTTGTCCGCCTATAACCAGTTCAATAGTGTCCGCCTGCCAGAAGAGGACCTTCAGGGCTTGGATGCCCCAGGGCACACAGTGGATCTGCACGAAATGCCCCGGTATACACATGACGACGTGGCGGCCATTGTCCAGGAAATCGCGGAAACCTGCGAAAAAACGAGCTCGGTCATCGATAGGGAAAATACGGAGGAGGTGAGATAATCGTGGACTATGAATCAGCGGAAGAGGCGGCCAGGCGCTGGGTCGTTTCCGCTCGCTGGGTGCAGGCGTTATGCCGCGGACGGCGGATTCCCGGCGCGCAGAGGCTGGGCAGGGTCTGGCTGATACCCCAGGGAGCTGAAAAGCCGGCAGACCAACGCGTCACGCTGCAACGGGGCAGGGCACGCGCGCGCGTAAAACAATAGGGAACGACAAGAAGTGAAAATGAAAGGAGTACTTGCATCATGGATTATCAGGATGTATTCCAGGAGGACAAGGAGTTTAGTTTTGAGGGCTACCAGGTGGTTCGCCGGGAGTTTTTTGCGCATACGTTTGAGCCGGCGCTGACGATTCGGGGCACTTCCATCTTTTTTAACACCGCCTGCATCCGCAAGTGCGAGGACGTCGTCTATGTGCAGCTGCTGATCAATCAGGAGGAAAAGAGGCTGGTGATTCGCCCCTGCGGACCGGACGACAAGGACGCGGTGCGCTGGTGCATTGTCAAAGGCGAAAGCCGGAGGACCCGGACCATTAAGAGCGACATCTTTTCCGGCATGCTGTATGACCTGATGCGCTGGGACCCGGATTACCGCTACAAGCTGCTGGGTGTAACGTTTGAATTCCAGGGCCAGTGTCTATATCTGTTTGATCTGACAGCAACAGAAGTCTACATGAACCAAAGCAGGGCTGTGGATGAGAACGGCAAGGTTACCTATTCACGCAAAGCCAGCTATCCGGAGGTATGGAAGGACACCTTCGGGCTGCCTGTGGCAGAGCACCAGCAATTCACCAAAATCGACTTGTTTGACGGCTATGTCACCTTCAATGTAATGGGTGATAAGCTGACCGAACAGCGTGACGACCCTGACAAGGGTGCCTATGAAAGCGAGGCGATCCGTAATGCTTGAGCAAAACCTTGTGAAGAATCCAGAGTCAACGCAGGCTCCTTCTGAAAAGACATCTGTCAAGGGCTATGGCTTGACAATCTGCCTGGCATGGAGCCGTATGCTCATCCACCGGAAAACCATCCGCACGCTGGGGCAGCCTGAGCGTGTCCGCCTGCTCATCAATCCCGATACCCGTCACTTCTGTGTGCAGGGCTGTGACAAAGCGGAACCCTGTTCCTTTGCGGTCCCCCGTGAGATGTCACCAGTCTATGATCCCCTTTATATTCACAGCAAGTTTCTGCTGGGGCAGCTGTATACGATGATGGACTGGAACCCGGATGTATCCTACCGGGTCTTTGG
>JAAYLK010000033.1 GCA_012521895.1 Clostridiales bacterium
AAGCGATGGCGCGGGGTTGCAACCAGGTACGCGAAAACCAGCGACGGGTTCATTGCTGCAATTCAAGTTCGATGTATCGCCATTTGGGCAGGAGTCCTTGCGTAACTCGTGTAGACACTATCTAGAAATACTAGGTTTCCAGCATTACTGAGGGCAATAGAAAAAGCCGTGATTCGCACTGATTCACGGCTCTTCGCTGGCAGGGGCAGAAGGACTCGAACCCTCAACAAAGGTTTTGGAGACCCACGTGTTACCATTACACCATGCCCCTAAGGCTTAGCCATTATAAACAAGGTACGGGCGAAATGTCAACCAAAAAGCAGACTTCTCTGCAAATTTCAGGGACTTTCCGGGTTTTGAGCCTGACCAAACAGCCGCATCTAACTCCTGCCATAGCGTTCAAACTGCACACTACGATACAGAACACTTTAATCACGTTTGCACTCTTGATAATATTAAAGGGAAATTATTGTCACAACCATTTTTTCACAATATAGAACACCAAAGAACAACATAGAAAGCTCTTTAGTACGGTTCTATTTTCAATGATTTAAAGAGCAATTGACAGCCCACGCCCCCTCCTGTAGCCTGTAGTTATCAAGATGGAGGACGGCTCATGCAAAAGCGATTGGCTCTGTTTGATTTTGACGGCACGATGATCAAAGGCGACAGCATCGCCGCCCTGGTGAGGGCACAGTTTTTTCAAGACATCATCAGCCTGAAGGACTTGCTCATCATCCTCTGGCAGACCTTGTGTTGGAAACTTGGCAAATTGCCGGTTGAATCGGTGAAAACCCGCTCATTGGCAGGACTGAGTGCTATACCGAGTGCGCAAGCAGAGCAATTTTTGAATGAGTTCGCAACCAAAGCCCTTTATCCCAGAATATACAGAAAAGCGATTAAAAAGCTGCAAGCCCACAAGGACAAGGGACACATCGTCGTTCTGGTGTCGGCCTCTCCCCTGTGCTACTTGCAATATCTTCAAGACCTCCTGCCCGTTGACCACATCATCGCGACGCAAACAGATGAGCAGTACAAGGTGACATGCAACGTGGTCAAGGAAGAAAAATGCAGACAAATCCAAGCCTGGGTCGATTCACATAAACTTGATGTGGATTGGGCAGGATCCTATGCCTATGGCGACAGCGCCAATGACTTGCCGATGCTGGGCATGGTGGGCATGCCCAGGCTTGTGAACGCACATGCGAAGGCAAGGAAGTTGCGGCCAAATACTGTGTTAGAGCAGTGGAAGGGCAAAACTATTAACGGGGCGCAATGATGCCAAAGGGTGCTGAATCGTGTTCTTTGATTGATGGCATCATTGAAACAAGTAATGAAGATATGTTGAAATGTTATATCACTTGATTTGACAGTACCCATTTGTTTCAGCGTCATATCATTACTTCAACATAGTTTGAGTCAAAGATGCCAAGCACAGTAAATGAAACTGCCGGAGCAGCTTCATCAATGAGCAAATTGTCTTTTTTATAGCTTCATAAACTTGATTTGATAGGGCTCCAGTTGATATGGCACTTTTGTACCCAGCACAGGGACGCTGCCAGTTAAGGGCATCTCCCCGCTGTTTGCGAGCACTATTGTCTTGCTGTCGGGGAACCAGGCGCAGTCCACTGCATCATCCTGCGCGATGAAGTCAGGAGATGTTTCTCCACCCAGGTACAGTAGAATTTTATAAAGCAGCCTCGCGTTTGGCGGCGTGTCCTTAAAACCGCTGAGGTAGATGCTCTTTCCCTGCCCAAAAGCATGCTCGATCATCACGGGCAAGCCGTCTTTCTCAAGAAGGACATCAGCGTTCTTTGATGTCAGCCAAACACCCTGGTGTTCCGGGAGGCTTGCGCCGTTCGCCTCCAGGAAGGCCGGGCAAGCGGAATGATATTGCCACGCGCCATGGCTGGCATAGCGCCCTTCATCAATGTCCACTCCCAGGACCTGAGCCAGGCGGAGCGTGGTGTTGAAACCCGGTACAGCGGAAGGCTCTTTGATGCCCAGCACAGCGCCCCCCCCATACACCCAGGCGGTGACGGTTTCAACCGCTTCGTCTGTCCACAGCTCTCCCCCGCTCCAGGCGCTGCCGGCTTCACCGGCGATGAGGAGGACATCAACATCGTCCAACGCGCCTGCGGACAAATCGTCGAAGCCAATGAAGCGCACGTCCATGGGAAAACCGGAAAGCGCCTCCACCACATGCATCAGCACCTGGCGTTCATTCTCATGGAAGTGGCCGGAAAGGGTCCAGGCGCGCAGGCTGCCCCAGGTATGGAGCACAGCAACGCGAGTTTGATTCAGTGCCGGTTTTCCCGCTGAATGCAAGGCTTTCAGCTGCCGGAACTCCGCAAGCAGCTCGTCCATGTATTGGACAAATTCAGGGTAATCCCGCGTCAGGCTCAGGTACCCCCCCAAGCCAAGCCGCTGGACGCCTTCCACCAGCAGTGCGCGCCGGATGCGCACCCAGTATTGCCTTGCGTCTTTTTCGGGGTGCCCGCCCGGTGAAAAGGTGGGGCTGCCCCCTAAACCAACCGGGAACAAGTAGGGGTGCAGCCTCAATTCGTGCAGGGGCACCCTGGCATTGGCGCACAAGCGCGCCTCAAAGCCGGAGAACACGCATTTGATCAGGCCGTCAAAGCCGTATTCCTGAAAGCGCGGGCTGTTGGGCTCCAGGCCCACCCAGCTGTCATCATAAAACACATAGGCTTTCTTCCCAGCTTTGTGTACCAGGCTGACCAGCTCACGGCCGATGTCCAGCACCTGCTCCTGAACAAAATTCATCCACGCGATTTTCTTCTGCCCGGCGACGCGGTGCGTGGAGTTGTACAGCCCTTTGTTGACAAAGTCTTCCGCTGACATCGCATACCCTGTTTTCTCCCGGAAGCGGTTCAGCATCAAGGGGCTCACCGTGAAATCATAGGATGCCCAGTCTGTGAACAGGATGCGCCTGCGCTCCTCCGCCGCCCATATCCAGACAAAATTGTAAAACAGGGAGGTGAAGCGAACGATGGAAGTGTGCGGGTGTTTTTCCAGCCAGGTTTTCAGCCACTCCACCAGGTAAGCCCTGGCTTCCGGCCAAATGGGGTCCAGGGGCATCAAATGCTCAGCCTGCCAGCCGTTGGTGGTGTGGTTGTACATGGAAATCTCTTCCCACACACGGTAGGCCAGGAAGCTGACGGTATAGCTGTGCCAGGGCTTGACCTGCTTGACGCGGACAAGGCCTTCATCTTCCATGTATTCCCAGGCATCCTGGCTAAGCAAGACATTTGAGGTTCGGTCCATCACCTGCCAGTAAGCCCGGCTGTCTTCCCCCGCGTTGACCTTGAACTGGCCCGCGAAAAAATCCTCCAGCAACACGATGTCCAGCGTTTCTCCCACAAAAGTGTGCGGGCGCGTGCACAGGAAGGTCTGCTGCAAGGTGTGCGGGTGCGCGTTGAGAAAGTCATTGTGGCCGCGGATGGGGCAGACAGTGGAATACACGACCATTCCCTGGTCCAGCAAGGCCGGGGACAGGCTGGTGCCGTCGGAATCCCGGATGGCGTCAGCGCCCCAGCGCCGGGCCAGTTCCAGGCTCAAGTCCTCATGCCCTGCCTCGCCAGGCAGGGTAAAGCCGCCCGTCAAACTACTCACGCCTGCCCTCCAGGTTGTCAAGCGCAGCGGACAGCATGGCAAGGGCCAGGCCCTGCCCCCAGCCCTGGGTGCAGTCGCGGGAGATTTGCCGGTAGCCCTCCAAATCACGCATGACGGCGGTGCCGCCGGACACATTGGTCAACCGGCCATCCGGGCTGATGTTGGCCAACACGCCTTCCACACCCTTCTGCGCGTAGGCAGAGTGCAAGGGGTTACCGTTTAACAACATGGCCGCCGTGATGCCGGCGCTGGCGGATAATTCCTCATAGCTTTGCTCATCTGTCAGCACAGTGCGCCACAAGCCATTTTCAGTCTGCAGGCCTTTGAGCCCCGCCAGCTGGTCACGCAGGGAGCAATCCACATCCATGTAGGGTGGGTACAGGTAGGGCTCCGGCAGGCGTTTTTTCACCTGCGCCATGGTGTAAGCGGCCCAGGCGTTGGCGCGGCCCCAGAAGAAGCCGGACATGTGGTCTTTGTGCACGTTGTTGTAGCCGTGGTACCAAAGCCCTGACGCCTTGTCCTGCAGGTAGCGGATGTGCCAGTAGTATTGGTGGAGGGCGTCGTTGATGAGGGCCTCAACCTTTGTCATCACGCCATAGCGCAGCATGAAGAAGGCTGCCATGAACAAGGTGTCCGCCCAGGCTTGCTCATGGAAATCATTCTTGGAGGACACGGTATGCTGCAGCACGCGATCGGCAAAGCGCAAGGCGTGGTTTGACAAGTAGTCAATCTTATCCCGCATCACCTTGAGATAGGCTTCATCACCCGTCACCTCGTACAGGGTAATCAGGCAGTGCCCCATGGAGCAGGTATTGACCGTCCACACAGGCAGACCCAAGGCAATCAGCTCATCCACGCGCTGCTTTAAGAGGCTGAAATACTCCTCATTGCCCGTTTGCCGGAATGCCTCCGCCACGCCGTAATAAGCCACGCCGCAGGGCCAGTCCCAGGTCAGGTCCATTTCCATGGTTTTTCTGACCACCCGGTCCAGGGCATCCAACAGGGGCTGACGCTCATGCTTCATAACAATCATCATGACCTCCGCATCATAAGGGGGCGCCCGCCGCAAGCGTGCAGGCGCCCCGTGGTATCGCTTAGTTTATTGCGCGGGCTGTACCGGCAGTTTGGTGGTCTGGCCGCTCTCATAAGCCGCCAGGCGCTCGTCGATGATCTGCTGATAGCCGGCATCCAGGAACTTCTGGCTGTAATCGGCATACAGGGCATCAAACTCTTCCGGTTTGCACTTTGTCAGCGCGGTAGAGTATTCCTGGTAGAGGCTTAGCAAGGTCGGGGAGAATTCGCTCTCGGACTCAATGGCGACCGCGAACACCGGGTCGGAGTATGCCCAGCCCTTGTCCGCCAGGTCCTTGAGCTGGTAATAGTTGTCAATCAGCGGCTGGGTGAAATCCTGCGGGATGCCCTTGGGCGCGAGGGCAGCGATGGTCTGCTCAATGGTGCCCAGTTTCTTGGAGGCGTGCACAAGGCAGGTCATGTCAATGTTCATGTTGTGGTTGAGCATTTCCTCGCCGCGGTAATCACCGTTCACCACAGGCAGGCCGTCTTCGCCCAGGGTGTAGGTGACGCCTTCAACGCCGTTTTCCATCACAAAGAGGGTCTCCGGCTGAATCATCCATTCCATGAACATCCAGGCGGCCTTCAGTTGGTCGGGGGTGGCGGCGGAAGAGAAGCCGACAATCATACCAAAGGGGTTGTCAGCGCGGATTTGCGGATGATCCACAAAGCCGGGCTCCACCACCTGATAGTTGTCCACAATCGCCAGCTCAGCGCCGGGGTTCTTCTCATAGAAGGAGACCAGCCAGCTGACATTGGCGGACATATAGCCGCCGTAAATCAGTTTCTGGCCATTGATGAAGTCAGTCTGCCACTGGGACGCGCCAGCGCCGACATCGGCCAGGTCCAGGTCATACTCGCTGGAGAAGAAGTTCTGGTTGTATTCGGCGTTCTGGCGCTTGAGCAGCTTGTACGTGGGGTGCCAGCTGAGGCTGGGCGTGCCCAGGCTGGAATGCATCGCCCATTCCGCTTCATTCACCGGGAAGTCACGGAAGGCAAAGTTGACGACATAGGCTGTCTTGGGCAGGGACAAACCGATGGGGTTGGCCGCCAGGCCCGCTTCCTGCACCGCCTTGACCGCGGCGACATACTCCGCATAGCTCTTGGGCACATCAAGGCCCAATTGGGTCAACCAGTCCTTGCGGATGAAGTTGGCATAGGTGAAGGTGGTGTTGTAGTAGGGGCGCTCGGTCAGGACAAAGTAATCCTTGCCGTTGATTTTGGTGTAGCCAAGCTGGTTGTTGTCCACCATCGCCTGGTAGAAGGTGGGGGCCACTTTGGCGAACTCTTCCAGGTCAATCTCAGCCATGGCGCCATCATTGGCCCACTGGGCGACCTTGGGATAGTCATACTCCATCAGGATGGTGGGGGTCTCCCCACCGGCGATGAGCAGGCTGTACTTGGTCATGACATCCCCGCGCGGGATGGCGACATACTCAACATCAACGTTGTACTTGTCGCCAAATTCTTTCTGCACCCAACGGGTCCAGTAGTTGTCATCAACCGCGGGATAGCCTTCCTTGCTGCGGTCATACACGGGGACGGTAATCTTGACGCGGTTTTCAAAGGGAACCAGGTGCTCGGGGCTTGCGCCGGGCGCGGCTTCCGCGGCCATGGACACAAACGGCAGGGTCATTGAGAGGACCAGGGTCAGCAACAACAGGGTTTTCAACAGTTTTTTCATGGTGTTCTCCTTTTATTAATGAATCAGTGCTGGATGAAGGCTACCCCTTGACTGCGCCGACCATCACCCCCTTGACAAAGTGTTTTTGAATGAATGGATAAATGAGCAAGATGGGCAGGGTGGCGAACATGACCGTTGCCGCCTGGAGGACTTCGGGGGTGCTGGTGACAGCCGCCCCTTCCGCCAGGCTGATGGCATCAGCGCCGGAGGAAAGCACCATGTTGCTCAGCAGGTACTGGATGGGCTGCAAAGCCTTGCGGGTAATGAAGTAGCGCGCGTCGGCGTAGGCATTCCACCGCCCGACGGCATAAAACAAGGACAGCGTGGCCAGGATGGGTTTGGACAGTGGCAAGGTCACCCTGGAGAGCATCTGGAAATGGGAGGCGCCGTCTAAGTAGGCGGCCTCATACAGGCTTTCGGGAATCGTTGATTCCAGGTAGGTGCGCATGATCAGCATGTTGTATGGGGAGAAGGACAGCGGCAAAATCAAAACCCACATGGTGTTGATGAGGCCCAGCTGTTTAAACAACAGGTATTCCGGGATGATGCCGGCGTTGAAATACAGGGTGAACAGGATGATGAGAGAAAAGACGCGGCGGCCTTTGAGCAGGCTGCGGGACAGCGGGTAGGCCGCGCAGATGGTAACAACCATGCCAATCAGGGTGAACAGCAAGGTTACAACGATGGAATAGCCCATGGAATAAGTGAGCTGGCCATCCCTGAAAATGGAGGCATAGGCGTCAAAATTGACCTGCTTTGGCAGCAAGTAGACGGACTTGGCCAGCACCGCGGTGTTGCTGGAGATTGATTTGGAGGCGATGTGTAAAAAGGGCAGGATACAGGTCGCGCACAGAATCAGGATGATGATGGCTATGATGACATCAGACACGCGAACCCGGTTGAGCCCGCCCTGCCGCGGTTTTTCCGCTTTTGAGTAAATGCTGCTCATGCTGTGCCTCCTTTCCTAAATCAATCCGCCTTCACCAAGGCCTTTGGCGAAGCGGTCAGCGCTCAAAACAAGCAGGAAGCCGACAAAGGACTGGATGAGGCCCACTGCCGTGGCGTTGCTGAAGTTGCCGCCGGCCAGGCCTTTTTCATAGATGTAGACCGCCAATTGGTACTGGTACTCGCGCACATTGACATTGCCAAAGGCGCTGAGGCGCTCAAAGTTGGAGCCCATGATGCGCCCCAGGTTTAGGATCAGCAAGGTGACCATCGTCGCTTTGATGCCCGGCAGGGTCACATGCCAAATCCGGCGCAGGCGGCTGGCGCCATCGACCGTGGCGGCCTCGTACAGTTCGGGGCTGATGCCCGTCATCGCGGCCAGATAAATGATGGAACCCCAGCCCATGTTCTGCCAGACTGCCATGAGCAGATAGGTGGCCGCCCAGTGATTTTTCTCTGTCAGGAAGGGGATGCCGTTTTCAATGAGGCCGGCGTTCTTCAGCACAATGTTCAACAACCCCGTGTCCGGACGGAAGACCTGGTAGGCGACGCTGGCGATGATGACCCAGCTTAGAAAGTGTGGCAGGTACAGGATGGTCTGGGACAGCTTCTTAAAGCGCGGGAAGCGAAGCTCGTTGAGCAAGAGCGCCAGGATGATCGGCACCGGAAAGCCGACAATCAAGTCCAGGAAGTTGAACATCATGGAGTTTTTCAAGGCGCGCAGGAAGTCCGCGTCGCGAAAAATCTTCCTAAAGATGTCAAACCCCACCCAGGTGCTGCCGGCGTAACCGCGCGCCGGCTTATAGTTCATAAAGGCGATGCGCAATCCGGGATAGGCGGCGTATTTGAAGATGAACACAAAGGCCAGGGGCAGCAGAAGCAAAACATACAATTGCCAGTCGCGCGCCAGGCGGTTTTTGAACTTGGCCATTCCCTTGCCTTCCAACAAGGGATTGGCCGGCTGTAAATTCTTGGTACGCAAAATATCCGCTCCCTTCAAAGCATACGAAAAATTCTGTTGTTGAGCGTTCGTCGTGCGGTGCGCTTGCGTGTCAGTCGATTATATTGTAAACTGGCTTTGGATTGAAATCTATATCATATTGTGATGATTCTGTGCAATTTCGACCATTTAATGGATGAACTGGTAGAGGACAATGAAGAAAAAGCAGGTGCTGGAGTACAGGGTGTATGAGCTGCAACCGCAGTTTCCCGTGCTGCTGCTGGACGGGGATGCCTGGCGCATTTCACCGCAGAAGAGCGGGCGGCTACACTTCCACAACTGCCTGGAGTTCGGGTTTTGCCACAGCGGCAGCGGGCAGATTCAAATCGGCCGGGAAACCTTTCCCTTTTCTTCGGGAACAGTGACCTTCATGCCCCAGCACCTGCCCCACACAACCTGGTCCAACGAGGGAGACACCAGCTTGTGGAGCTATCTGTTCGTGGACCTGCGCGGCTTGTTGTTTCAGACCATGGCAAATGATGAGGATTATGAGTTCATTCATTCACAATTCAAACCGGACCAATCCATCATCACAGCCAGCAAGAACCCCAAGGCGCATTTCCTGACCAACAACATCCTGGATGAGATGCGCGCGCAGAGAGATAATCACGACCTGGTCATCCGTTCCTTGTTCCTCACGCTGTTTTGTGTGCTGAAGCGGCATTTTTCCAATCAGCCTAACCACCCCAGCGCCTCTCAAAACGTTCCGGGCAGCGGCCTGGCTTTGGCGCCCGCCTTCCAATACCTGTACACAAACTATATGAACCCCATCCGCATTGAGGAATTGGCGGAGCGCTGCCACATGAGCCAGACGCATTTCCGCCGGTTATTTCTGGCCATCATCGGGGTCTCTCCCCTCCAGTTCATCAACGCCCTGCGGGTTGACAGGGCAGGGCTGCTGCTGACCAGCACCAGCGAAACCATCCTGGAAATCGCGCAGTCTGTAGGCTTTGCCTCATTGTCCAGCTTCAACAGGCACTTCATCAAGCAAAAAGGCATGACGCCCCGGGACTTTCGTAACATGAACCAGAAGCTTGAGACAGGGAACAAGGACCAGACCCGCGTGCTCAAATACACCGGTTGGACTCAGGCGGATCCATAATTTATTTGTAAGTCTTTGCGTTTCCTCACTATAAAGCAAACAGAGCCTGAGAACTGCCGCTGCAGATTCAGGCTCTGTTGTTTATTTGTCTTTTGTTATCCCAAAGTTACATAATTCTTGAGAGCTGAGTCTTGAGAGCTATTGTTGATGTGAACCACGACGCCATTTCGCGGGCAGGACGTCCAGGGTGTTGTTGACCATGCGCTCAAACATTTCAGCGGCTTTACTCGGCGGCAGGTGGGCAGCCTGCGGGTCATTCTGCAGCACATTAAAGGCCAGCTGCCAGTCATATTCCAGGGCGGCCTTGACGATGGACAGCTGGTTGTCCGCATGCCGGGCAACCATGTTCACAACAGGCGCGGGCAGGTCCTCCGCCATCACCGGGCTGATTTCCTGATCACGGAACAGGGCGTTGGTTTCAACTACTGCTCCCAGGGGCAGCTGCCGGGATTGGCCGCGGTTTGGCAGGTTGACATTGCTTGCCAGGTCGCCAAGGCCCAGCAGCGCCTTGATGAGCAGATGCCCTTCTTCCCCTGAAGCCGTCAGCGCCAGGGGCTCGCTGCCATCCAGCAAGGCTTCTCGTTTGCGGATGCGTTCTTGCAAGTCTGTCTTGCGCCAGGAGACCGGGGTCAGGGTGAAGCCCCAGGATTGCGCGGTCTTTGGGTCTTTAAGGTACCAGGGCGGCATGAACTCCGCCAGGTGGCGGTCACCGGCGGCGGCAATCGCGCCGTAGCGCAAAAACAGGTCAAACTTGACCTTGTGGGAGCTGTGGAAGAAGCTGTTCATCCAGTTGCTGTCCTGGCCTTTGAGGTAGCCGGTATCCTGGTATTTTTTGGCGAACGCTTCATACGCCGGGAACAAGTCTTGCCCCTTGTAGGACGCGCTGGTCAGCCAGGTGAAATGGTTGACACCATTGACCTGGGTTTTGATGTCCTGGCGCGGGATGTCCCTGATGCCTTCCACTTCTTCCAGCATGGCGGCCAGCAGCTTCTGGGCACCAAAGACATCGTGGCAGCAACCAAAGACGCGGATGCCTGGAAAGACTTCATACATCGTTCCAATGCCGGCGGCCATGGGGTTGGTGTAGTTGATGACCCAGGCTTTGGGCGCCGTCGCCTGGATGGCGCGGGCGATGTCCGCGTACATGGGCACAGTGCGCAAAGCGCGCAGCAGGCCGCCCGGGCCGGTGGTGTCCCCCACGCTCTGATAGATGCCATACTCCTCCGGCAGGTGGACATCAGATGCCATGTGGTCAAAATTGCCCGGCAGAATGGAGATGACCACGATGTCCGCGCCTTTGAGCGCGGCTTCCAACGTATCTACCGCCTCATACCGCCAGTCAGCCAGCGCCTCCGGATGCGCGGAAATCATGGTGCCGATGCGCTGGTTTTTAAGCGCTGCCTCACGGTCGATGTCATACAGCCGGACCACGCCGCCCATATGCGGGTCCATGGCCAGGTCCTTCATAAAGCCCCACGCCCAGCCGCGGGAACCCCCGCCGATGTAGGCGATGGTCAAACCAGCTTGTTTTACTGATTGCGTGCTCACGTATCTTCTCCTGTCTCAAAAAAGCGCCGCAGCGCCGTAAGCGCTGCGGCTTGGGAAACAAAGCTTACTGGTTAGCGGCCAGGTAGGCGTTGTATGCGTCCTGGTAGTATTGGATGTACTGGTCAACACCGATGTTCTTGGCGTTGTCCTGGAAGGCCTGCCAGTTTTCGTCGGTGACACCGCCGGTGATGAAGTTGGCGATGGCTTCCTTCATGAAGCGCTCGATGTCGGTGAACAGTCGGCTGACTTCAACCGCGGTGTCGGTGTCCATGGCCACCAGCTTGCGCAGGTAGTCGTGAGAATGCAATTCCAACACGCCGGCTTCTTCGTACAGTTTGGCCTGGTTGAAGCGCTCAACGCGGTGGGGCGGCATTTGGTAGATTTCAAAGTAGTAGTCGCCCGGAGCGAAGAACTGGCCGTGGATGACCGGCACGTACTGGTACAGGCCATTGTCCGTGGGGATGTAGACGATTTCGTACTTGCCTTCGTCATTGAGTTTCATGGTGGGCTCAATCGGGCCGCCCTCCTGGATGGGGCCGTTGACGCTGACCATCATGGTCTCGGTTTCAAACTGGGCGTCCAGCCAGCGCATGATCTGGGGAGCCTTGTCCTTGGCGGCGACGGTCAAGGCTGCGCCAAACTCGGGGATTTCCAGGATGCGCGGCACCTTCACGCCGTATTCGCTTGCGGGGGGCAGGATGTGCTGGAAGGCCTCAACGATTTCAGGCTGCCAGGCGGTGTTGATTTTACGCAGATAGGTGGTGAAGCCCACGCGGTTGGCGTTCATCTTGGTGCCCCAACCGTTTGAGTCCTGGGTCATGGCCTCGGGGTCCAGCAAGCCTTCGGTGTAGCACAGGTTGAGCCATTCCACCGCGGCGCGGAAGCCGTCCATGGAGCCCGGGAAGACCACCTTGTTGTTGTCATCAATCACCGCGTACACCCAGCGCTGCAGCGGCACGCCGAACATCGCGAAGTGGGTGTAAACACCCTGGGTCTGGTGGTTGATCTCAGCGGCAGAGAAGGGAATCTCGTCCTTTTCGCCGTTGCCGTTGGGGTCATTGTCGCGGAAGGCGCGCAGGACCTCGGTCAATTCATCAACGGTGGTGGGGACTTGCAGCTCCAACTTGTCCAGCCACGCCTTGTTGATAAAGAAGGTGCCGTCATGATTGATGTTCTGGGCGGTCAGGTTGCCGATGAAATAGGTCTGGCCGTCGGAGGAAGGCAGGGAGGCGCTGACATTGTTCATGCCCAGGCGGCTGGAATAATTGGGCATGTACTCCTTGATCAGGTCATCCAGCGGCAGCAGGATGCCCTGGTTGGGGCCATAGTCCTCAATCATGTCCTTGCTCATGCCGCCGCGGCTGATGACATCCGGCCAGTCGCCGGAGGCGAGCATCAGGTTGAACTTGGTGTCATAGTCGCCGTCTTTGACGGCTTCCCATTCGACTTTGATGTTGGTCTTCTTTTCCAGTTCCTTGTAGAACCAGAGGTTCTCAAAGTCCACCTGCTGGTTCTCAACGACCCACTGGAAGACTTTGATAGTGAGGGGCTCCTGGACGATCGGGTATTCCGCGAGGGCGGAGAAGGTACCCAGCAGCATCAAGAGGGACAGGAGCAGTGCGGCGATTTTCTTCATGGTTTCCTCCTTAAGTATATATGGAGCCGCTTTTTGCGGCAGAGTCCCGGTTTATCCCTTGAGGGACCCGATCATAACGCCTTTGACAAAATACTTCTGCATGAAGATGTACAGCAGGACGGCCGGGCCGGTGGATACGACGATGGTGCAGTACTTGGCCACCGCCGCCTGGCGCATGGCGTCTGTCATGCCCTTGATGTCATCGGCATAGGCGCTGAAGAAGGCTTCGCTTGATGTACTGGTATTCAGCGATGCGATGATTTCCCGCAGGATGGTCTGCAGTGGGAGTTTGCCGCGGTCGCGGATAAAAACAAGCGCAGAAAAGTAATCGTTCCATTTGGCCACGCCATAGTAGACGGCCAGAACCGCGATGATGGTGCCTGAGAGCGGCAGTACGATCTTGAAGAAGTAGGAGAAATGGTTTGCGCCGTCAATGACCGCTGCCTCATACAGTTCGTTGGGCAGGGTCGACTGCACATAGGTCCTGGCCACCATCAGGTTCCACACCGACACGCCGTTGATGAGGATGAGGATGGCCCGGGTATCATACAGCCCCAGGTCACGCATGGTCAGGAAGATGGGAATCAGGCCGCCGGAAAAGAACATGGTGAAGACAATGAGGAAATTGATCAATTTTTTCCCCATGAATTTCCGGCTGAGGGCGTACGCCCCCATCATGGTGACTGCTACGGAAAGCAT
>JAAYLK010000034.1 GCA_012521895.1 Clostridiales bacterium
CACCCAGGGAGCTGGCGCCTGATCCGGAACTCACCAAGAAAATGCGCGAACTGGCGGAGCAGACCGGTGGGCAGATTCAACTGACCAACGACCTGTCTGCCCTTGAAGGCGCGGACGCCGTCTACACCGATGTCTGGGTGTCCATGGGGGAGGAGGACAAGTTTGCCGAGCGCATCGCGCTGCTGAAGGACTACCAGGTCAACGCCGCCGCGATGGCGAAGACCAAGAACCCCGACTGCATCTTCCTGCACTGCCTGCCCGCCTTCCACGACCTGGAGACCGAGACCGGACGCATGGTCAAGAAGGAATTTGGCCTGGACGCCATGGAAGTGTCCGACGAGGTTTTCCGCTCGCCCAAATCCAAGGTCTTTGACCAGGCGGAAAACCGCCTGCACACCATCAAGGCCGTGATGGTCGCCACCATCGGCCGCCAGTAATCAAGCACGACACTGCAAAGAAGGAGGAGCATCATCATGAGAAACGTACGGGTTGCCCTGTGGGGCTTTGGGGCCATGGGTTAGGGAATCGGCAAACTGCTGCTGTCGCGCAAGGGCGTTGAGATCGTCGGTGTGTGCGACCGCTATGAAGGCTATGTCGGCAAGGACGCGCGGGCGCTGCTGGGCCTTGATACAGCGGGCCAAACGCCCATCCTTGTCAGCGATGACATCGCCCAGGTGCTGGGCAACACCCCGGTGGACTGCTGCGTCATCGCCACGGACTCCTTTGTAAAAGACGTTTTCCCCAAAATCAAGGAAGCGGTCACCCGGGGCATCAACGTGGTCACCATCGCCGAGGAAATGAGCGTGGCCTCCGCCCAGTCACCGGAATTGGCCCTTGAAATGGACAGGCTGGCGAAGGAGCACAAGGTCAGCATCCTGGGCACCGGCATCAACCCCGGGCTGATGATGGACCTGTTGGCGGTCTGCCTCTCCGGCGCCATGACCGAGGTGTCCCACGTGCGTTGTGAGCGGGGCAACTCCCTCTCGCCCTTTGGCGGAACCGTCATGCACGAGCAGGGCATCGGCATCACCGTGGACCAGTTTGACCAGGGTGTACAGGATGGCAGCCTGGCCGGCCACGTGGGCTTCCATGAGTCCGCCGCCATGATTTCAAAGGCCCTGGGCCTTCCCTATGACACGCTCACCCAGCAGATGCGGCCCATCATCACCGAAGTTGACCGCAAGAGCCCGCACGGCTTCGCCGCGGCCGGCCACATCGCGGGCGTCAACATGTCCGCCTCCGCCACCAAGGACGGCAAGGAAGTCATTGAACTCATCCACCCCCAGCAGATTGAGCCGGAGCAGGTGGGCGTTGACACTGGGGACTACATCACCTTAACTGGCTCGCCGGACATCAACATGGCGGTCAAGCCCGAGGTCAACGGCGGCATCGGCACCATCGCCATGGCCTGCAATGTGCTGCCCTTCGTGGTGGCGGCCCGCCCGGGCCTGCTCACCATGCTGGACATCCCGGTGCCCCGCTGCGTCATGGGCGACTACCGCGACATCGCCTTTGGGGAAAACAGCCATGGCTAACAAAGGGGACTGGGTGCAGCTGCAATCCACCATTTTGGAACCCGGTTTTCGCGCGCCCCAGGTGCCAAAGGACACCGCGGAAGTTCCCCTCACCCAGTGGGTGAAGGGCTGGCTAATGCATGACGCCAAGGTGGGGGATGAAGCGCTGGTGCGCACCCGCACCGGGCGACAGGTGTCAGGGAAGTTAGTCCAGGAAGCGCCCAGCTACAGCCACAGCTTTGGCGCCTTCATCCCGGAACTGCTGCAGGTGCAGGAAGGCATCAAACAGGCGCTGTGGGGGGAAGAGCAATGAAAAATACCTCTTACGCAGCCGTTCTGGGCCGCAAAAACCAGATCATGAAGTCCGCCGTGGGGCTGGACTACAGCCAGTTTGAATCCGGCAGCATCGGCTTTGATTACGAAGGCATGATGGCCTCCACCAAGCTCTCCATGGACCAGGTGATGGAAGTCATGCAGTCCTTCAATGTGGGCAACACCCCGCTGATTGAGCTGAAAAACATCACCGCCCTTGCCCGCAAATACGCCGCCCCCGGCAAGGGCGCGCGCATCCTGGTCAAGGATGAGGCCTGCAACCCCTCCGGCTCCTTCAAGGCCCGCCGTGCGGCATTATCGGTGCACATGGCCAAACAAATGGGCTACAAGGGCGTCATCACCGCCACCAGCGGCAACTATGGCGCGGCCGTGGCCTCCTGTTGTGCCAAGGCGGGGCTCAAGTGCATCGTGGTTCAGGAGTGCTATGACAGCAAAGGCCTGGGCCAGCCTGAAATCGTTGAAAAGGCCCGCAAGTGCGAGGCTCTGGGCGCGGAAGTCATCCAGCTGTCCGTAGGCCCTGAACTCTTCTATGTCTTCCTGCGCTTGCTGGAGGACACAGGCTACTTCAACGTTTCCTTGTACACCCCCTACGCCATCCAGGGCGTGGAATCCCTGGGCTACGAGCTGGCCACCCAATGCCGCAAGCAGTTTGGCAAGGACCCCGCCATGGTGGTGGCCACCAACGCCGGCGGCGGCAACCTGACGGGCACCGCCCGCGGCCTTCAAAAAGCGGGCTGCAAGGTGCCCCTGGTCGCTGCCAGCGTGGACCTCAAGGGCCTGCACATGGCGTCTGACACCCAGTTCAACCGCAAGTCCTTTACCACTGGCCACACCGGCTTTGGCATGCCCTTCACCACCTGGCCGGACCGTTCCGACGTGCCCCGCTCGGCCGCCCGGCCGCTTCGATACATGGACCGCTATGTCACCCTTACCCAGGGCCAGGTCTTTTACATGACCGAGATGCTGGTGGTGCTGGAGGGCATGGAGCGCGGCCCCGCCGGCAACACCAGCCTGGCAGCAGCCTTCTCCCTGGCGCAGGAACTGAACCAGGATGACCTGCTCATCGTGCAGGAGACCGAGTACACCGGTGCCGGCAAGCACCAGAATGCCCAGCTGGCCTTCGCCCGGGAGAACGGCATCACAATCACAATCGGCGATCCCAAAGACCAGGTGCCGGGGGAGAGCATCATTTTGCCGCAGACCCCCAAACAGCTCACCGCCACGGAAGTGGACCTTACGCACCTGCGCCAGTCCTTAATCCGCGGCGCTTTGGGCGATGCCACAACCATGCCAATAGAAAACGACCTGCGCTTCCTTGCCGGGGAAACCGGCAGCGACCTCAATTTTGTCAGAACCACCATCACCCGCTTGTTGGAGGAACGCCATGAAACGAACTGATGATTATGCCCAGCGCGCCGCCCATTTAAAGGGCCTCAGCGACGACCAGCTCAAGCAGCGCTTCTGGGACCTGGCCCAGCAATTGACCGACCCCCTTTTGCAAATGGGGCGGGAGTACACCTCCCCCTCCATCGAGCGCAGCGTGCTGCTGCGCATGGGCCTGTCCTCCCTGGAGGCCAAGGCCCTGGTGGACAAATGCATGGAGCACGGCCTGCTGGGCCACGGGGCCGGGCATGTGGTCTTTAAAGCGTCCAAAGCCTGGGACCTGCCCGTGCGCGAAGCCGGCTTGAAGCTGATAACGCTTGAAGACTGGAACCCGGTCAAAGCCTGGTTTGAAGGAGGGCAATAAGATGGCAGTGTACCGCTTGAAGCAGGACCAGGCGCTGGATGTGCGCGAAATCCTTAAGGACCTGTCCGCCTACCGTCCCCGCCGCCGCGGCTGGACCTGGCGCAAGCCCGCCCCGTGCCTCACCATGGGCAGCTTCACCTACAAGGATGTTTCGGAACCCTTGAAGAACTTTGTACCCCTGCCGCCCGCCCACCACTTTGGCGGCATCGACCCCCAGCCCCTGCCCATCATCACCACGGAAATCGCCTCCGGGCGCTTTGAGGATGACATCCGCCGCATGCGCATGGCGGCCCACCACGGCGCCGACCACATCATGGTCATCCGCACCGCGGGCCAGAGCCATTTTGACAGCCTCATTGAAGGCACGCCCCAGGGCGTGGGCGGCGTGCCCATCACCCGCAAGCAAGTGCGCGCCCAGCGCAAGGCCCTGGACTATATTGAGGACGAAGTGGGCAGGCCCATCAACTACCACTCCTATGTCTCCGGCGTCGCCGGCCCCGAAATCGCCGTGATGTTCGCCGAGGAAGGTGTCAACGGAGCGCACCAGGACCCGCAGTACAACGTCATCTACCGCAACATCAACATGCTGCGTTCCTTTGTGGACGCCTGCGAGTCCAAGACCGTCATGGCCTGGGGGGGACTTGCGCAGATTGACGGCGCGCACAACGCCAACGCCACCGCGCGCGACGCCTGGAAGGTCATGCCCGAGCTCATGGTCCAGCACGCCATCAACAGCCAGTTTTCCGTGCGTTGCGGCATCCCCAGGGACCTGATCTGCCTGTCCACCGTGCCGCCTACCGCGACCCCCGCGCCCTGCGTGTACACCGACCTGCCCTACGCCGTGGCCCTGCGCGATCTGTTCACCGGCTTTCGCATGCGCGCGCAGATGAACACCAAGTACATCCAGTCCTCCATCCGCGAAGCCACCGTCACCCATGTGCTCAACATGTTTGTGTCCAAGCTCACCTCCGCTGACATCCAGTCCACCATCACCCCGGACGAGGGCCGCAACGTGCCCTGGCACATCTACAACATCGAGGCCTGTGACACCGCAAAGCAGACCTTCATCGGCCTGGATGGCCTGATGGACATGGTGGAATTGAAGGACGCGGGCCCCCTGCGCGACAAAGCGCGGGAGCTCAAGGAGCGCGCCGTTCTGTTCATGGAGGAGATGCTCCAGCTGGGCGACTACTTCAAGGCCGTGGAGGCAGGGCACTTTGTGGACTCCGGCCTCTACCCCGAGCGCAACGGCGACGGCATCGTCCGCAAGATGGACGGCGGCATCGGTGCTGACACCCTCATCAAGCGCGAAATGGACTACTTGGCGCCCGTCACCGCGCACTTTGGCTACAACAACACCGCCGCCTATGGCTTAAAAGACGGCGAGGACCCCGCTGCACTCATCGGCGGCTGCACCTTCCAGCACCCCGAGCGCATCCAGTTCATTGACGAGCTGGACCAGGAGGACAATGTCCACGTGCGCATGGAGCAGACCGAAGGCCTGCGCCAGCCCGGCGCTGACTGGGTCAAGCCCGAAATGGAGTGGCTGGGCGACGGCACCGTCATGCTCACCCTCTTCTTCCCCGTCAGCCAGAAAATCGCCCAGGCCGCCGCCCTGGAAGCCGCCAAGCGCATGAACCTGCTGGACCCTGAAATCATCTCCAGCGAAGTCATGCACCCGGTCGACGGCACCCGCATTGAGCTCAAGGGCAAGGTGCCCTTCCAGCTGAAGGTCTCCGACCTCGTCATCCCCGTGGAGCCCGAAGTCTACTCCGACGACTTCCTCCGCGAAGCCATCGAGAAACAGCCCCTCACCGTGGTCTGCGGCACCGTTGGCGAGGACGAGCACTCCGTCGGCCTGCGCGAAATCATCGACATCAAGCACGGCGGCATTGAAAAATACGGCGTCAAGGTCCACTACCTGGGCACCTCGGTGCCGCCCGAAAAACTGGTCAACGCCGCCATCGAGCTGGGCGCTCACGGCATCCTGGCCTCCACCGTCATCAGCCATGACAACATCCATTACAGGAACATCGCCCTCATCGACCGCCTCGCCCGTGAGCACGGCGTCCGCGACAAGCTGGTCTTCTTGGCCGGCGGCACCCAGGTCACGCCTGAGCTGGCCCGCGAAGCCGGCGCTGACGAGGGCTTTGGCCGCGGCACCAAGGGTGCGCATGTAGCGACGGCCTTGGTGAAGTTACGGAAGTGACGGGGGACGGGGAACGGGGAGGACCTTGGAAACTTTTTGAAAAAAGTTTCCAAACCTTTAAAAACTTTCAATAACTCTGTATAAGTGACACTTGATGCCCCTCTTAAGTGAGGAAATCGTAACTTCAAGAAGATGGGTCAAGGGCCACTGGCCCTTGTCAGGGGGGTACGGGGGGACGAAGTCCCCCTGCCCCCTCCCCGTCCCCAAAGGAATCCTTCTATGAAACAACGCACCCAACACCTGGACGCGCTGGTCGCCGAGATTGGATCCACAACCACGCTGGTGAGTGGATTTTTGGGGTTGTCTGGAGTACCGCGTTTTGCGGGCCAGGGCATGGCGCCCACGACGGCCAGCCAGGGTGATGTCACCCTGGGGCTCAAGGCGGCCATTGAGGACCTGAAGGGGAAGCTTGGCGCGGCGGAAATGACCTGGGGCAGCATGCTGGCGGCATCCAGCGCCGCGGGCGGATTGAGCATGTCCGTGCATGGCCTGGTGTATGAGATGACGGCGCGCGCGGCGCAGATGGCAGCCCTGGGCGCTGGCGCGGTGGTGCGCCAGGTGACGGCGGGCAAGATGGGCGCGTATGAGCTGGAAGCGCTGAAAAAGCTGAACCCAAACCTGATTCTGCTGGCCGGCGGCACCGACTTTGGCGACCGGGAGACCGTGCTGCACAACGCGCGGGCCATCGCGGCGCTGGAACTGGACATCCCCGTGCTATACGCCGGCAACGCCGCGGCGGCCGGGGAAGCAACTGAAATTTTTGCCGGCCACAAGCAGCCATTGACAGTGGTTGAGAATGTATATCCCCGCCTGGACGAGCTCAACATCGAGCCGGCGCGCCGCGCCATCCAGGATTTGTTTGAGGTTCACATCGTAAAAGCCCCCGGCATGGCGCGCATCCGCGAGATGG
Source organism: Clostridiales bacterium (assembly GCA_012521895.1). Lineage (GTDB taxonomy): Bacteria > Bacillota > Clostridia > Christensenellales > Aristaeellaceae > UBA6115. The sequence goes on from JAAYLK010000034.1 coordinate 6,714, forward strand.
TGAAGGGGGCCATTCTGCCAACGCCCGGCGCGGTCATGGAAGCGGTGCGGCAATTGCACCCGGTGCTGGGGGATTTGCTGGCTGTGGACATTGGCGGCGCCACCACCGATGTGCACTCCGCCGCCTTGGGCAGCGAGGAGATTGACCGCATCCAGACCCAGCCGGAGCCCTTCTTCAAGCGAACCGTGGAGGGCGACCTGGGCACCTACATCAACGCGAAAACGCTGGCAAACAGCATCGGCTTGCAGAACCTGGACCGGGAACTGAACCTCAACTCCAAGGAGGAGCTGGGCAACTGGCAGCCCATTCCGCAAACGCAAAACCAGCAGCATTTGGCGGCCCGCCTGGCCCGGGAGGCCGGAGCCCAGGGCATCGCCCGCCACGCCGGGGTCATCCGAAAGCTGTTCCTGCCTGAAGGCCAGCGTCGCTATGCCCAGGGCAAGGATTTGAGCCAGGCAAAGTTTTTGATTGCCACCGGCGGCGCGCTGACGCGGCTGGACTGGCGTTTGAATATCCTGCGCCACCTGCGGGACATGAACGCAAACGGCATGATGCTCTATCCCGCCCCCGGAACGCTTATTGTGCTGACGGACAGCCACTACCTGTTAGCGGCGCTGGGCGTGCTCAGCCGGGAATACCCGCAGGCGGCGCTGACGCTGATGCAAGACAGCCTCAAGGAGGAAACGCTGTGAACAAGATGCCCATGGTCCAGGCGGATTTGAACCTGCTCGACCACAACGCGCGGGTGCTGTTGAAGGCGGCCAAGCGCCACGGCGTCCAGCTGGCCTTTGTCACCAAGTGCGTGTGCGCCGACCCCCGCATCGTCAACACATTGATGGCCGCCGGGGTGACCATGCTGGCGGACGCGCGGGTGGAAAACCTGAAAAAGCTGTCTGCCGGCCTGCCGCGCCTCTGCCTGCGTCTGGCGGACCCGGCCCAGGCCCACCAGGTGGTGCGCCACAGCGAATACAGCCTGCAGTCGGAAGTCGCCGCCATCCGCATGCTGGGCAGGGCGGCGAGGCGGCAAAACAGGCAGCACAAGGTCATTTTGATGATTGACCTGGGGGACCTGCGTGAAGGCATTTTTTATCAGAACACAGAGTTGATCCACCAGGCCGCGGAGGCGGTCCTCCGGGAGGAGGGCTTGGTGCTGGAGGGCATCGGCACCAACCTGACCTGCTTTGGCGGCATCCTGCCCACGCAAAAAAACCTGGGTGTGCTGGTGGACATCGCGGAGGATTTGAGAAACACCTTCAACATCCCTCTGCCCCTGGTGTCCGGCGGCAATTCCAGCTCCTTGCAGCTGCTGTTTGAAGGCAGGCTGCCCCGCGGCATCAACCACCTGCGGATCGGCGAAGCCCTGCTGCTGGGCACCAACACGGTGGACGGCTCGCCCTTTCCACAGCTGTCCCAGCAGGCCTTCACCCAGTACGCCGCCCTGATTGAAACTCAGAACAAGCCCAGCAAGCCCATTGGCGAGACCGGCCCCAACGCCTTTGGCGAGATGGTGGAGTTTGAGGACAAGGGCCCCATGCGCCGGGGCATCCTGGCGATCGGCCGCCAGGACACGGACCCGGAGCGCCTGGCGCCCTTGGATGAGGAGGTCAGCGTGCTCTCGGGCAGCTCGGACCACCTGCTGGTGGACCTGAGCCGTGCCCCGCAGTATCATACCGGTGATGTCCTGGGCTTTACCCCGGGCTACGGCGCTCTGTTGCGCGCTTATACCAGCAAGTATGTATCAAAATCCGTCATTGAACAGGAGAAACAGGAAGCAGATGAATGAACTGATTGTCGTCGCCCTGGGCGGCAATGCCCTGCAGCAGGGCAAGGGCCCCTTTGACGCAAACAGCCAGCTATCTGTGGTGCGCGGCACCGCAAAGCAACTGGCCAACCTCATCAAAGCGGGCCGCCAACTGGCCATCGTTCACGGCAACGGCCCACAGGTGGGGCGCATCGTGCTGCAGAACGAGGCCGCCAAGGCCTTGACCCCGGCCATGCCCTTTGATGTCTGCGGCGCGATGAGCCAGGGCATGATCGGCTACCACATCCAGCAGGCCCTGGGCGAGGAAATGCAAAAAGCGGGCTTGCAAGCGCGCCCGGTCACCCTGGTCACCCAGGTGCTGGTGGACGCGCGGGACAAGGCTTTTTCCAATCCCACCAAGCCCATCGGCATGTTCTACTCAAAGGAAGAGGCGGATGCCATCGCGGAAAAACAGGGCTTTGTGATGAAGGAGGACGCGGGCCGCGGCTGGCGGCGCGTGGTGGCCTCCCCCCTGCCGCTTGAGATTGTGGAGCTGGACCAGGTCAAGGCGCTGCTGAAAGCCGGCTTTGTGCCCATCACCGCCGGGGGCGGCGGCATCCCGGTGGTGCAATCGGGCGAAGGGCTGGTTGGCGCTGAAGCGGTGATTGACAAGGACCTGGCCGCCTGGCGCCTGGCGGAGGGGCTGGGGGCAGCCACCCTGGTCATCCTCACCGAGGTGGAAAACGCCTGCCTGCACTATGGCAAGCCCGAGCAGAAAACCCTTGGCAAATTAACCGCCGGTGAAATGCGCAGGTACCTGGAAGAAGGCCATTTTGCCGCCGGCTCCATGGGCCCCAAGGTTGAGGCCGCCCTGCGCTTTGTGGAAGGCGGTCCCGGCCGCCGCGCCATCATCACGCGACTCGACCTGGCGCAGGAAAGCCTGGACGGTGACCGGGGAACCCACATCACTGCATAAACATTCCGCGGTTTTCCGGTTCCTGCGCACGAAAGCGAATGTTTTTTGCCTGTTTTCTGCGATTTCATCCAAAAACAGACCACAAAGAACATTGAAGCAAACCGCCGGACGCATTATATTGCAGGCAATGGCGATGACCGGGAACGTGTAGCGGTTGCAGCCCCCTCAAAGAGAGTGCCCGGCTGGTGGAAAGGGCACAGGGGTCCCAACAGGTGAGTTCCTCCCGGAAGCTGCAGGCTGAAGCACAGTAGGCCCCGCCGGAACCCTGCCGTTAACAGGGAAGGCAATGTCAGTTGCCCTGAGCTGTCTAAAGACAGAAAATTGAGGTGGTACCGCGGTTTATCCGCCCTCAGCGTAAAGCTGAGGGCGTTTTTTAAACAAATTTTTAACAAGGAGGATGCCCGACATGAAGAAACTCACCCTGGCGCTCGTACTGGTCCTGACCCTGACAATTTTGGTGGTGCCTGCTTTTGCGGACGCGGTGCGGCCGGTGATTGGCATCATCCAGATTGTGGAACACAACGCGCTTGACGCGGCCTACCGCGGTTTTGTCAACGCCCTCAAGGACAAGGGCTATGTGGACGGGCAGAACATGACGCTGGATTACCGCAACGCCCAGGGCAGCATGGACACCCTGTCCAGCATCGCGGACTATTTTGTCGGCCAGAACGTGGACCTGATCCTGGCCATCGCCACGCCGTCCGCCCAGGCCATTGCCGCCAAGACCGAGACCATCCCGGTGCTGGGCACGGCCATCACCGACTATGTGGAAGCCAAGCTGGTGGAAAGCAATGAAAAGCCGGGCTACAACATCTCCGGCACCACCGACATGAACCCGGTGGAGGCGCAGATTGGGATGATTGCCCGCCTGTCGCCGCAAGCCAAGACCATTGGCCTCATCTACACCTCCAGCGAGGTCAACTCCCAGATCCAGGCGGCGCTCGCCAAGAAGGAGATCGAGCGCCTGGGCCTTAAGTGGACCGAGAAAACCGTGAACAACTCCAGCGAGGTCCAGCAGGCCATGCTGGCCCTGGTGCAGGAGAGCGACGCCATCTACATCCCCACCGACAACACCCTGGCCTCCGCCATGCCCATCGTGTATGAGGCCGCGCTTGAAAAGAAGGTGCCCGTGGTGGCGGGGGACGGCAACATGGTGCTGGCGGGCGGCAACTACACCCTGGCCATCAACTATGAGCAGCTGGGCTACCAGACGGGCCTGATGGCGGTGGAAGTGCTAAACGGCGCAGATGTCTCCCAGATGCCCATCCAGGCGCAAAGCAAGTATGATTACTACATCAACATGACGGCCAATGAGGCCATGGGCATTGAGATTCCATCTGATTTGATGCCCTACGCCCAGGAAATGACGGCGACGCCAGCACCGTAGGTTTCGAGGAAGTGTCTGCGGACATTTCCTCGTTTTGGAAGAACCGGAATTTTCTGCCTGTTCGCTGGCGCTCACGTTCGGCAAAAATTCGTGGAACATTTGGGCTAAAGCCCACCCCCTCAATTCAGCATCAGTGTTTTCTGCACTCGCAAGCATCGTTGGAAAACACTGTGCTTCATTGGACTTCGTGCCGCCTTACTCGCCCATAGGGCGTGGCGGCATTTCGTCCCCAAACCACCGCGAATTGAGACGCTGGTTTGGATTTCCATCAGAGGGCTTCGCCCTCCGATACCTCCCGATACGGACAACAACGCCGGAGCGAACTCGCTCCGGCGCTTTTTCACTAATGAACTGTTATTGATTATCCGCCGCAGGCGAGGGCGTATTCAGCGGCACCGGAGTTAGGCCCGGCTCAATCTTGGCGATGTCCAGAAAGCTGTACTCTGTACCGGCGTTGAGCGGCGCGTTGCGGAAGGACATCATCTCGGCCACCGTCACCAGCTGATAGCCCTGGGCGATCAGGTCCGGAATCAAGGTCTCCATCGCGGCGCCCGTGGTGTCCCACACGTCGTGGCAGAGCACGATGGCGCCGTTCTCGGCCTTGCTTTTGATGGTGGAGATGGTTTTGGAAGTGGACTTGTGCTGCCAGTCCAGGGAGTCCAATGACCACAAAATCACCGGCAGCCCCAGGTCCGTCATCTGCCTGCGGGACAGGCGGTTGAGCGCGCCGTAGGGCGGGCGCATCATGGTGACCTTGTATCCGGTCAGCTCCTCCACCTTGTCCATGGTGCGGGTCATCTGGCTGCGGACAACGGACTCTGACACCTCACGGAAATTGGGGTGGGACCAGGAGTGCGCGCCCACCTGGTGGCCTTCGTCCACCATGCGCTTGAGCGTGGCCTCATTGCCTTCAATGTTCTTGCCCAGCACAAAGAAGGTGGCGCGCGCGCCGTTGGCCTTCAGGGCGTCCAGTACCCGCTCGCTGCCCGGCTGGGGGCCGTCGTCAAAAGTCAGGGCCAGCATGGGCTTGTTGGGGTCAATGCCCCGCAGCAAGGCGTTTTGCCGTGTCGGGTCGGGCGTGGGGGCCGGGGTGGGGGTGGTCACTTCCTTGGGCGGCAGCCCGTTTTCAAAGTCCAGGTATTCCTTCATCATGTAGCCTTCCTTGCCATCGGGGGTTTTGACCTTGCAAAACTCCTCCCCGTCATACAGCACCTGCACCCGGGTCTTGCTGTTGTAGCGCCCCAGGGAGGGGGCATCCTTGTGCGCCTGTTCGCGCAGGTGCAGGGCGCCGCCCTTCACGGTGGCATAATATTCCTGGCCGGAAACAGCCTGGGCTGCCGCCAGAACAAGCATCATCAGCAGGAAGAACAGTGCTTTTTTCATACATCCTCCGTCCTTACGCCTTCATCATACCCAGTGGCCCATTGGGTGTCAACGAAGGGGAAACGCTGTTTTCAGATTGTTTTTCAGCCTGTTTCGATGCATTTGGGAAAAGATGTTCCGAAAAGAACATTGAGCACTGTTGTATACAGGCTTAAGATACTGCCAACAGGCGATGACAGGGAACAGGTAGCCTTCCAGGCGCCCCTTAAGAGAACTGCCGGGTGGTGCGAGGCAGCAGAGGGCCGGAGCGTGAGTACATCCCTTGAGCCGCAGGCTGAAATTGCAGTAGGCCGTGCCGGATGCCCACCGTTACAAGGGCAGGCAATGCATGTTGCCCTGAGCTGTCCCTGGACAGAAAATTGAGGTGGTACCGCGGAACATCCGCCCTCTGCAATCGCAGAGGGCGTTTTTTCAAACACTTTGTCAAGGAGGAACCAACCATGAAACGGACCCTGACCCTGGCACTCATCCTTTTGCTGGCCCTGTCCTTCATGCTCCCCGCGCTGCTCGCGGAACAACTGCCCACAGTCGGTATCCTCCAGTATGTGCAGCATCCTGCGCTGGACGCCGCGCGGGATGGCTTTATCAAGGGCTTGGAAGAAGCGGGCTTTAAGGAAGACGTGGATGTGCTCATCGACCGGCAAAACGGCAACGCCAGCCAGGACACCCTGTCCAGCATCGCCGATCAGTTCGCAGCCCTTCCCGTGGACCTGGTATTGGCCATCGCCACCCCCGCGGTGCAGACCATGGCCGCGAAGAGCGAAACCATCCCCATCCTGGGCACCGCGGTGACGGACTTTGTCCTGGCCAAGCTGGTGCAAAGCAACGAGGCACCGGGCTTCAACGTCTCCGGCACCACCGACATGAACCCGGTTGAGGCGCAGATTCAGCTGGCGGTGCGCCTGGTGCCTAACGCCAAGACCCTGGGCCTGCTGTACACCTCCAGTGAGGTCAACTCCCAGCTCCAGGCGGAACTGGCCCGTGCAGAGGCTGAAAAGCTGGGCCTCAAGGTGGCTGAGGTCACAGTGAACAACTCCAACGATGTCCAGCAGGCCGCGGTCAGCATCCTGGAAGCGGTGGACCTGCTGTATGTGCCCACTGACAACATCATCGCCTCCTCCATCGCCCTGGTGGCGGAGGAAGCGATGGCGAGGAAGATTCCCATCGTGGCCGGCGAGTCGGGCATCGTGCGCGGCGGCGCCACCTTCACCCTGGGCATTGACTATTTCAAGCTTGGCGAGCAAACTGGTCACATGGCCGCGCGGTTGTTAAAGGGTGAAGCCAAGGTGGGCGAGATACCCATTGAAAGCCAGAGCCAGTTTGAGTACCTGCTCAATAAAACCGCGATGGACGAGTTGGGGCTTGCCATTCCTGAGGACCTGCTGCCCTTCGCCGAAGACATCACGCCCTGACCCTAACACGGCTGCTCCCTCCCCGGCGCCTTGCCGGGGAGGAATACCTTGTAAATGAGGACTGCATGGAACAGATTCTGCTGGGTGCCGTCTCCCTGGGCCTTTTGTGGTCCATCATGACCCTGGGGGTCTATATCTCCTACCGCGTGCTGGATGTTGCGGATTTGACGGTGGAGGGCTCCATCACCCTGGGGGCGGCGGTCACCGCGCGATTGATTGTCACCGGCGGCGACCCCTATGTTGCTCTGGTATTCTCCTTTCTGGCAGGCCTGGGCGCCGGTTTGGTCACGGGGCTTCTGCACACCAAGCTGCGCATCCCGGCGCTGCTGTCGGGCATTTTGACCATGATCGCCCTGTATTCCGTCAATTTGCGGGTGATGGGCATGGCCAACATCTCCATGCTGCGCATGACCACCGCCTATTCCATCATCGGCAGCCTGCTCGGGGTCAACAAGACCCTCTCGGTCATCATCCTGGGCGGCGCCATGGCGCTCATCATCGTCCTCATCCTTTACTGGTTCTTTGGCACCGAGGTCGGCAGCGCCATCCGCGCCACCGGCAACAACCCCTTCATGGTGCGCGCCCAGGGCGTGAACACCGACAACACCATCATCCTGGGGCTGATGCTGGCCAACGGCCTGGTGGCGCTGTCAGGCGGCCTCATCGCCCAGTCCCAGAACTACGCCGATGTGCAGATGGGCACCGGTTCCATCGTCATCGGCCTGGCCTCCCTCATCATTGGCGAGGTGCTCTTTGGCAAGCGCAATTTCCTAAGCCGCCTGCTGTCGGTGCTCTTTGGCGCCATCACCTACCGCATCATCATCGCCCTGGTGCTGCGCCTGGGCATGCCCGCGGACGACCTCAAGCTGTTCACCGCCATCACCGTCGCCCTGGCGCTGTCGCTGCCAAGGTTTAAAGACCTGCGCGATACCCTGAAGGTGTCCATGAACGGGAGGAAGAAGCATGCTTAAGGTAGAAGGGCTGACCAAGATTTTCAACCCCGGCACCATCAATGAAAAAACCGCACTGGATGATGTCAGCCTGCACTTGAAGCCCGGGGACTTTGTGACGGTCATCGGCGGCAATGGCGCGGGCAAGTCCACCCTGCTCAACGCCGTGGCCGGGGTTTACCGCCCGGAAATGGGCAGCATCTACCTGGATGGCAAGCGCATCGACCGCCTGGCCGAGCACAAGCGCGCCAAAGACCTGGGCCGCGTCTTCCAGGACCCCCTGATGGGCACCGCGGCGGACATGGAGATCCAGGAAAACCTGGCCCTGGCCTTGCGCCGGGGCAAGCGCCGCGGCCTTGGTTGGGGCGTGACGGCCAGGGAAAAGGTGGCGTTTAGAGAAAAGCTGGCCACCCTGGGCCTGGGGCTGGAGGACAGGATGAGCGTCAAGGTGCGCCTGCTGTCGGGCGGCCAGCGCCAGGCGCTGACCCTGCTGATGGCCATCTTGAAAGCGCCCAAGCTGCTGCTGCTGGATGAACACACTGCCGCCCTGGACCCCAAGACGGCCCGCCAGGTGCTGGCGCTGTCGGACCACTTCATTCAGGATTTGGGCCTGACCTGCATGATGGTCACCCACAACATGCGCGACGCCATCGCCTTTGGCAACCGCCTCATCATGATGAGCCAGGGCCGCGTCATCCTGGACGTGGAGGGGGACGAGAAAAAGCTGCTGACCGTGGAGCAGCTGGTGAAGCTGTTCTCCAGCCGCTCGGGCGAGGAGGTCAACAACGACCGGATGCTGTTGGGCTGATTCCTTCTGTCAATGATAAAAGCCTTCCCCGGTTTGAGGGTTGGACTTAGGGATTTGCAAAACAAGTAAATTTAAACCGACCTTCTTCAAGCGGAACAACAAAAGAGATAGAGTACACTGAACTTCGCAACTTTGCCCAGGGTGAGGAGGAATGGTCAAGCCACCGGGACTCCGCTACAATGGATGTTGCATAGACATTCACAAGGAGGAGAACCCCAATGGCTCAAAGCAAGAATACCACGAATTTCGAAGGTTTACTATTCCAGTTCATGGACAGCCCTG
>JAAYLK010000010.1 GCA_012521895.1 Clostridiales bacterium
ATGATGCTCAAAAACAAGAAATTACTATGAAGACGGGAACACGATAAATGGCTATCATCGCGCCGGACATCGGCATTGATTTAGGGACATCCAACACGCTTGTGCATGTGCGCAGGCGCGGTGTTCAAATTAATGACCCCACCCTGCTTGTGGTCTCCGGCAACGAGAAGCGCACCATCAAGGCCATCGGCCAGGATGCCCTGGCGCTGGTGGGGCGTACCTCAGCTGGCGATGTGGCAGTTCGGCCCTTGCAAGACGGCACCGTCAAGGATTTTGATCTGACTGAGGCTATTTTGCGCTATTTTATCCGCAAGGCCATCGGTGTGTCCCACTTGGTCAAGCCCAGAATGTATATTACGGTACCCAGCCGTATATCACCGGTTGAAAAGCGTGTCATCAAGGAAGCGGCGGCCAGCGCCGGCGCGCGCAAGAACGCCATCCATCTCATCGACAAGCCTTTTGCCTCAGCCTTTGGTTCGGGGCTGCCGGTCTTTTCGCCCGAGGGCAGCATGGTGGTGGACATTGGAGGGGGGACGACGGAGGTCGCGGTGATTTCCCTTGGCGGCATTGTGCTCTCGCGTTCCATTCCCCAGGGCGGTATCAAGATGGACAACGTGATTGTGGAGTTCATCAAGCACGACCACAACATGCTCATTGGCGACCGGATGGCTGAGGATATCAAGATTGACTGGGGCTCTGCCCTGCCTCCCAGCGAGGATCGCAAGGTGGTGGTGCGCGGACGGGACCTGATCACGGGCCTGCCCCAGACTGCAGAAATCTCCTCCAGCCGTTTCTACGCCGCCCTTCATGGGCCGTGCCTGAAAATATTGGATACCATTCGTGAAATTCTGGACAAGACGCCGCCGGAGCTGTGCAGCGATATTCTGCGAAAGGGCATTTACCTGGTGGGTGGCGGCGCTCAATTGCATGGTCTGGACCGTTTCCTGGCCAGTGAACTTAGCTTGCCTGTCACCCTGGCGCGCGATCCGATGCTCACAGCGGTATCGGGCGTTGGCGCCATGGCTGAACGCAGTGATGTGCTGTCCAAACTGACCCGGGCCAATTTTTAGCGGGATGAGAATGCCTAAGAAAACCAAGCATATCAAGCAGCGCGATAAGCGCGAACAAAGCCAGAAGCAAACCAACCAGGAGCGCCAGCGCGGCATCAGCAAACTGCTGGGCATGTTGGTGGCTGTGCTGTTGCTTGGCGTGATTGGCGTGATGGTGCTGTCCCAGTTGTTTGATACCCCCATTTTGAAGGTGCCCCGGGAGATGGTCGCCAAGGTGATCACCCCCATCCAGAACGCCTTCGCTTCCGGCACGGACTTTGTGGTGGATTATTTGCGCACCCTGAAGCTGCGCAGCAACTGGGAGCATGAGTACAACCTGCTGCGCGAGAAAGTGGACGAGCTGACCGACCAGGCCATGATGGCCAATGCCCTGCAGTACCAGCTGCAGGCTTATGAAGACCTCAATGACGAGGTGGAGCGCAACCCGGGCCTGAACGGCTTGAAGGCCAACGTCATCGGCCGGGACACCAGCAACTACTCCTTCGTGATGACCCTGGACGTGGGTTCCACCCAGGGGGTCACGGACAACATGGCGGTGGTGGTTCCGGGCGCCTTGATCGGCATCACCTTTGACACCCTGGACAACTCCACCAAGGTGCGCGGCATCATCGATACCAACTGCTCCGTCGCCGCCATCATCGAATCCAACCGTGACCCGGGCACGGTGTCAGGCACCCTGGCCATCGACGGCAAGAAGAACGCCAGGATGTATTACCTGTCCTACACCACCCTGCCCCGACCGGGGGACATGGTGGTTACCTCCGGCATGAACACCGGCTTGCCAAAGGGCATCCCCATTGGCAAGGTGCGCGAGTCAACCCGCGGCATGGAGGACTCCAAGCAGTACATCGTGCTGGAACCCATCGCGGACTTTGACCATATCGAGTACGTCATCGTGTACCGCTATTCCCAGACCGCGACCCGCCAGGAGCGCGTCGTCGCGCCGGAGGCCACCTTTGTGCCCCTGCCCTCCCTGCGACCTGTACCCACCTTGATTGGCCAGGCCGAGCCGGAGCTCAGCCCCGGTGTCACCGCCACGCCGACCATCACACCCAGCCCCAGCCCAACCTTGCCGCCGCCCACCCAGTCCATCTCCCCGGACGGGGAAGGAACTCCGCCGCCTGTGGAGGAAGGCATCAGCTATAACGCACCGGTGATCATCGACACCACGCCCACGGTGGAACCCTCGCCCGAGCCCATCACGCCCAGCCCCTCGCCTAACTTCTCCCCGGAAGACATGACCGTTGAGGAAGACACCTGATGCAGGCCATTTTGCAAAAAGGCGGCAGCATCACCAGGGCGGCGATTAAGTTTACCAAGGTGATCGCGCTGATTTTGCTGTTCTTCCTGCTGCAGACCGCGGTGATGCCCCATTTGAAGTTCGCCGGCGTCATGCCCAACCTGCACATGGTGATCATCGCCATTTTGACAGTCTCCTATGGAAAGCTGTATGCTTTTATTGCCGGGGCGATGGTCGGTATCCTGCTGGAGGCCATGTCCTACAGCATCCCTCTGTTCTATCTGATCATTTATCCGGTGCTGGCCCTCTTGTGCGCCCAGGTCTTTGCCGACATGTCCGACATCAAGCGCGAGATGCGCCGCATCCGCGAAGCCCAGCGGCAAAGCGAGCTGGCTTCCGAAATCAAGGCGCCCTTCATGAAGCGCAAGATCCGCATCCGCATCCGCCGTGATTCACCCTATGACTTAAACCCCCACCTGCGCATCCTGCTCAACGCCCTGATGCTGGTGCTCTTGTTTGAAGGCGTCATGCTCATCTACATCGCGGTTGCCGGCGTGGACCTGACCATCAACCATTTCCTGCGCGTGTTTTACGCCGCGGCCTATACCGCGCTGTGCTGCCTGGTGATGTTCCCGGTGCGCATGTGGCTGGGCCTGTACAAGCGCAAACGCAAGCTTGCAAGGCAGATTGAAGAAGAAGGCCTGACGACCGACCGAGAACTGCTGCGCTCCCTGGCTATCGTGCCTGATGAAGCGCCAACCCAAAAGAAGAGACCTTTCCAGCTCCTGAAGCGCAAAGCGAAGGAGCCTGACTTGCCAGGGCAGGACCCGGTTTCGTCAAAGGATGACGCGGCCCTGGCATCGCAGGAGGAAAACAACGATGAAAATTGAGAAATCCACCATCAAACGCTACGCGGTGTTCCTTGTAGTCGTGGTCATGCTGTTTGGTGCGCTGATTTATCAGCTGCACAACCTGCAGGTGGTGAACGCCGGACAGTTCCAGCAAATGGCGGCATCCGGCAGCTTTAAAACCTTCCGCCTGACCGGCAAGCGCGGGATGATCACCGACGCTGAGAGCGTTGTGCTGGCCATGAGTGAGGATGTTTACAACGTGACCTTTCTGATGACCACCTCCGAAATGAAGGTCGAATACTATAAGAGCATCACGCCTTCCATTTTGAAGGTGAAAGAGATCGTCGAAGCGTATGGCAGCAAGCTGACCCACAAGCTGCCCATTGAATACAACCCCGACAAGGCGATGCTGGAGTTCAATTACGGCAAGAACATCTCGGAGAAAACCATCGCCATCCGCGAAGGCCTGTTCTATGGCAACCACTACCTGTCCAAAGCCAGGTACCCGGAAGCGGAGGATGTGTACAACTATCTGTTCACCCTCTACCAACTGGAAGAGGGCACGCCCATGGAAACGGCGCTTGAAGTCATGGGCATTTATTCCGACATGCGCAACAACATCTTCAACTCCATGCCCATCATCATCGCGCCCAACATCCCCTTTGAAGCGGTGCAGGAGATTTCCGGCCAGAGCATGTCCTTGCACAACATCGACATTTCAGTCGGCGAAAAACGCGTCTACCCCCGCAGCACCCTGGCCTCCCAGGTGATTGGCTATGTCGGCCCCATCAGTGAGTCGGACAACTACCAAACCGCGCTGCGCCCCATGGGCTACGCCCTCAATGACATCATCGGCAAAGACGGCATCGAAAAATCAATGGAGAACTGGCTCACCCCCAACATCTCCAGCCGCACCGGCAGCAAGGTTATGGAGAATGACAACCAGGGCCGCCTGACCCGCCTCATCAGTTCCACCCAGCCAACAGACGGCAACAACGTCAAGCTGACCCTCATCGAAGCCTACCAGCGCGAGGCGGAGCGCGCCATCGCGGCCAACGTCGCCTACACCCGCGGCGTCCAGGAGACAGAGATGTTCCGCGACCGCTGGCGCGAGGCCAACAAGGCCAAGCTTGAGACGCGCGATTTTACGGAGTATCCCCTGCAATTGGCGGACACTGGCACCATGACGGTGGTGGAGGTCAACACCGGCAAGGTACTGGCCATGGCTCAGCACCCCACCTATGACCTCAACGCCATGGTGGCAGGCGGCAAGGAAGTGGCGGACATCCTGCTGGATGAGCGCCGCCCCTTGTGGAACTTCGCCACCCAGTCCACCGCGGAGCCTGGCTCCATCTTCAAGATGGTGACCGGCCTGGCGGCGCTCACCAATGGCCGGCTGACGGTGACTGAGGAAATCACAGACACAGGCCCCTTTATGGCCTACACCACCAAAGAAGAGGACGCCCCGCTGTGCTGGATTGCCAAGGGCTACCGCCACCAGCACGCCAATTTGAACATCGTGGGCGGCTTGTCCAAATCCTGCAACTTCTTCTTTTACACCCTGGCTGAAAAACTGTACGGTAAAACCGGCAGCAACCTGCTCTACCAATACGCCGCCAAGCTGGGGCTGACCACACTGACCGGCATCCAGCTGCCCGGGGAAACCCGCAGCATCGTGGGCAACCAGACCTCCCTGTATGACCCCAGCTCCGCGATCAACATGCAGGAGACTAACCTGCCCATCCTGGTGGCGGCCAAAATCAAGAAGCACTTGCAAAACGTAGGCGCCAGCTACGGCATCCAGTATGACGACGTGCGCCTCAACGCCTGCATCAAGCAGCTGATGGACATGGCGCTGGTCACCAACCAGGGCGATTGGCCCAATGCCATGCGCCCCATCCTGATGGCGGAGTTGAACATGACCCGTGACATGGTCTGGCTGCAGGCGGTCATCGGTGAAATATGGTATGCCCTCAACGACATCAAATGGGGCGGCAGCATGGAGGTGCAGGTCTCCATCGGCCAGTCCATCACCCAACTGACCCCGGCGGCGGTCTCCCGTTATGTGGCGGCCCTTGGCAACGGCGGCACGGTGTACAACCTGTCCATCGTGGACTCCATTATTTCACCCGAAGGTGAAATCCTCAACCAGTACCAGCCCAGCGTCTTTGGCACCCTGGACAGCGCCATTCCCTACCTGCCCTTTATCCGGGAAGGCATGAAGGGCGTGGTTGACGAGGCGGGCACCGCCAGGCGCTACTTTAACGGCTGGGCCTATGAGGACGAACTGTGGGCCAAGACCGGTACCTCCCAGGTCACCATTGGTGGCATCAAGCTGGACCTGGAAAACAACGGCTGGTTTGTGGCGCTTGCGCCATTCAACACCCCGGCGGAAATCGCCGTGGTTGTGCTGATTCCCAACGGCAAGGCCGGTGCCGAGGCCACGCGCGCCGCGCGGGACTTCATCGGCTGGTGGTTTGAAGACAAGAACAAGTTCACCGGCGAGGTGCCGGTGGTTCCGGGCAACCAGCTGATGCCTTAGGAAGGAAGCGCCATGAGCAAATCGTACCTGTTGATTTCCGGCAAAGGCGGGGTGGGCAAATCCACCCTGGCCTCTTCTCTTGCCGTGAAAGCGGCCGGCCTGGGGCTGCGCGTCGCGCTCATTGACGGGGATATCGGCCTGCGCAGCCTGGATTTGATGCTGGGCATGCAGGACAGAGTGCTATACGACATGGCGGACCTGGTGAATCGGCGCTGCACGCTGGACCAGGCCTTGATCTGGCACCCGGACTATCCTACCAAGCTCTGCCTGATGGTGGGCGGCCAGTCGGCCAAACCCAAGGACTTTGAACGGAGCGATTTGAAGAAGATTGTCAGCACCCTCAAAAAGCGGGTGGACATCGTGCTGATTGACGGGCCGGCGGGACTGGGCCGCGGCATCCGCAACTTCATCGGCCTGGCCGATGAGGTGGTCATTGTGACGACACCTGATCCCGTCGCCACCCGCAGCGCGGAAAAGCTGTCGGGCATGCTCTATGCCGGCGGCGCCCGCCCAAGCCTGCTCATCAACCGCGTCCAGATAGACAGGGTGCTGTCCGGGGACGCCCTCCAGCCGTCCCTGCTGGCCCAGAGCCTGGACCTGCCCCTGTTTGGCGTGGTGGAGGAGCACCCCGGCATCGCGCCGGCCCAGCTCAAAGGGCAGACCGCGGCGCAGATAGAGGATGAACACTTGCAGAATCTGCTTAAAGACATCGTGCTGGGCATGAAGGGCATCACCTTCCAGGTGAGCGATTATGAGCCTGAAACGCTGACCTGGTTCCAGCGCTTTGTGAAATGGCTTGAGGCATAAGGATGAGTTTATTTGAAGACAAGCGGTCCCGGCCGCATTTTGACTTTTTGCTGCTGCTGTCGATGTACGCGATGATGATCATCGGCGTTATCGCGATTTCCGTGGCCAACTTTGTACCGTCGGAAACCCAGGACCTACCGCTGCTGAACAAGATCCTGGCGTCCAACACCGGTTCCTGGCAGGCCATATTTGTGGTGGCATCGCCTGCGGCGGTCTGGTTCATCGTCAGCGTTCCCTATGAGCACTTTAAGACTTTCGCGCCTTTGTATTACGTGGCCATCATCGCCTTTCTCTTTATCGTCATGGTCACCTCCAGCGCCATCCGCGATGTCCGCGCCTGGTTCCAGGGCCCCCTGGGCCGCATGCTGCAGCCGGCGGAGTTCTCCAAGCTCACGGTCATCCTGATGCTGGCCAAAGAGCTGTCCTTGAACGAAAAACCATTGAGCAGCATGCGTTCCGTGCTGCGCATCGGCACCTTTGTGCTGCTGCCTTCCTTCATTACATACAGCTCCGGTGAAACAGGCAGCGTCATCATCCTCATGGGCATCGCCTTTTTAATGCTCTACTTTGGCGGTGTGGACTGGAAGTGGATTCTGGTCATCACCGTGGTGGCCGTGCTTGGCATCACCGCCCTGATTGCCTACGGCGTGCTGGGGGATAGCGACAGCTACATGCTGCGCCGCATCCTGGCCTTCATCGCCCCGGAGGCCTACGCCAGAACCACGGGGCTTCAGCTACTGCGCTCCCAGGAGGCGATTGGTTCGGGCGGGCTGACCGGCGTCGGCCTCTTTGTCCCCGGTTCCATGAGCCAGTTGGACTTTGTGCCGGAGGACTGGACGGACTTCGTTTTTGCCACCATCGGGGAGGCCGTTGGCTTTGTGGGCACGGTGTCCATCGTGCTGCTCTTTCTGTTCATGGTGTTACGGATGCTGTACCTGTCCCGTTTCACCTATGACTCCTTTGGCCGCCTGGTCATCATCGGCGTGATGTCCATGCTGTTTTTGCACGTGTTCCAGAACATCGCCATGACCATCGGCCTCATGCCCATCACCGGCATCCCGCTGCCCTTTTTAAGCTATGGCGGTTCAAACCTGCTCACCAACGTCATCGGTATCTCCCTGGTGCTCAACATCACCAAAAACCGCACCGCGGCCCTGCCAAACTACAATATCCCCGCCGGCCATGCCCTGCGTAGGCGGCGGCGCAGGAAGGCTGCTCCTGTCTATGTCAACCTGACAGGGGAGAAGGGGCTGTCCAGGCTGCGCATCCGTCGCAAATCCCGGGAAAAGGCCCAGGCCTGAACCCCGCGGGAATGAAGTAAAATAGCCACATGCCAGACAAATGCCATTGTGTACAGTCATTTTGACCGCGATGTCTTGTCAAGCCTGCCATCCCCCTGTATAATGCCCGCGATATTGACATTCTTGGAGGTTTCCTGATGACCCTGGTAAAGTGCCCGCGCTGTGAGCTGAACTATCTGCGCAACAACGAATCCATCTGCAAAATTTGCCATCGCGAGCTGTATGGCAATCAGCCCATTGAAGAGGTGGAGACCTGCTCAACCTGTAACGAAGCGCCTGCTTTGCCCGGCAAGGATGTCTGCCTGTATTGCCTGCGGGAAATGAACAAGCAAAAGGGTGTCAAGGAGGAGTTGGAGGAGCCGGTTGAAATCGGCCTGGACCCTGTCAGCGGCATGGAAGAGATGATTCCTGACATCGCCAATGAAGACGACCCGGACTTCCATGTGATGGGTGACGCGCTGTCGTTGGAGGAAATGAGCGAGCAGGAAGACAATGACAGCGATGACGACGAGGAGAATGATGACTGAAGCCCCCCGGATTTTTGCCATCAGCGACCTGCATCTCCCGGGAGGGGATGACAAGTCGATGGATTTGTTCGGGCAGCACTGGCAGGATCATTTTGATAAAATCCGGGAGGACTGGATACAAAGGGTAAGGCCGCAGGACCTGGTCCTTCTGCCCGGAGACATCTCCTGGGCGATGCGCCTGGAGGATGCCGTGCCGGACCTTTTAGCCATCGGAAACCTGCCCGGTACCAAGGTGATGATCAAAGGCAACCACGATTACTGGTGGAGTTCCTTAAGCCGCGTCCGGGCAGCCCTGCCGGACCATTTTTTTGCGGTTCAAAACGACGCGGTCCTGATTGGCGAAACCCTCGTGTGCGGCGCCCGGGGATGGACCATGCCAGGCGGGGATGACAACCAGCCCGATACGGAGCGCATCTACAACCGGGAGTTGATTCGCCTGGAACTGTCCCTGCAGCAGGCGCAGCGCAAGCGGACCGACCAGCGCCTGGTGGTGATGTGTCACTTCCCGCCCTGCAATTCCCGAGGCGATGACAGCCCCGTGACCCAGCTGATGGAACAGTACGGCGCGGATGATGTGGTGTATGGCCACTTGCATGGCCCGGCCTGCGCCTCAGGCTTCAGCGGCCAAAAAAACAAGGTGCGCTACTGGTTCGCCTCCTGCGACTGTGTGCAGTTTCGTTTGCAGGAATTGCGTTAAGCCTGCCACTTTCCGCCACCAAGCCCCTGTTGGGCCAGCGTGAAAGGTAAAAACAGCCGGGAAACCAGCCGCGGGATGGGTGGGGCCATCCAAGAAATGGGGGAAAGGCACACCTTCTTCCACAAGAAACAGGTTGTTTGCCCAAGCCAAAAGTTGAACCGCGCTTTCCCCAAAAGATCGGAAGGCGTGAACCACAGCCAAATTCATCGAAAGCACCAAGAAACCATGTAGTTCCATGGCAATAATTTCAAATTCAAAAGGGGAGCAGAAACGGCTGTTCCCCTTCTTTTTATTGCTTATAAGAACACACATTCGCAACTTTGACTTGAAATCATTGATTTCACCGCCATCTTCACCCAAAAACGCGCGGGCGATCACGCCCAAAGTTTACTGCCTCGGATGAGATGTGGTACTTTGTGTTCGAAAAGGGTGATAAGTGGTGATTGGTGGTGAGAAACTTGCCGGATCTGGGGAAGGGTTCCCACGCTGAGGGTGCTCAGGAGCAGGCCGCGAACAGCAGGCTTGATGCCCGCCGGCTGGGTTTCATCGGGGTTTACAACCACTCCATCGACGCCAAAGGCCGTGTCATCGTGCCGCTGCCCTTTCGGGGGCTGCTGGGGGACCGCATCATCGTCGGTGTGAACATGGCCCAGGACTCCATCGCCATCTATCCCTATGACGTCTGGGTTGACAAAGTGGACATGCTGACCCGTTTGAGCCACGAGGACGTGGCGGCAGAATTCTTCCTGGACCGTTTCGCGATGTATTCCTTTGACGGTCTGGGCTTTGACTCCCAGGGCAGGGTGCTCCTTCCGGCGGCGCTGCGGGACCTGTTCTTGCAGGACGCGCAGGGGGTACAGGTCTCCGGCACCACGGAATACGTGAAAATCGTTTCTGATGAGCAGGCCAGGCTGGAGCGCGAGCGCTTCATCACCCAGTTCCCCGACCCGCTCAAGGCCATCAGTGAGATCCAGGCCAGGGCACGGAAAAAGCTAAACGAGGGCCAGTAAGCAGTCCTTCAGAAAGGAAGCAGTCATGCAGCAGGCAAAGCAAGCAAATTTCAGGCAATATGTGTTGGCGGGTACCCAGTTACAGCAGCGGGAACGGATCGCTGTTTCCAACCATGTCAGCATTGAAAACCCGGGAGAGGATGACAGCCGGCAAGCGTTCATCGCCAAGGAAGGCCAGCAAAGCGGTCTGCGCGTCTCCTACAAGTGGGCCGCGCTGTTGGTGGCCTTTTGTGTGTTCCTGTGCGTGCTGATGATTGGCGGCAAGATTGCCTTGACGCGTTCCTTGGAAGGGGAGTATGCTCAACTCAGTGCCCGTTACCAGGCGGCCCAGATGGAGCAGCAGCGCTTGATGGACATCTTTGAGGAAAAAAGCGATGCCTCCGGGATTTGCTATTACGCGGTTCAGTCCCTGGGCATGCGCCTTGCCGGCCACCAGGAGACCATTGGCGTGCAGGCGGCGGGCTTGCCCATGACCATGAATTACCAGACCCTTCGCGGGAGTGCGTCAAACGGGCAGTAATCTGACAAGAAGAGGTTTGTATGAACTTATCCACGCTTGCGTCTGCGGCGCTGGGCTATGTACTGGAAATCACAGGCGACTGTGAGATCGACAGCCTGAGCGCGGACAGCCGTGAACAAACATCAAATGGTTTGTTTTTTTGTATTATGGGCGCGCACCATGATGCCCACCGCTTTGCCGGGCAGGCCATCAACAACGGGGCGGTCGCGCTCATGGTGACCCAGCTGCAGCCGCAATTGAACGTGCCCCAAATCAAAGTCAGCAATGACCGCGCTGCGATGGCCCTCATCGCACGCGCGTTTTTTGGCTATGCAGACCGGCAGATGAAGCTCATTGGGATCACCGGCACCAAGGGCAAGACGACCACCAGCTACCTGGTCAAGGCCATCCTGGAAGCCGCCGGGCACACCGTCGGACTGATTGGCACCACCGGCAACATGGTGAGGGACCAATGGGTCAAGGGCAGCTTGACCACGCCCGACCCCATCGACCTGCACCGCACGCTGCGTCTGATGGCGGACGCGGGCTGCACCTTTGTGGTGATGGAGGTATCCGCCCATGCCATCGCCATGCACCGCGGGGAAGGCGTGGTGTTTGAAGCGGGCTGCTTCACCAACCTCTCCCAGGACCACCTGGATTTCTTTGGCGGCATGGAGAACTACTTCCAGGCCAAGCGCGCCTTCTTTATGAACGGCAGCGTCAAAAACGCCGTTGTTTCCCTGGATGACCCCTGGGTATCCCGCTTGAGCGGCGAATTGCAGATGCCCAAGATCAGCTATGCCATCTGCACCAACGCCGACTTGTTCGCTCGGGACATCCATATTGAGGAAGGCGGGGTCGCCTTCATGCTAAGCCTGTGGAATGACCGCTATTACCCGGTGCGGCTGAAGTTGATGGGCATGTTCAACATCTACAACGCCATCGCCGCGGCGGGCATCGGCCTGATTATCGGCGTGGAGCCGGAGATTATCACCAAAGCCTTGGAGAGTGTCACCAGCGTCCCCGGGCGCGCCGAAGTGCTGGACACCCACACGGAGTACAAGGTCATCCTGGATTACTCCCATTCGCCGGACTCCCTGGAAAACATCCTGACCGCGGTGCGGGAATTCATCAAAGGCCGGCTGATTGTGGTCTTTGGCTGCGGCGGGGACCGTGACCAGGGCAAACGCCCCCTGATGGGCGCCATCGCCGGGCGTATGGCGGATTTTTCCATCCTCACCAGCGACAACCCGCGCGCGGAAGACCCCCATGAAATCCTTCACGCCATTGAAGAAGGCATCAAGCCAACCGGCGGGCTGTACACCGTGATTGAAAACCGCCGCGAAGCCATCCGGCACGCGCTGCAGCAGGCACAAAGCGGGGATGTGGTGCTGCTGGCCGGCAAGGGGCATGAAACCTATCAGGAAATTGAAGGCGTCAAGCGCCCCTTTGATGAGAAGGTCATCGTGGCCCAGCTGCTGGTTGAAATGGGCAGCAAGGAACACAGTGATGCTTGAGTTGTTAAGCGCGGTCATCGCGCTGGTCATCGTGCTTCTTTTGATGCCCGGCTTCATCCGTTTTATGAAGGAGCGGGGCATGATTCAGCCTGGTTATGAGCTGGGCCCGGATTCCTTTAAAAAGAAGAAGGAAAAGCCCCCAAACATGGGCGGCCTGGTCATCGCGCTCGCGGTAGTGATCGCCTCCCTCATCATCAGCCAGGTCGCGGGCTCTTCCAACCTCGTGCTGCTGTTGATGATTGCCGCGCTTGGCGGCCTGGGCATCGGCTTTGCGGACGACTTCATCAAGGATGTCCAGCACCACCATGAAGGGCTCAAGCCCCGGTACAAATTGATTGGACAGACTTTGGTCGGTTTTATCTTTGCCCTGATCACCGCGAACCTGGTGGGCACTGCCATCCACCTGCCTTTCACCAAGGCCACCTGGGAACTGGGCTACGCCTATGTGCCGCTGATGACCCTGCTGTATGTCTTCATGACCAACTCCGCCAACCTGCAAGACGGCGTGGATGGCCTGATGGGCACAGTCACCGCGGTGGGTAGCGCGGCTTTGGGCGCGCTGGCCTTGGTTATCCGTGGCGGCAGCGTATCCGACCCGGCCATCGCCTATGTCTGCTTCGCTTTGGCGGGAGCCAGCCTCGGCTTTTTGCATTACAACCAGCACCCCGCCAAAATCATTATGGGGGACACCGGCTCCATGTTCATCGGCGGGCTGCTGACCGGGGCCGCCATGGTGCTGCGCTTGCAGCTATGGCTGCTGCCGCTGTGCTTTACGATGATTATGTCCTCTGTTTCCGTCATCGCCCAGCGCGTGTATTTCAAACTCACCGGCGGCAAGCGGTTAATCAAGATGTCCCCAATCCACCACCATTTTGAGATGAGCGGGTGGAGTGAGAACACCATCGCGAGGCGCTACCTGCTGACGGTGATGGCGCTGTCGGTGCTGGCGGCGCTGGCGGTCATCCCCATCGCTCCTTAAGGAGTACGCCATGCAAAGCAAACCAGCGCTTTCAGACCACGCCATCCAGCAGTATGCCGGGAAAACCGCCCTGGTCATCGGCGCCGCGCGCTCCGGCCTGGCGGCCGCAGAATTGCTGTTGGCTTTGGGTGCCAAGGTATTGCTCAATGACAGCAAGCCCAGAGAAAACTTCCCGGCCCTGCCGGAAGCCCTGCAAGCGCCTGCTTGTGAGCTGCTCTTTGGCAAGCCTGCGGACGCGCTCTTGCAGCGCGTTGATTTTCTGGTCATCAGCCCGGGGATTCCCATTGACGCGCCGGTTTTGAACCTGGCCAGGGAGATGGGCAAGCCGGTCTATGGGGAGCTGGCCTTCGCGGCCTCCTGTGCCACGCAGGACATCATCGCCGTCAGCGGCACCAATGGCAAGACGACCACCGTTTCCCTGCTGGGTGAAATCTTCAGCCAGGCCGGGCGGGTGGTGCATGTCGCTGGCAACATCGGCTTCCCGCTGTCCGCCGCTGTGCTGCGCGCCAAAAAGGAAGATTTATTGATTGCCGAGGTGTCCAGCTTCCAGCTGGAAACGGTGGATGGCTTTCACCCCCTGGCCGCGGCCATGCTCAACATCGCGCCGGACCACCTGGACAGGCACCACGATATGGAAACCTACATCAACCTCAAGAAAGCGCTGTTTATCAACCAGACGGGGCAGGACTACACCATCCTTAACCACGATGACGCCCAGGCTGCGGCAATGGCCAGGGACACAAAGGCCAAGGTCGTCTGGTTTTCCCTGTCGGGCGGGGTCACGCATGGCGCTGTCTGCCATGATGATCAACTGTTCTGGCGGGACCAGGGAGAAGACAAGCTCATCTGCGGCCGGCATGATCTGAAGATTCCCGGGCAGCACAATGTGGAAAACGCGCTGGCGGCCATCGCGGTGGCCCACAGCCTGGATATTCCGCTGCCTGTCATTTCCTATGCGCTGCGGGTTTTCGCCGGGGTGGAGCACCGCATCGAATTCGTGCGCGAACTGGACCGGGTGCGCTGGCTGAATGATTCCAAGGGCACCAACCCTGACTCCACCATCAAGGCCATCCAGTCCATGACACAGAGCACTGTCCTGATTGCCGGGGGCTATGACAAGCAGATTCCCTTCGCGTCCCTGGCGGACGCGGTGGCAAACTCCGGCAAGATCGGCCATGTGGTTCTCTTTGGGCAGACCGCACAAAAAATCAAGGACGCCTTGACTGAAGCCAACTATCTGCACACGACGCTGGTGGCTAGCCTGGAGGACGCCGTGCTCCTTGCGCAGTCACTGGCCAAGGCCCCCGGCAATGTCCTGTTTTCACCAGCCTGCGCCTCCTTTGATATGTTTCATGACTATGAGCAAAGGGGAAAGGCGTTCAAGCACCTGGTCCTCTTGTTGAACCCAAAGGGAGACTGATATGCAGCCACCGCCGCGCCCGCCGGACACCAGCCAAAGACAACCGATGCAGCCGCAAGCGGGCTATCCCAACGCGCCCGCGCACCAGCCGGGCTTTCAGGAAGACTGGGCACAAGGGCAGGAACCGCAGCAGTACCAGGGCATGGACCAGCAGTTTGAGGAGGCGGAAGCGGAGCTGCAGCCCTACGCGCGCCTGCCCAAGATCATTGTCGGCGTGCTGCTGGCCATCGGCATTTTGATGGTTCTGCGCTTCCAGGTGTTCACCATCCGCAACGTCAATGTGCAGGGCCTGGTGAACATCCCCTGGCAGACCGCGGCCAGCAACGCCGGATTAGACCAAAGTCCGTTTTATTTCACCCTCAGCGAGGACAAGGTGCGCGAGGGAATCAACAAGAACCGTTACCTGGTGTTTGAATCCATGACCAAGATCTTCCCCAACACGGTCATCCTCAAATTGCAGGAGCGCAAGCCCTTCGCCTTTTTCACCCACCTGGGCCTGGGCTATGTGCTGGCGCAGGATGGCATGGTGCTGGAACAGACACGGGAACTGAAAGACGGAGAGGGTTTGATTCAGGTTCAGGGCCTGTCCGTCTGGGGGCAGCAGGCCCCCGGCACTTTCCCCAGCAGCACGGACCCCAGCCAGGCGGAAGTGCTGGTCGCCCTGTTTCATGAACTGCAAACCTGGGGCTTTGACAGCCAGGTTGTCAGCATCGATGTCTCTCAAAGCCTCAACCTGTCATTGCAGACACGGGACGGCTACACCGTCAACCTGGGCAGCAGCGAATACCTGCATGCCAAGGTGGGCACAGTGACCTCCGTCGTGGGGGAACTGCGCAGGCGTTTGATGACCGGCGGCATCATCGAAGCCACCCTTCCGGGTGAAGCCACCTACCTGGCCGCGCAGCAAAACGGCGCATAAACCAATTGATTTGTTACATCCACTTGAATAATGCGGCTCTTACAGGCTGTGAAAATGCCAAAAGGCTTGAAAAGACTTGCAACCATATCACAAAACAGTTACAATAAGCCGGACGAAGATTCATTTTGCTGTCCTTTTACCGGCAACTGGATTTTATTTTCTGGGAAATGCCCGAGAAATGGAGTGATTTGCGATGAGGAGCACCATCAGCGTTATAGATTTTGGTACCAGCAAGATCGTTGCACTGATCGCTGAAGTCAGCGCGCGCCAGCGCTGTGATATTATTGGTGCCGGCACCACGCCATATGACGGCTATGCCAACGCGCGGTGGAACAACGGCGCGGCGGTGAACGAGGCCCTGGCCACCGCCATCGCGACCGCGGAAGAGCAGGCCCGTGCCTCGGTCAAATCCGTGTTTGCCGGTGTGCCCGGACAGTTTTCAAAAGTATATTCCTTTGAAGTCAAGGTGGACTTGCAAGGCGCTGACCCGCATGTCTCCAGCCGTGACATCTCGGCGCTGTTCGCCCTGGCGGATGAGCAGGTGCAGGGCATTCCCGGCACACCCATTCACCGCAGCCCGGCCTGGTTTGTGGTGGATGACGGCAAGAAAACGCTGGAACCGCTCAACCAGCACGGCAATGAATTGCGCGCGTTGATTTCCTACGTGGTGGCGGACCGCTTCTTCATCGAGGACATCACCCAGCGCCTCCTGGCGGTGGGCAAGACTGCGGCCGGCTTTTTCTCCACCCCCATGGGCGAGGCCATGCTCTTCATCTCCGAAACAGACCGTGACCGCACGGCCTTGCTGATTGACATCGGTTACCTCAACACCGACATCATGGCGGTGGAAGGCGATGCCATCATCTTCCACAAAACCCTGCCCCTGGGAGGCGGCCACATCGCGGCGGACCTGGCCTACGGGCTGGAAGTGCCGCTGGAAAGCGCCGAGCAAATCAAGCGCAGCTTCGAGTTTGGCCCGGGCAGCACCAAGACCAGCTTTGACGTGCTGCTCTCAAACGGCGCCACGCAGACCTTCACCCGTGACAAGGTTTCAGAAATCCTGCTGCCGCGCGCGGATGAAATCTGCGATGCCATCATCGCCGCTGTGAAGGAATCCGGCGTGCGCCTGGGCAATTGGTCCCCTGTGTACTTAACCGGCGGCGGCCTGTCCATCAACAAGGGCGGGCGCGAATACCTGTCTGAAAAGATGGAGCGCCCCGTGCGCGAGCTGCCCCGCAAGGCCGTCAAACTGTCCAGCGCCATCTACTCCAGTTCTTTAGGGTTGCTGGACCTGATTATCGACACCAAGAACACAGCCTCTGCCAATCAATCGGGCATCAAGGGCTTTTTCCGCAGCCTCATCAGTGGCTAAGACACATTCATCAAAAGGGGGCCAATCCATGCAAATCAAGCAAGTGGAGCCTGAAGTTTCCAACAATTTCGCGTCAATCAAGGTCGTCGGCTGCGGCGGCGGCGGCGCCAACGCGGTCAACCGCATGGTGGACGCCGGTCTGAAGGGCGTCGAGTTCATCGCCGTCAACACCGACAGGCAGGCCCTGACCAATTCCCGCGCGGACAAGAAGATCCAGATTGGCGAAAAGCTGACCAAGGGCCTCGGCGCCGGCGCGGTGCCGGAGATCGGCAAGCGCGCGGCGGAAGAAAGCCGTGAGGAAATCGCGCAGCAGTTAAAGGGCGCGGACCTGGTTTTTGTCACCGCCGGCATGGGCGGCGGCACGGGTACCGGCGCGGCCCCCATCGTGGCGGACATCGCCCGCGACCTCAACTGCCTCACCATCGCCGTGGTCACCAAGCCCTTCCAGTTTGAGGGCAAGCAGCGCATGCGCAACGCCGAAACCGGCATCAACGAGCTTAAGCAATATGTGGACACCCTGGTGGTCATCCCCAATGACCGGCTGCTTGAAGTGGTCGCGCGCGGCACCTCCATGCTGGAGGCTTTCCGCGTGGCTGACGATGTCCTGCGCCAGGGCATCCAGGGCATCTCCGACCTCATCGCCCTGCCCGCCCTCATCAACCTGGACTTTGCGGACGTAAAGACCGTGATGGAATCAGGCGGCATGGCCCACATCGGCATTGGCGTTGGCAAAGGCGAGAACCGCACCAGCGAAGCCGCCAAAGCCGCCATCGCCAGCCCGCTGCTGGAGACCAAGATTGACGGCGCCCGCGCCCTGCTGATCAACATCACCGGGTCTGAGGACATCGGCATCCTGGAAATCAACGAGGCTGCCCGCCTGGTGCAGGAGAGCGCGGACAGCGAAGCCAACATCATCTTCGGCGCCGGTATTGATCCCGCCCTCAAGGATGAAATCCACATCACCGTCATCGCCACCGGCTTTGAAAAGAGCGCTTTCCCGACCCGCGAATCCAAGAAAAAGCCCTTCAAGGCCTCCGTGCCCTATGGCAGCGCAACCGCCGCGATGAACCCCTATGAACATCGCCAGGCGCTTGAAAAGCAGGAGACAACCGGTTTTGAAGCCCCCAATGTGCAAAACTTCTATGAAAACCAGGAATCCTCCTTCTTCCCGGGTGCCAGCCGTCCAGCGCCCCAGATGCCCCCGGTGAACATGCCGCAGACTGGCATGCCGGGCTTCCCCCAGCAACAGCAGCAGCCCTACCCCTACGTGCAACAGGCGCCGCAGTACCAGGCGCCCCAGCAGTCTCCCTATCAGCAGCCGCAGCAGCAAGCCGCGCCGCAGGCTGAAAAGGATGACCTGGGCGTTCCGGCCTACCTGCGCCGCAGCGTGAAGAAGTAAATACAATCGGTTGATCAATCCGGGAGAGACTGCTTGTTTGGCGGCGCCGAAGGGGAATGCATAAACTCTCAGGTAAAAAGACCGGATTGGGACGAGGCTCTGGAAAGCAGCGATGCACCTAACAAGCAACCCCGCTTGCAGGGGGAATCTTGATGGTAAACAGACAGAGGCATGCGGTATCGCATGCCTTTGACCATAAGGAGGGTTCCATGGAAAAGAAAACGCCCCTGTATGACTTACACCTCTCCCTCGGCGGGAAAATCGTACCCTTTGGCGGCTACCTGCTGCCGGTGCAGTACGAGACGGGCCTGATCAAGGAACACATGGCGGTGCGCACGGCCTGCGGCTTGTTTGACGTGTCGCACATGGGTGAAATCCTGTTCAAGGGTCCTGACGCGCTAAGCAACCTGCAAAACCTGCTGAGCAACGATTTCACCAACCTGGAAGTCGGCCGTGTGCGCTACAGCCCCATCCTCAATGAGGAAGGCGGCATCGTGGACGACCTCATCGTGTACAAGTTCGCGGAGGATGAATACTTCCTGGTGCCCAACGCCGCCAACAAAGACAAGGACTATGCCTGGTTCACCAGCCACCAAAAAGGCGAGGTGGAGATCAAGGACCTGTCCGACCAGTATGCCCAGCTGGCGCTGCAAGGCCCCAAGGCCAAAGCGGTGCTGTCCAAGCTGGCTGATGAATCCAAATTGCCGACAAAATACTACAGCTTCGTCCGTGACCTGCCTGTCGCCGGCATCCCCTGCCTGGTGTCCCGCACGGGCTATACGGGCGAGCTGGGCTTTGAGTTGTACTGCGCGCCGGACAAGGCGGTGGAATTGGCCAAAGCCCTGCTGGACGCCGGCAAGGATGAGGGCCTCATTCCCTGCGGCCTGGGCGCCCGGGACACCCTGCGCCTGGAAGCGGGCATGCCCCTGTACGGCCATGAGATGTCTGATGACATTACTCCCTTTGAAGCCGGGCTGGATCCCTTTGTCAAGATGGACAAGGAAGCCTTCATCGGCAAGGCCGCCCTGCAGAAGCTGGGCGACCCGCAGCGCGTCCGCGTGGGCCTGGTGGTCACCGACCGCGGCATCGCAAGGGAACATTGCGACATCTATAAGGATGGGGAAAAAGTGGGGGAGACCACCAGCGGTACCCTGCTGCCCTACACCAACAAAGCCAGCGCCATGGGCATGGTACAAAAGCAGTACGTGGATATTGATACTGAGCTTGAGATTGACGTGCGCGGCAGGCGCCTGAAGGCCAAGGTGGTGCCGCTGCCGTTTTACGAACGTTCCTAATTGATTGAAATATAAGGAGGATACCATGAACCTGCCCAAGAATTTGAAGTACTCCGCGTCCCATGAGTGGGTCAAGACCGAAGGCGACCAGGTGGTCATCGGCATCACGGACTTTGCCCAGAAGGAACTGGGTGACCTGGTGTTCATCAACCTGCCCAACGTGGGGGATGAAATTACCCATGACGAAGCTTTTGCCGAAGTAGAAAGCGTTAAAGCCGCCAGCGACATCATCAGCCCTGTCAACGGCGTCATCACTGAGGTCAACGAAGCTCTGCTGGACGCGCCGGAACTGATCAACCAAAACGCCTATGATGCCTGGATCATCAAGGCGAAGGATGTCAGCGGCCTGGACAGCCTCCTGAGCGCGGAGCAGTACGAAGAGCTGATTAGCAAGGAGGCGTAAATGGGAAGCTACCTTCCAAGCACCCGTCAGGAGCAGCAGGAAATGCTGGAAGCGATTGGCCTGAACAGCCTGCGCGACCTGTATACCGGCGATGTTCCTGCCTCTGTGCTGCTGGATGACTCCGTCAACATCCCTAAAGGCCTGGCTGAGATGGTGGTGCGCGCTAAGATGGAACGCATCGCGTCTAAAAACAAGGTGTTTTCGACCGTGCTGCGCGGCGCCGGTTCCTACGACCATTACATCCCGGCCATCGTCAGCACCGTGACCTCCAAAGAGGAGTTTGTCACCACCTACACACCCTACCAGGCTGAAATCAGCCAGGGCGTGCTGCAGTCCATATTTGAGTACCAGACCATGATGTGCGAGCTGACCGGTATGGACGTCAGCAACGCCTCGGTGTATGATGGCGCTTCCGCCGCGGCGGAAGCCGTCATGATGACCCAGACACGTTCCCGCTCCAAAATCTATGTGGCTTCCACCGCGCATCCTGAAGTCATCCAGACCATCAAGACCTACTGCTGGGGGCGCGATGTAGCCTTTGAGGAAATCCCCCAAAAGGATGGCCTGCTGGACCTGGCGGCGCTTGAAAACCTGCCCCAGGACACCGCCTGTGTCTACCTGCAGCAGCCCAACTTCTTCGGCTTGTTTGAAGAAGCAGAAACAGTGGCCAAATTGGCCCACGATGCCGGCGCCAAGGCCGTGATGGGCTTTTATCCGATTTCCTTAGGAATTTGCAAAACACCCGCTGAGCAGGGTTTTGACATCGCCGTGGCTGAAGGCCAGTCCCTGGGCATCCCGATGAGCTGGGGCGGCCCCTACCTGGGCATCATGACCGCCAAGAAGGACATGATGCGCATGCTGCCCGGCCGCATCGCCGGGGAAACCAAGGACAGCAAAGGCCGCCGCGCCTTTGTGCTGACCCTGCAGGCGCGCGAGCAGCACATCCGCCGTGAGAAGGCCTCCAGCAACGTCTGCACCAACCAGGCGCTGTGCGCGATGACGGCAGCCGTCTACCTGGCGGCCATGGGGCCCGCGGGGCTTTCAGAAGTCGCCCAGCTGTGCTACGAAGGCGCACACTACTTCGCGGACGAACTGAGCAAGCTCAAGGGCTTTGACCGCGTTCACAAGGCGGAGTTCTTCAACGAGTTTTTGACGAACTGCCCCATGGATGTCCATGCCTTTGAAAAGGAAATGGCGAAGCGCGGCATCCTCTGCGGCCTGACGGTGGACAACCACCTGCTGTGGTGTGTCACCGAGAAGATGGACAAGCTTGCAATCGACGAAGTCATCAATGTCATCAAGGAGGTGTGCGGGCAATGAAACTGATTTTCGAACGCAGCGTTCCCGGACGCCGGACTTTCCAGATGCCAAAGAGCAGCTTCCCCAAAAAGGAACTCCCCAAGGCTTTCGCACGCACGGAGCAGCCCCGGCTGCCGGAGATGAGCGAGGTCGCCATCGGGCGGCACTACACCCAGTTGGCCAAGCAGGCTTTTGGCGTCAACAACGGCTTTTACCCCCTGGGTTCCTGCACCATGAAGTACAACCCCCGCGTCAATGAAGCGGTGGCGGCGTTGCCGGGCTTTGCCAGGATGCACCCGCTGCAGCCCAGGGACACCGCGGTAGGCTGCCATGAGGTGCTGGACACCGCGCGCAAGCTGCTGTGTGAAATCACCGGCATGGACGACATGACCTTCCAGCCCGCCGCCGGCGCCCATGGTGAGTATGTGGGCCTGCTGCTGATGAAGAAGTACCACGAGCAAAGAGGCGACCTGAAGCGCACCCGCGTGCTGGTGCCCGACTCCGCCCATGGCACCAACCCGGCCAGCGCCGCCATGGTGGGCTTCACCGTGACCCACATCCCCTCTGATGAGGAAGGCTGCGTGGACCTCACAGCCTTGAAAGCTGCCCTGGATGACACCGTGGCCGGCCTCATGCTGACCAACCCCAACACCGTGGGCATCTTTGACAAGAACATCCTGGAGATCACCCGCCTGGTGCACGAAGCGGGCGGCCTCAACTACTACGACGGCGCCAACCTCAACGCCATCATGGGCTGGGTGCGCCCCGGCGACATGGGCTTTGATGTCATCCACTTGAACCTGCACAAGACCTTCTCCACCCCGCACGGCGGCGGCGGCCCCGGCGCCGGTCCTGTTGGCTGCAAGAACCTGTTGAAGGATTTCTTGCCCCACAGCCACATGGGGGATGAGCGCCTGGAGCACAGCGTCGGCCAGGTCCGCGCCTTTTATGGCAACTTCCTGGTGGTGGCGCGCGCGCTGACCTACATCCTGACTTTGGGTAAGGAAGGCCTGCCCCAAGCCAGCGGGATGGCCGTGCTCAACGCCAATTACCTCATGCACCAGATCAAGGACGACTACCCGCTGGCTTATGACCGCATCTGCATGCATGAGTTTGTGCTGACCCTTGAAAAGATCAAGAAGGAAACCGGCGTCTCGGCACTGGATGTCGCCAAGTGCCTGCTGGACTACGGCATGCACCCGCCGACAATGTACTTCCCCCTGATCGTCCACGAAGCGCTGATGGTGGAACCGACAGAAACCGAGAACCGCGAAACCCTGGACGACGCGGCCAAGGCTTTCAAGGCCATCAAGAAGCAAATCCAGGACGACCCGGAGAGCCTGCACCTGTGCCCGATTACCACGCCCATTTCAAGGCCGGATGAGGTCACAGCGGCGCGCAACCCGATTGTCCGCTACGCCTTTGAGAACTAATCAAATCTACTAAAAGAATTGCCAGGCGTGCGTCATGCCGCCTGGCAATTCCTTTTCAATTTTTGAGGTGAACGATGGACTACAAGCAAAGCATGCAAGAGCACGCGGACTGGATTGTTGATATCCGGCGGGAGCTCCACACAAACCCGGAATTGCCCTTCCAGGAGACAAGAACGTCTGCCCTGGTGTGCCGTGAGTTGGAGCGGCTGGGCATTCCCTCTGTCCAGCTGGAGGAAAACTGTGTCGTTGGCATACTGGCAGGGAAAAAGACCGGAAGTGCGACGAAATCCCTGGCCATCCGCGCGGACATGGACGCCCTGCCCGTGATGGAGGAAACGGGGCTGCCCTTTCAGTCAAAAGTGCCTGGGGTGATGCACGCCTGCGGCCATGATGGGCATACCGCCATGCTGCTGGGCGCGGCCGCCATGCTGAAACAACAGCAGGATGAACTGCAAGGCACGGTGTACTTCTGCTTCCAGTCCGCGGAGGAAGTAGGCGGCGGCGCAAAAACGATTGTAAACTATCTGCAAGAGCAGGGCGGGGTGGACAGCGCCATCGCGGCCCATCTCTGGGCGGAATTGGACAGCGGCCTGATTTCGCTGGAGGAAGGCGCGAGGATGTCCGGCTGTGATTACTTCAAAATCACCGTGGACGGCAAAGGCGGCCACGCTTCCCGGCCGGACCTGTGCCTTGACCCCATCAAGCCCCTGTGTCAGATTGTACTGAATGCAGCGTCCATCCCCGCCAACGTCATCACGGCGCTGGAACCTTGCGTGGTTCATGTCGGCAATATTGAAGGGGGCACCCAGGGCAACATCTTCTCGCAGGCAGCCAGCGCGTTTGGCGGTATCAGAACTTTTTCCAATGAAAGCAGGAAGCGGGCGAAGGAAGCGCTTCAAAGCATGGTGGAGAACACCGCCGCGGCCTTTGGGGCGGCAGGCAGGGTGGAGTTTCTGGCCGGTGTCCCCATGGTGTTCAACGCTCACGCGCCCATTGCCCTTGCGCAAGAAGTCATCAGGAAAACCGGCATCCTGGAACTGGGGGAGATGCCGCCCCTGATGGCCTCTGAAAACTTTGGGGAGTTTCTGGCCGCCTTCCCGGGCTTCATGTGCTTTATCGGCATCCGCAATCAGGAGAAAGGCCTGGTGTATCACCACCACCACCCGAAGTTTGACATCGATGAGGACATGCTGGCCAGGGGTTCCACCTTTTTTGCGGCCTACGCGTTGGCATTCCTGCGATAAAAAAACAGGCGCTATCGCGCCTGCCTTCAATCCATAGAATTGATTAAATGATGTACTCGGATTTGGCTTCCGGCAAGGAAGCCATTTCCTTTTGCTTGCTTAGGTATTTTTCACCCGTGTTGCCCAGCACGGCATAGGAGGCGATTTTGCTCTCCTCAACGCCGGGCTGGTTGAAAGCGTCAATGTCCAGCAGTTCGCCCGTGTAGGCGGTGGCCATCTCAAACAGGTAGATAAACTGCCCGATGGTGTGCTCATCCACCTTGGGGAAGGTGATGGTCTGGCTCATGCGGCCGGAGCGCAGCAGGGCGTAGCGGGTGCCCTGGTATTCCGCTTCAATCAGGGCGTTCAGGCTCTTGCCGCCCAGGAAGGCCACATCCGGGAAGTCCTCACAGCCATGGGGAATGCCCTGCTTGACACGGAAATCTTCCACACGCAGGAAGGTGACCACCTTGTCATAAGGGCCTTCGGTGTACAGCTGCAGCTGGCTGTGCTGGTCGGTCACGCCCAGGGACTTCACCGGCGTCTGGCCTACGTTGACGGCCATCCCGCGCCGGGTGACGCTCTTGCCCAGGCTCTCCGCCCACAGCTGGCAGAACCAGTCCGCCATGTATTTCAGGCTGTCGGCATAGGGCATCATCACATGGATGTTGATGCCCATCTCTTCCATCGCGATATACTGGATGACCGCCTGCAGCAGGGCCGGGTTCTCCCAGAGGTTCTCGTTCTTGCAACGCTCATCCATGTCTTTGGCGCCCTGCAGCATGGCCTTGATGTCAATGCCGCAGACTGCAGCCGGCAGTAGGCCCACGGGGCTTAACTCGCTAAAGCGCCCACCAACGGAGGAGGGGACGAAGAACAGCTTGAAGCCTTCCTTCTTGGCCAGCTTGATGAGGTTGCCTTTTTCTTTGTCGGTGGTGGCGATGATGTGCTCATGCCAGGTCTCACCCACGGCCTTTTTCAAAAGGTCGGAGATAATCAGGTACTGGCTCATCGTTTCGGCGGTGCCGCCGGACTTGGTGATGATGTTAAAGCAGGTGGTTTTTACGTCAATGACGTCCAACAGCGCTTTCATGCGCTCCGGG
Source organism: Clostridiales bacterium (assembly GCA_012521895.1). GTDB lineage: Bacteria > Bacillota > Clostridia > Christensenellales > Aristaeellaceae > UBA6115. The sequence continues at coordinate 24,907 of JAAYLK010000010.1, forward strand.
TCGATGTTGTCCTCCACATAAAAACGGGGGTGCCCGCGCTGCGCCTTTGTGCCTTCATTGTAGTGCAGGTGCTTGAGCGCCTGGTGCACGGCGATGGGGCCCAGGGCGCTGCCGCCAATGCCCAGCACCACAAAGGATTCAAAGCGCTCGTTGATGGATTTTGCGGTCTGTAGAATATCCTCCACGATGGCATCCTGGTTGTAGGGCAGCTCGGTCCAGCCCAGCCAGCCGGTGCCGCGGGCTTTTTGCACGGCCTTCAGGGCTTGTGCTGCCTGCGCGGCTTTGTCATTAATCACTTCGGGGCTGATGCCATATTGATAGCCCAGGGTTTCTGCCATCAGGTAGTTGATGTCTGTCTTGATTGTCTTGCTCATCGCGGCGCCTCCCAGAAATTTCTGCTCAGATTATATCACAGTTTTATCCTGCCGTTGATGATGAAATCGTGCCTTCACCGCCAGAGATTTTACATCCGATTTACCCTGTGATACAATATAAAAACTATTTGGCAAGGAGCGAAACAAGTGGACCAACCTTTGCTCAGCGTCATCATTCCTGTGTACAACGCGCAGCAGGTGCTTCCCACGGCGCTTGAAAGCGTTTTATCCCAAGCCATCCCCAGCATGGAAATCATCCTGATCAACGATGGCAGCAAGGATGACTCCCTGGCGCTTTGCAGGCAGTTTGCCTTGAAAGACGGCCGCATCAAGGTGCTGACCCAGGAAAACGCCGGGCCGGGCGCTGCCCGGAACGCGGGCTTGAAAATCGCGCGGGGGCACTACATCGCCTTTGTGGACAGCGATGACACCATGCAGCCGGATGCTTTTCGCCAGATGCTGTCCGCCATCCGCGCTGATGAGTCGGACATGGTGATCGCCCACTTCAACATTCTCATCAACGGCCAGGTGCTGGACCGCGGCTATATCAAGGAAAACACCATACTGGGCAAGGAAGAGTTCTGCCATGAGCTGGCCCACCGCCCGGGCAGCTATTACTACAGCGCTCTGTGGAACAAGCTGTATGCCAGGCGCATCATCACCGAAAACAAGCTCACCTTTGACAATTCCTACACCTGGGGGGAGGATTTTGACTTCAACATGCGGTACTACAAGCATGTTGAAACAGTGTCCTTTGTCAACCAACCGGTGTACAACTACAAGCGCACCTATTCCGGGCAGACCTGGCGCACCATGTTTGAACTTGGCAGCAGCCTGAAGATCAAAACGCGCTTGTACCAGAATTTGAAATCCCTCTATCAGCATGCGGGGCTCTACAAAAAATACAAGCATTACATCTACCGCTATATCTTTAACGTCACCATCAGCACCTGAGCGCCTGTATACAAGGCGCAATCAGACTTAAAACCCTTGACTTTGCTTGCATCAAGGGCTTTTTTTTCGTATAATTGCTGCGACAGGGAAACCCACCCTGTATGGTGACGGCTGCCAACTGGCAGCCGATGGTTCATTTTATTGGATTATTGATGGAATTGGAGCGAAAACAATGAGCAACCTGCATGAGCACAGCAATAAAACGGTCGTGTCCGTAGAGGGCATGAAAAAACTGGAGGAGAAGCTGCAGTACCTGTCCACCATCCGCCGAGCGGAAGTGGCAGAGCAGATCGCGGTGGCCCGCGGCTTTGGTGACCTGTCTGAAAACGCGGAGTATGACGAGGCCAAGAATGAGCAATCCCGCCTGGAAGCGGAGATTGTGGACCTGGAGAACACCATCCGCACAGCCCTTGTCATCGACGACAGCGAGGTGGCCACCGACCGGGTCAACTTCGGCACCACAGTGCGCGTGTTTGACGTGGAGCTGGACGAAGAGGTGGAATACACCATCGTAGGCGCCCGTGAATCAGACCCGCTCAACAACCGCATTTCCAACGAAAGCCCCATGGGCGCAGCCCTGCTGGGCAAGAAAAAAGGGCAGACCGTCAAGGTGAACGCGCCAGGCGGCATCATCACCTTGAAAATCAGAGACATTCAACACAAGAAATAAGGAGCCTTCATGTCAGAGCAAGTTCAGAACACCCAGGATTTTACCGAGCAGGAAGGCATCCGCCGCGCCAAGCTTCAGGAGCTGGTAGACCAGGGCCAAAGCCCCTATCTGCGCACGTCCTACCCCGTCAGCCACACCAGCCAGCAGATCAAGGACCACATCGATACTTTGACCGGCCAGGATGTGGTGGTCGCGGGGCGCATGATGACCCGCCGCATCATGGGCAAGGCCTCCTTCGCCCACATCCAGGACAGCGCCGGGCGCATCCAGGTCTATGTCAAGCGTGACGACCTGGGGGTGGACAACTACCAGGCGTTCAAAAACTTTGACCTGGGGGACATCCTGGGCATCAAGGGCAAGGCCTTTGTCACCCAGACGGGTGAGACCAGCGTGCACGCGGAAGAAGTGGTGCTGCTGTCCAAGAGCCTCAAGCCCCTGCCGGACAAGTGGCATGGCCTTCAGGACACCGACCTGCGCTACCGCCAGCGCTACCTGGACATGATCGTCACCCCCGAGGTGCGCGAAACCTTTTACAAGCGCAGCCGCATCATTGACGCCATCCGCAGCTATGCAAATTCCCAGGGTTTCCTGGAAGTGGACACGCCCATCCTGCACACGCTGGAGATCGGCGCTGCCGCCAGGCCATTCAAGACCCACCACAACACCCTGGACATCGACATGTTCCTGCGGGTGGAGACCGAGCTGTACCTAAAGCGCCTGGTGGTTGGCGGCTTTGACAGGGTGTATGAACTGGGCCGCATCTTCCGCAACGAGGGGATGAGCACCCGGCACAACCCTGAGTTCACCTCCATTGAGATGTACCAGGCCTATGCCGATTATGAGGACATCATGGACCTGGCGGAGAACCTGATCCGCGAGACGGCCCTTGCGGCCAATGGCAGCACCAAGGTGAACTACCAGGGTCAGGAAATCGACTTTGCCGGCCCCTGGCCGCGCGTCAGCATGGCGGAAGCCGTCAAGAAGGAATCCGGGATTGACTTCTTCTCCTGGGAATCCGACGAAGACGCCCGCAAGTGCTTGAAAGAACACAAGGTGCATGTGGAGCCGCACTTTACCCGCGGGGACTGCCTGGCGGAGCTGTTTGACGAATACGTCGAAGAAAAGCTGGTGCAGCCCACCTTCATCATCGACTACCCGGTGGAGATTTCCCCCCTGGCCAAGCGCAAGCCCTCCGACCCCCGCTTGACGGAGCGCTTTGAGCTGTTCATCACCGGGCGCGAGCTGGCCAATGGCTTCTCGGAACTCAACGACCCCATCGACCAGCGCCAGCGGTTTGAGCGCCAGGTAGAGGAACGCAAGAAGCTTGGCGGCTTGAACGCCTCTGTGGATGAGGACTATTTGAACGCCCTGGAATATGGCCTGCCGCCGACAGGCGGCATCGGCATCGGGGTGGATCGCCTGATTATGCTGCTGACGGACAACGCCTCCATCCGTGATGTCCTGCTCTTCCCCACCATGAAACCGGTGGTGTAAGCGATGAAACTGCGCGCCAAACTGACCTGGGCGGAGGTTCGCCACCACCTGCAGTATTATGCCTGGCTCTATGCGCTGTTGATTGTGTTGGCCTTTGGGCTGACCAACCTGATCTACGCCCAAACGGCCTACCGCCCGCCCCAGGACAAGCGCATTGACGTGTACATCCAGGCCTCCGGTGCGGACCAGGACGCGGTGAACGCCTTTTTGGAGCCGGTCTGGAAACAGGCGGTGCCGGAGCAGGAATTGGTCAACGCGGTGGTGTTGATGTCCGGCGGCGGTGAAAATGATTACTACGCCAACATGCAGCTGGTTACCTACATCGCTGCCGCCGAGGGGGACATCTACATGCTCACCTCGGGCGATTTCAAACGCTTTGCCGCCCAGGGCGCATTTGTGCCCTTGGAGGACTACATCCAACAAGGCCTCATCGATCCGGAAGGGATTGACCTGGCGCCCGGACAGGTGCGCCTGGTGGAAACCAACGAACAAGGCGAGCCGGTGGTCAGCGGGGAGGCATTGCAGTTTGGCATCCCCGCCAAGGAGCTGTATGCCTTCGCGACAGACCTGTTGATTGACAACCGGGACCTGGTGCTGGCTGTGGCCGCCAACAGCGGCAATGAGGAGGCGACCATCACCTTCCTAAACGCCCTGCTGCAGCGTGCCAAAGCGCCCATGCCCGATTTTTTCAAGTAGGAAACTCATGAAACACCAAGCGATTATCTTTGATCTGGACGGGACGCTGACGGATTCCCAGGAAGGCATCCTCTCAAGCGCCCGCTTCGCGCTGGAGCAGATGCGGTGGGGGATTCCCAATGAAGCCGTCATGCGCAAGTTTTTGGGTCCACCTTTGATGTTCAGCTTCCAGGAATACTGCGGTATGACGGAACAGCAGGCCGCCAAGGCCCAGGACATCTACCGGGATTACTACTGGGACACCGGCTACCTGCAAAACCAGGTCTACCCGGGCGTGCGCCAACTATTGCACACGTTGAAAACCAAGGGGTACTACCTGGGCGTAGCCACCCACAAGCCGCTCAAGCCCAGCGTCAAAATCCTGGAAGCCTTCAACCTCTTACAATATTTCGACAAGGTGGCAGGGCCTGAGGCGGACGAAGACCCCAGCAAAGGGGAGTTGGTCCTGCGCGCCAACCCGGACAGGCTGCCCGGCTTGATGATTGGCGACAGGGCGACAGACATCAAAGGCGCCCAGCATGCCGGGATGGACGGCGTCGCGGCGCTGTATGGCTATGGCCACCGCGAAGAATTTGAGGCTTGCGGCACCAAATTGTATATTGAATCAGCGGATGACATCTACAAATTGCTCAACCTTCAAAAAGAAAGCCTGCCAGGCTACTTCATCAGCTTTGAAGGCAATGACGGTTCGGGCAAGTCGACCCAGGCCAGGCTGCTGGCAAAGCGCCTTGAGCAAAGCGGGTATGAGGTTGTATTGACCCGTGAACCCGGCGGCACCAAGGTGGGGGAAAAGATCCGCGACATCCTGCTGGACCGTGACAACAACGACATGGACAATTTAACAGAAGCCATGCTGTATGCCGCGGCCCGCGCCCAGCATGTGCGGCAAGTCATCAAGCCCGCCTTGAGGCAGGGCAAGCTGGTCATCTCCGACCGCTTCGTGGACTCCAGCATCGCCTACCAGGGCGCGGGGCGCGGCCTCGGGCTGGCCCTGGTGCAGGCCATCAACAGCCCCGCGGTGGCGGGCTGCATGCCCAACCTGACGGTGTTTCTAAAGCTTACCCCGCAAATGGGCCTGGAGCGCTTTGCTCACTCCCGTGAGCAGGACAGGTTGGAATTGGCCGGCGAGGCCTTTCACCAGACCGTGGCGGCCGCCTTTGATGAGATGATTGCGAAGGACAAGCGCTTCCTGCCCATCTCCTCAAAGGGAACCAAGCAGGAAACAGCGCAGCAGGTCTTTGAACAGGTCTCCCTGCGCTTGCATGAGGCAGGGCTGCCGTGAGCCGCGTGGTGGTGGGCATGTCCGGCGGGGTGGATTCCGCCGTCAGCGCCCTGCTGTTGAAACGGCAGGGCTTTGATGTCGTGGGCGTGTTCATGAACAACTGGGAAGAGAAGGATGAATACGGTGTCTGCACCAGCCAGCAGGATTGGCAGGATGTGCAGGACAGCTGTGAAGTGATTGGCATCCCCTATTATTCGGTCAATTTCGCCAGGGAATATGAGGACCGGGTCTTTTCGCATTTTCTGCGGGAATATCAGGCGGGGCGCACACCAAACCCGGATGTGCTGTGCAACCGTGAAATCAAGTTCAAGGCCTTCCTGGACTACGCGATCAAAATCGGCGCGGACAAGATGGCGACCGGCCACTTTGTCAAAACAGATGCGGAAGGCCGCTTGCTCAAGGGCCGTGACCCCAACAAGGAGCAGAGCTATTTCCTGTACATGGTCAAGCGGCAGCAGCTGAATAAAACCATTTTCCCGGTGGGGGACATGACCAAGGAAAAGGTGCGGCAAGTGGCCATGGACGCCGGGCTGCCGGTTTCCAAGAAAAAGGACTCCACCGGCATCTGCTTCATCGGTGAGCGGCGCTTCAAGGAATTTTTGAAGAACTACCTCCCCACCCAGCCCGGGGACATCGTCTCTGTTGACGGCGAGCTGATGGGGAGGCATGAGGGGTTGATGTACTACACCATCGGCCAGCGCAAGGGGCTGGGCATCGGCGGGCGCGGGGATGGCCGCAGCTGGTTTGTCAGCGGCAAGGATTTGAAAAACAATGTGCTGCAGGTGGTTCAGGGTGAGGACCACCCCAGTCTGTTTCAACATGAGGCCAAGCTCAATCAGATTACCTGGGTGGGGGATGACCCGCAGGAGAAGGAGATTGAGATCATGGTCAAAGTGCGCTACAGGCAAAAAGACCAGCCTGCCAAGCTGGTACTTGATGGGGATGAGGGGACTTTATTGTTTGATACGCCCCAGCGCGCGGTGACCCCGGGGCAAAGCGCCGTGTTTTATCAGGGTGAGGTCTGCCTGGGCGGCGGGATCATTCTATAGTTTACAAGTCAATTGCGTCCACCGCGGCACGGGTGATGTAATCCACGAAGGTGCCGTTGACCTGCATGGCGTAATGCAGGGCATCCAAGGGATAAAAGGCAACAATCAATTCTTTTCCGTCAAGCTTTACAAGCTGATACCGCAATACCGCTTTCTGTTCTGCCTGAAAATCTTCAGGCAGTTTTCCTGTTCGCTTCGTTTGCATCAGGCGCAGGTACTCGCGCACAAAGTCCTCCTGATTGACCTCCCGGTCATCCAGGCTGATGTACGGCTCATACAGGGTGTTGCCCAGTTCATCTTTCGCGATTTCATTGTTTGGCAGGACGCTCTCAATCAGTTCAATTTGATAAGCACGTTCTTCTGACCCATTGCTGACTGTCAGGGATTGCACGCGGTTGATGGGCAGGGTGAAGGGGTTTGGAGAGAGCAGGCCGGACAGCGAAAGTTCACTTAAAAACCCCATGGAGGCATTGGTCGACTGATAGATTTCACCTTCATACAGGGTGTACAGGCCGATGTTGTCAATTCTGTCACCCAGGCTGAGGGTGATGCGCTGCTCCGGCACCCGCTCTTGTGAGACGGCCAGCCCTTCCTCGTCATAGCCTGTGATTATGCTGGGGGCCAGGTGGAAGGTGACGGTGCGGCTGCCTGTGTTAAAACCAAACTGCGCCTTGTTTTCATCATCAGCCTCACCGGCGTACACGGCAAAGCGCATCTTGCTGATGCTGTTCAGCAAGCGGCTGATGGCCTCCTTGTCCGCGGGATATGAGAATGGAGACAGAATCTCCCACAAGCCTTCCTCCTGCTGCAAGACCAGGGGTTCACTGCCGCTGATTTCAATCCGTGTCACCAGATCGGCATTGAAATTGATGGCCGGGGTGGGGTGCAGGGACGCGAGGCTCCTGTCGAAATGATCCCTGGTCTCCTGGGAGATGGTGTACACCTTGTTGTCACCCGCTATCATGATGTAGTCAGAGGGGATTTCCGTCTGAGCGGAGTCCCCGAACACCAGGGTGATGCTGCTGTCATCGGCGTAGCGCGCTGTGACCCTGGCGGCGGCCTTCCCCAAGCCCAGCTCGGCCAGATGCTCCTCTTCCAGGTGCACTTCGCCCGCCAACTCATTGACCGTCAGCACCGTCAGGTCCTTTACCATCAAATCCAGCTGGTCCTGGTCCAGGGGAAAGTCCGCGTTGCCTTTGACCGCAAAAGTCTCTCCGTTTCGCTCAAGGGTAAAGGCTTTATTGTTTCTGGGGAATACGGTGAAGGACAGCAACTCCTCCGGTTTGATGTGAATCAGGGCGATGGGTTCATCGTCATGCTGGTGCATCTGGTTTGCCACATCAGGCTTGGTCAGCAAAAAAAACAGCAAGGCGCCCACCGCAAGCAGCAGGGGCACCAGAAAGAAGGCGCGCAGTTTTTTGTTTTGTGTTTTTTTGCGTACCGGCTGCATTTTAGCGCCTGGATCGCCTGTACAGCAGGGGCACAGCCAGGGCTGCCACCAGGATGGGCAGGACGATGATCAGCAGGATAGGGATCCAGGGCTTGGCGATGGACAGCTGTTCCCGGACAAGGGGCTTGGGCAGGATGTTGATGTTGATGGGCTCACTGGTGCTTAGATAGTTCACCATGTGCAGCAAAAACTGGGAGCCGTAGGTGACCTCATGCAGCCAGGCATCCACCAGGATGGCAGAGTTGCCAATCATCATCGCTCGCGCGTGCGTCCCGTCATTGTGGGCGTAGTCCGACAGCAGGGCCAGGTAAAACTGCCCTTCCTCATCACCCTCTTCACGCGCCAGGGACTCGTTTGCCCGGTTGACATCCTTGATGTAGGCATAGCCGCTGGTCAGCAAGGGGTCCACTTGTGGATTGTCCGCCAGGCTCAATATGCCCAGGGCCCGGGCGCCAGGCAGGCGCAAACGGGTCTGGCCGGCGCCAATCAGCGGGGCGGTGGGCTCTGTGGTGTTCATATAGGGGGTCAAAAACAAGGGGTTGTCGATATAGGCCGCGGTGTCCGCCCCATCAGCGATGACGATTCCGCTTTTGCGTTCAAAGCCAAACATCCGGTACAGCGCGTCAAAATTGGGCAGCCTGTCCGGGTCGCTGTAGTCTGTGGAGATAAAGAAGGCACCGCCTTGGCTGGCAAAATCGGTCAGCGCTTTGAGCTCCTGCTCCAGCAGGTCTTTTTGAGGCGCCAGAATCATCAGCAGGTCGTCCTTTGACAGGCTGTCGCCGCTTAAGAGGTTGACGCGCTTGATGCCGAAATGGTGCTGGGTTAAAAACAACTCCATGTACTCGGTGTCTGACTGGCCCAGCTCCCCATGGCCTGTCAGCAGGGCGATGGTAGGCACCTGGTCCAGGGTGATGTACAGCAAGGCTTCCGCGATGCTCTTTTCATAGGCCAGCCCAGACAGGACAAAGGCCTGTTTGTCCGCGTCAAAACTCTGCTCCAGGTAGTTGAGGGTGTTCAGCACCCGGGTGCGCCCTGTGGCTTCACAGGTCAGGACGAGGGAGTCCGCGCTGACCAGGTCATCTCCAAGCTCTGTGGACATCCGGTTGACCAGCATGGGGTTTTGGACCAGGTTTTCAGCGGAGTAGGTGAATTGATCCGTCTGCGCGGCCAGGCGGTTCAACAAGCCCAGCAACGCCTGGTCCTCATTGCCCGGCGTAAACAGCACATAAGCGTGGACGGGGTGGGCAAGGTTTTTCATGATTTCCCTGGTCTGCTCGCTTTGGGTTGTGACGCTGTTGAAGGAAAAATCCATCCTTAGCGCGTGCCGTTTTTCCAGGGTATCCATCGCCAGCACCAGGCTCAAACTGAGCGCGACGATGATGATGGCCAGCAAAAATGGTTTGACGCGCAGGAGCGCCCTCTGCCTGTTCTTCATCGCGTTTTATTCCTCGCGTGGCTCATGACAAGCACGGTGACAGCCAGCATGCTCACGCAAAACATCATATAAAACAGGACGTTGGCGACGCTCAATTGTGCGGTCAAAAAGGGCACGAATCGTTCGTACAGGCTTAAAAAGGACAGGGGTTTCGTGATGGCTTGCGGGATGGACGCGCTGTTGGTCAGCAGGCTCGCAAGCCAGAGGAAGAGGTTGACGCCAAAGGCCACCGCGGCCGCAGTGACCGCGTTTTTCAGGTTGCTGGTCACCATCATGCCCAGGGCGATAAAGGCGCAGCCCTGCAGCAAGAAGCCCAGGTAGCCTGTGAGCACCTCCATGGGATAGACCTTTGCGTAAAACGACAGCAGGATGGGGTAGAGGAGGCTCAGCGCGACCGCCAGCAGCATGACGGTACAGGCCGCCAGAAACTTGCCAATCACCAGTGAATTGACGCGCAGCGGCGCGCTCATCAACAGGTTGTCCGTCGCCTGCCTGCGCTCTCCCGCCAGCAGGCGCATCACCAATATGGGGCTTAGCAGCATCCAGACGTAGCTCATCATGCCTAAAAACTGCATCAGGTCACTGCCGCGTGGCAGGAGGTTGTTCAAGTAAAAAACCAAGCTGGCAATCGCCAAAAACACGGCGATAAACAGCCAGCCTGTGGGCGTATAGAAATAGGATTTGAGTTCTTTTTGATAGATAGCTTTCATTGTTTGTCCGTGTGCGTGCTGACCCGCAGGAAGATTTCCTCCAGCGTGTCCTGCAGCGGAGTCAGTTCCAGAATGGGCGCATTCATCCCGGCCAGCAGGGTGAACAACTGCCGGGCAAAATCACCCGTGGGCTCTGTTTCAATCAGCAGGGTGACGCCTTCATCGGTATTTTCTGCGATGAGCCTGGCCCGGCGTACGCAGGGCAGCTGGCGGATGGGGGACAGAACGCGGGCGGCGCTCCCCTGCACCCGCAGGCGGTAATGGGTGGAGGTCTCCTGCTGGCGGTTGTTGTGGTCCAGCATCAGTTTGCCCTCATGGATGATCAGCACCCTGTCGCAGATTTCCTGGGCTTCACTCAACAGGTGGGTGGAAAACAGGATGGTCCTGCCCTTGGCCAGTTTGCGGATCAGCTTGCGGAAGGCGACAGCCTGCATGGGGTCAAAGCCCGCGGTGGGCTCGTCCAGCAGCAGCACCTTGGGGTCCCCGCACAGCGCCTGCGCCAGGCCAACGCGTTGGCGAAAGCCCTTTGACAGTTTGCTGATTAGCTTGTGCCGCACCTCTTCCAGCCCTGTCAGCGCGATAATCTCCTCGATGTGCGCCTTGATGTCCGCGCTTACCACCTCTTTGATGCGGCAGCAGAACACAAGGTACTCATGGACCGTCAACTCGGGATACACCGGGGGCACTTCCGGCAGGTAACCAAGCGATTGCCTGGCTTGCAGCGGTTCATTTATCAGGTCATGCTGGTTGATGCGTACCCTGCCGTCACTTGGCATGAGGCAGCCGGCCAGGACGTTCATGATGGTGCTCTTCCCGGCGCCGTTTTGGCCCAGCAAGCCCACCACCTCACCTTCCGCCGCAGTGAATGACACATCACTGACAGCCAGGTGCTGCCCGTAATACCGACTGACATGGTCTGCGAAAATCAATGAAACCTCCAGAACACTAAGCGTAGATTCAGTATAGCACGGGCCTTACAAGTGAAGGTGAACATTCTGTGAAAACACCTGTTCTTGTCGCATGGAATAAATCATGATAAGATAAGGCATCTTAAGGAGCAGGGGTACGATGAACAACTACCGATTCCGGCAAAAGCCAACCTTTCAAAGCTATGGCACCAAGACACAGCAAAGGCTGTTGATGCTGGCCCTTGTCGTGCTGCTGGCTGCCACTGCTGTGCTCGGCTTTTTGTATATCCGGACCAATGTGTTTGAAAGCAAGACCGTCTCGCAGTTTGAAAGTAAAATCAACAGCAACCTGGTGGATGCCATTGGGCAGGTCAGCCGCATGGCGGGGGACATCCGTTCTACGTCACCCATGAAACTGGGGCAAATCCGCCAACATATCTATGCCATGGACCAGATCAACGGCATCAGCCTGTCAGTCCGCGGCGAAGCCGGGCGCATCGTGCCCCAGGAGGCGTTTGAGGCCATCTACAGCGTGCTGGAGCGTTATGACCTTGCGGCGCAGACTTCCACCGGCAACATCCTGGAGCTGCGCACCCTGCTGCTGACCCATCTGATGTCTTTGCAGGAATTGCTCAACCAGGGAACGTAGTTCACACATTGTATACAGTCACAGGCATGGACGAAGGATCCATGCCTGTTTTTTTGTAGCACAAAACGGGTATCATATGAACAGTCGCTCAAATGAGTGCAAAATGAAAGGAAAGAAACCATGTCCAAGAAAATCGGTATCCTCATAGGCTCCCTCCGCAAAGACTCCTTCACCAAGATTGTCGCCCAGGCTGCAGCCAAGCTGCTCCCCAAGGATGTAGAAGCAGAGTTTGTTGAAATAGCGCATCTGCCCTTCTTCAACCAGGATTTTGAAGAGGTCGCCACGGCCCCTGAGAGCCACACCGCCTTCCGCAAGCAGATTGAAAGCCTTGACGGCTTTATCTTCGCCACACCCGAGTACAACCGTTCCTACACCCCGGTGTTGAAGAATGCCCTGGACATCGCGTCCCGCCCCTATGGGCAGAACAAGTGGAATGGCAAGCCCTTCGCTATCCTCAGCGTGTCCCCGGGCGCCATTGGCGGCTTTGGCGCCAACCACCACCTGCGCCAGGTGCTGACCTTCCTGCACATGAGCCCTGTCCAGCAGCCGGAAGCCTACATCGGCAGCGTCACCACCCTGCTCAATGACAAGAACGAGCTCAAGGAAGAAACCCTCAAGTTCCTGCAAACCGTGGTGGATGCCCTGGTCAGCAAGCTGTAAGTAATCTATAATCCTGCCGGAAGCCGCGCGCTTCCGGTTTTTTTGTTTGCGGGAAAGTTGTACAATGGGCTTGGGACTGTGATGAAAGGATGGGGGAAACGCAGTGAAGGTATTGATTATCGGCGGAAGCGGCCTGCTTGTCAGTGAGGCCGCCTGGGCGCTTTCAAACAAGGGGCATCAGGTGATCGGCCTCTCCCTGCCGCCGCTGCCCCAGGACGCGGCCTTTCCATCCTCCATGGTGCACCACTTTGGCAGTTACCTGGATTTGAGCGATGAAGAACTGACAGCCTTGTTGGTCGGCTGTGAGGGCCTGGTCTTCGCGACAGGGGTTGATGAGCGCGTCAAGACTGTGCCGCCGGTGCTGGATTTTTATCGCAAGTACAACAACGAGCCGCTCAAACGTATCCTTCCCCTGGCCAAGGCGGCCGGCGTGCGCCATGTGGTGGTGCTGGGCAGCTATTTTAGCCATTTCAACAGGGTTTGGCCGCGGCACAATCTTGAGCAGAATCATCCCTACATCAAAAGCCGGGTGGAACAGGAGGCAATCGCTAAAAGCCATGCCGGCCCTGGCTTTGATGTGGCGGTGCTGGAGCTGCCCTACATCTTCGGCACCCAGCCCGGGCGCAAGCCGGTGTGGGTCTTCCTGGTGGTGATGTTGCGCGGGATGCGGCCTTTCGCTTTTTTCCCGCCGGGCGGCACCGCCATGGTGACCGCTAAGCAGGTAGGCCAGGCCATCCTCGGCGCCCTGGAACGCAACACAGGCTATCAGGCCTATCCGATTGGGTTTTACAACCTGACCTGGCTGGAGATGCTGGGCATCTTCCATGAAGCGATGGGCTGCCCCAACAAAAGAATCATCACCATCCCGGTGTGGATGTTCAAAATCGGAACCATTTTCATTCAGAACAGGGACAAGAAAAAAGGCCTAGTCGGCGGGCTGGACCTGCCCAAGTTCGCCCCGGTGATGGGCAGTGAGGCCTTCATCGACAAGTCCCTCGGCAGCGTCCCGCTGGGCATTGAAGAGGATGACATCAAAAAGGCCATCACCGCTTCTGTCAAACAGAGCCTTCAGGCCATGGAGGGGAGTGCTTCTATGGTTGAAATGCAGAACAAATAAGCGCTTCAGGTCGTCGTATAGACACAGACCGGCCAGCGCCTTGCAAGGGCTGCCTGTGCCGCCATAGCCTGTTCCTTTGATTTAAAAACCCCAAACACCGCGGACCCGCTGCCGCTCATTTGGGCATAGCCCGCGCCAAAGGCGTACAGGTCGTTCTTGGCTTTCGCAATGTCCGGCAAAAAAGCGGTGGCGGTGGCTTCCAGCTGGTTGTGGCAGTGCTTTGCGATTTCTTCAAGATTTGCATGTTGAACCGCTGCCAATGCTTTTTGAACATCTGCGGCCTTGCTGTCCGTTTGCCGGTCATATGCCTGGAAGATTTTCACGGTTGACAAGCCGCTGTCAGGCTGTACAAGCACCAGATGATGCTGCGCATCGCAATCATACGTTGTGATTTGCTCGCCTTTCCCGCTCGCGCGCATCAAGCCGGGCCGCAGGCACAGGGGCACATCGGCGCCCAGCTTCAAGCCCAGGCCGCTCAATGCTTCAAGCGGCAGCCCTGTCTGCCACAAGGTATTCAAGCCCTGCAGCACGGCCGCGGCGTCCGCGCTTCCACCGCCAAGGCCAGCTTGTGAAGGGATATTCTTGATGAGGTGGATGCGCGCGCCTTGTGTGGCGCCGGTATAAGCCCGCAAGGCGTTAGCGGCCTTGATGACCAGGTTGCTCTCATCCATGGGCACCTGGTCATCGTTTTCAATGGTGAGAAGAAGGCCGTCCGCCGGTTCCAGGCTGATGTCATCACACAGGGAAATCCGCTGGACCACCATGTCCAGGCTGTGGTAGCCGTCCGGCAGGATGCCGGTGACATTCAGTGCCCAGTTAATCTTTGCGTGGGCCTTCAGGCGGATGGGGCTTGGCATGTTTTTCTGTCACTTTCTCCAAGGTAAATTGGAAACTGGCGCCATTTTGCGTCGGCAGCAGCTGAATGGTCTGCCCGTGCTGTTCCAGGATGGCCTTGCAGATGGCCAGGCCCAGGCCGACGCCTTCGCCCTTGGTGTGGGCCTGGTCCGTCTTGTAAAAACGGTCAAAGATGCGCGTGGCATCCTCCGGTGTGATGCCGATGCCATTGTCGCTGACGGTGACCGCCACAGTCTTCTTGTCCAGCGTTTCCACGGCCACCGTAATCTTGCCGTCCTGAGGGGTAAAGCGGATGGCGTTGTCCAGCAGGTTGATCAGCACCTGCTCAATCTGGTGCTTGGCGGCCAGGGCATAGGCCTCCTCCGGCTCAAAGCGCGTTTCCACCTGAATGTTTTTCTCTTCCAGCTGGTTGATGCGGGTGATCAGCACCAGGCGGACCAGCTCGCAGACATTGAACACTTCTTTTTTCAGCTCATTCTCCGGCGCTTCCGCGCGGGACAGGGTGAGCAGGCCGGATACCAGGTGGTTTAAACGCTTGGTCTCGTCCAGCACAATCTGCAGGGTCTGCTTCTGGTTTTCGGGCTTCACCGTTTCATCCAGCAAACCCTGCACAAAGCCCTGGATGCTGGTCATGGGGGAGCGCAGCTCGTGGGAGAGGTTGGCGATGAAGGCTTTGCGCGTCTCCTCAGTGCTTTGTATCTGGCTGGACATGTGATTAAAGGACAGCGCCAGTTCCTCAATTTCCAGAAACCCGGTGTCCTCCACCTGGGGGGCGGGCAGGCCGCGCGCCATCATGCCGGCGGAGGCGGCCATGTTCTTCAGCGGCGTCACCAGGCGCCGGGTGTAGATGACTGCCACCGCGGCCGCCACCAGGAAGGTGAACAGGGCGGCGATGACCGCTTGCCGCCAGATTTCCTCGTAGGACGCGGTGATGTTCTGGGCGGCGGTCTGGATGTAGACCGCGCCGATCACAGCCCCGTTTTGCACCCAGGGCACCGCCACGGTGAACATCGGGCCCAAGGCGCCGTTGCTTTGCAGGATGACTTCTTCGCCCTGCAAGACCCGGGTCAGGGTGCGGGTGATGTCCTGCGCGTCCAATGAACTGGCCAGCTCCTGGTGTTGGCCCAGTACCTGCGAAAAATAGGAGGTGACCCGCCCGGTGCGGTCCACCACCAGGCAGTAGGCGGAGTAGTCCTCGTATACGCTGCGCAGCTTGCGCTCCATCATCTGCCGGATGGCGTTGCCGCCAAAGTTGAAGATGGACTCCAGCCCCTTGGGCGTGGATTCAGAGGCCAGGTAGGCGATGTCATAGGCTTGCACCTTCAGGGCGTTCACCCGGTTTTCTATCTGCGATTGGCGGGAGCTTAAGGCGAAGACCGCCAGCATCAACAGCACCGCCAATGAAATGACGGCCACCAGCATCACCAGCAGGCGGGAGAGCATGCTGGGATTGGCTTTATTTGATTTCAAACTTGTACCCCACCGACCAGACGGTACGGATGCTCCAGCCAAAACGCTCGCTTTCGGGCAATTTCTCGCGCAGGCGCTTGATGTGGACGTCCACTGTGCGGCTGTCCCCGAAATAATCAAAGCCCCACACTTTTTCAAGCAACTGCTCCCTTGTGAACACCTGGTTTTGATGAAGGGCTAAAAAGTGCAGCAGTTCCAGCTCCTTGGGGGGCATGGGAGTGGGCTGGCCGTCAAAAATGACCTCATAGCTGGTCAGGGAGATGGACAGCCCGGGGAAGCGCAGGGCTTCCTCTGGGTTCACCACGCTGACGCTGCGCCGGAGCACGGCCTTGATGCGGGCGATCATCTCCTTGGGCTCAAAGGGCTTGGTGATGTAGTCATCCGCGCCCAGTTCCAGGCTCTTCACCTTGTCAAAGGTTTCTTCCTTGGCGCTGAGCATGATGATGGGCACTTTGCTGGTCTTGCGCACCTCGCGGCAAATGTCCCAGCCGTCAATGCCCGGCAGCATGATGTCCAGCAGCAACAAATCCGGCTCCAGGCTGCGGAAAGCTGCCAGGGCCTCATCACCGCGCGCGAAATGTTTTACCTCGTATTCCGCCTGCTCAAGGTAGAGGCGAATCAGGCTGGCGATGTTTTGGTCATCATCCACAACGAAAATCACTTGTTTCATACAATCACACTTTCCGCGTACAGCAGTCGTTTTCGATGCCCAGTATACAGCACATCTTTGAACAGTCCGTGAATGTTTTCCGGCTTACTTCAAGGTGACCACCGTCACCCCGGCTTCGCCCTCGCCATACTTGCCCGGGCGCTGGGCGGCCACGTGGGGGTGCTTGTTCAAGTGCGCGCGCAGGCCGGCGCGCAAGGTGCCCGTGCCCTTGCCATGGATGATGAACACCTCATTCAGCCCCGCCATCGTGGCGGTGTCCAGGTAGTTGTCCACCGCGGCCATCGCCTCATCCAGCGCCATGCCGCGCACGTCACAGTCCATTTTGACCGTGCGGTCCATGGATTGGGTGGAGGAATGCACGACAGTTTTTCTGCTTTGCTTGGGTTTCTCTGTGGGTTTCAGCTGATCCACGCCTACGCGCATCTTGATGACCCCGGCTTGTACCTGTACCTCGTTTTTGCTGTCTGGCAGGGACAGCACGGTGGCCCGGGCGCCATTCACCAGCAGCTGCACGTCCATGCCCACCATGATGTCCTCCGGCCGCAGCTCATCGCTGCCTTGTTCCAGGTTCAATCCACCGCTGAGCTCGTCCTGCAGGTTGGTCATGCGCTTCCTCAAGCGGTTGATGGCGTTGGGGTCCGCGGCCTTCATGGTGCGCAGTTCTTCCAGCACCCCGGCGCTTTCACGCTTGGCCTTTTCAATGATGCGGCGGGCTTCATCCCGCGCCTTGGCGCGCGCGCCTTCCCGCAGCGCCTTCATCTCCTGGTTCAGGCTCTCCGCTTCTTTTTTCAACCGCAGGGTCTCCAAATGGGCGGCCTCCGCCTGCTCGCGCTCCTTCTGGGCGGCCTGGCGCTGGGTCTGGGCGCTGGCGATGACGTCCTCAAACAACAGCGTCTCCCGCGACAGCAGCTGCTGGGCATCCTTGATGAGGCTGTCAGACAGCCCCAGGCGCCTGGAGATGTCAAAGGCGTTGGATTTGCCGGGCACGCCGATGGACAGGCGGTAGGTAGGGGACAGGGTGGACACGTCAAACTCCACGCTGGCGTTTTCAGCGCCCGGCGTGGCCAAGGCAAAGGCCTTCAACTCGCTGTAGTGGGTGGTGGCGACGGAGCGGATGCTCATTTTCAGCATCCTTTGCAGGATGGCTTGCGCCAGGGCCGCGCCCTCGGTGGGGTCCGTCCCCGCGCCCAGCTCATCAAACAGCACCAGGTCGGTGTTTTCGGCTTCATCCAGGATGGAGACGATGTTTTTCATGTGGGAAGAGAAGGTGGACAGGGATTGCTCAATGCTCTGCTCATCGCCGATGTCGGCAAACACATTGTCAAACATGGCCAGCTGGGTGCCCAGCTGCCCGGGTACGTGCAGCCCGGCCAGGGCCATCAGGGTGGTCAGGCCGACCGTTTTCAAGGTGACGGTCTTGCCGCCGGTGTTGGGGCCGGTGATGATCAGCGTGGTGAACGTGTCCCCCAGCCACAGGTCGCAGGGCACCACTTTGTCATCGGGAATCAAGGGATGGCGCACCTTCACCAGCTTGATGTAGCCGCGGCTGTTGATGACAGGGCGGATGGCGCGCATGGACCGCGCCAGGGCGGCTTTTGCGAAGCGGAAATCCAGCTCAATGAGGATGTCCAGGTTTTCCTCAATGATGTCCGCGTCATCGCTGACGCGCGCGGACAATTCCGCCAGGATGCGCTCAATCTCCGCGCGCTCCTTGGCCTGCCATTCCTTGAGCTCATTGCCCGCTTCCACCACCGCCATAGGCTCTATGAACAAGGTGGCGCCGGAGGCGGACTGGTCGTGCACCAGGCCGGGCACCTGGCTGCGGAACTCCTGCCGCACGGGGATGACATAGCGCCCATTGCGCATGGTAATCAGGCTGTCCTGCAAGTACTTTGAGGACTGGCTGCCATGGGCCAGGGCCTGCAGTTTGTCACGGATTTTTTCATTGGCGATGCGGATGTGCCGCCGGATGTCAGCAAGCGCCGGGCTGGCGTTGTCCGCCACTTCCTCTTCTGAAATCAGGGCGTCGCTGATGGCGCGCTCCAGTTGGCGCAGCGGCGTCAGCCTGGCGGCCAGCGCGGTCAGCTGCGGGGTTCGGTTGTCCGGGTCATCGCCAATGGCGTTTTTGACAGATGAGGAGGCGCGCAGCACTTCAGCGGTGTCCAGCAGCGCGCGCGGGGGAAGAGTGGACCCTTTTTTGGACAGGGAAAGCCAGGCGGTGACATCCTTGAAAATGATGAGGGGGCTGTCCCCGCGCCGCAGCAGGATCAGCAGCGCTTCCTCCGTCTCGTGCTGGGCGCGCTCCACTTGCTCAATCCTGTCATAGGGCTTGAGCGCCTCGCAGCGCTTCTGGCCGGGCTCGGTCAAAGCGAGCGTGCTTAACATCTGGATAATTTTATGAAATTCCAGTGTCCGAAGTGCTTTTTCGTTCATGACTATCCCTCGGTTCGCTTATTCAACACCCACCAGGAAACGCCCGGGTTCGGCTTGTATGTTTGGCTCAATGGGCCTGCCTTGTCTTAAGGCGTCATAATGCCGGATGATATCCAGCGCTTCTTCTTTCTCTGTCAGCCGCAGGTCCATCAGCCAGCTCATCGCGGGCGCCAGGGTGGACAGGTGCAGGGCTTTGTGGTGGTGCAGGGCGATCAGGCAGGTATGGTCAAAACGGGTGGGGGACAAGGGGTAGGCGCAGTTGTAGCGGTCCACCATCGCCTGGCCCTTGAGGCCCTGCCCGCGCTGGCACAGGGTGCAGCCCGTCTTGCTTTTGCTCAGGCCCAACCGGGTCCGCTCCGGGCAGTGGTTGAGCTGCATCAGCTGGTTGCGACCATACACCGGGAGCACCAACTCAATGATGTCCTTGGGCAATTGCTCGATTTCATTCGCGGACAGCTCCCGGGACAGGACCGCCGTTTTGATGCCCTTCCGCGCGAGCATTTGCAGGGTGCCCTCATTCCACACCGGGATGCCTTCCCCGCACAGGGTGATGCCGCTGTTTTCAAGTCCTAATTGGCTGATATTGTCTGCCATAAGATAGATATTTCTGTCATTGGCAAGCTGCACAACTCTTTGCAGGTCCAGGTCCCCGATTTGCCGGGGCAACAGCAAGACGCTTCCTGGCGTGATCTGACCTAAAATGCCTTCAAGCTGCCCTTGCCGGTAGTTCTCCGCGTAGTAAATGACCTGTTCCAGCCCGGCATTGCGATAAGCCTTCTCATCATCACCGATGTTGATGATGCCGTACAGCTTCTGTACTTGGCCGGCAGTCCGTTCAACATCCTCCAGGTTCATTGCTGCAGGGGCGGTTTCCTGCAGCGCATGCGCCGCAACCACCGCTTGCTCCAATTGCTCCAGGGCTTCCCGCCGCAGGGCGTTCAGCGCGGCATTGGGCAGGAAGGCAGGCTGGTCATTGATGTAGGAGAAACCGTTCAACACAAAGGGTGTGTCCCCGGTTTTCTGGATTTGCTTTCGCGCGCTCTCCCGGTCCAGGGGCTGTTTCATCGCGGGCTGGACATCGGCGCCTTCCACTGTCACAGAAGTTTTGCCAGCATCAACACACAAGCGCGCAGGCGCGCCCACATTCAGTGTGAGTTCCGCCTGAATTGGCAATGCTGGCATGATCTGGGCCTGCCTGCGGGCCGCCTCCAGTTGGTCTTCGTCCTGCAGCCTGTAGACGCGCTCGCCGATCACCGGCGCCTGGCGCAGCCGCAGCGTGGCCACCTGGCCCATGGGGATGGGCGGGCCCGAGTAAATCAGGTCAATGTCTTCCCTGCCGCGGATTTGCAGCCCATCGCCGTTGTTGAGCGGCAGGTTCATCCTGGCTTGCGCCAGCACAAAACCATCCCGCTGCTGGAAGGAGAGGATTTGCCCATGCGGGATGCCAAGGTGGGAAACGCGCTCATGGCCAATCAGGCTGCTGTCCTGCTCACTGGCGATGTGGCCGGCGGTGAAACCGCGGCTGAAAATCTGCGCCAGCGCCTTCTCCTCTTCGGCTAAATCCCCAAGGGGCAGGCCTTTGATGGCCCGGTCCAGGGCTTTGCGGTAGATGGCGGTGACGATAAAAACATACTCGGGTCTTTTTAAGCGCCCCTCAATTTTGAAGCTGCCCACTCCCGCTTGAATGAGGTCCGGCAGATGGGCCAGGGTGTTCATGTCGTGCATAGACAGCAGGGCGCCGCTTTTGTCCTTGTAGGTATACTGCAGCCTGCAGGGCTGGGCGCACTTGCCGCGGTTGCCGCTGCGTCCTCCAATCTGTGAGGAGAACTGGCACTGACCGCTGACGGACACGCACATCGCGCCATGCACAAAGACTTCAGTCTCTATGCCGGTGCCTGCAGTAAGTTGAATGTCCTCCAGGCCGCACTCCCGGGCCAGCACCACGCGTGAAACGCCCAGCTTTTTCAAAAAGCGGGCACCAGCGGCGTTGTGGATGCTCATCTGGGTGCTGGCATGGACGCACAGGCCCGGAAACTCACGTTTGATGAGCCGCACCAGGCCCAGGTCCTGCACGATGACGGCGTCCGCCCGCAGTAAAACCAGGCGGGCAAGCAGGTTCCGGACGCCCTCCATCTCATTGGGCTTGACTAGGGTGTTGACGGTGACATACACCCGCCTGCCATACAAATGGGCAAGTTTGATGGCTGCTTGCAGGGTTTCATCATCAAAGCCCACCGAGGCGCGCGCCCCGTGGGAGGCAGCGCCCAGGTAGATGGCGTCGGCGCCGGCGGCAATCGCTGCCTTCAGGGCATCCAGGCTGCCTGCCGGGGCAAGCAGTTCATGTTTCATCAGCGTTTTTGTCCTGTAGTTCCTCAAGCTGCGCGCGAAGGCGCACATTCAGCGCCTGTGCCTTGACCAGCTCATCCGCCAGGGACAAGGCCGCGGCAACCGCGCAGGCTTCCGCGCCCAGGCTGTTGTTGTTGCCGGCAACTTCCTTGATGCGCCGGTCAGTCAGCTGTGCCAGGCGCTGGAAATGCGCGGCCTCCTCGGTGCCGGACAGCTGGTAGTTCTTTCCCGCCACGGTGACGGTGATCGTTGTCAATTGCATTGCTTACAGCCTGTTGAAGGGGTATTCCACACCATGGGTTTCCACGCGGATGTTCTTGATGACCTGGGCTTCCAGGGGTTTGTCGGAGCGGTCGCGCTTGGTGGACACAATCTGGTCGGCCGCTTCCATCCCTGTGAGGATCTTGCCAAAGGCGGCATAGGCCCCATCCAGGTGAGGGGCGTTTTCCACCATGATGAAGAATTGGCTGCCGGCCGAATCCATCCTCATGCTGCGCGCCATGCTCAGCACGCCGCGGGTGTGCTTGATGGGGTTGTTGACGCCGTTTTGGGAGAACTCGCCTTTGATGCCATAGCCAGGGCCGCCCATGCCGGTGCCGGAGGGGCAGCCTCCCTGGATCATAAAGCCGGGGATGACGCGGTGGAAGGTCAGCCCGTCATAAAAGGACTGGTTGGCAAGGGAGATGAAATTGCCCACGCTTTGCGGGGCGGTCTCCGGGTAGAGCTCGCCGGTCATGACCTGGCCGTTTTCAAGGGTGATGGTGAAGGTGGGGTTTTGTTTCATGGTGTCCTCCGTTTGATTGATTGTGGTTGTTTGCGCGAGTAGTTCACCCACCTTCGCAGGGGGTGCGGCCTGCTGGTTGTGCAAAACCATGAACAGCACAGCAAGCGCCAGGCAGATCAGGCCTGGGATGAGCAAAAAATGTGTGCTGCTGCCGGTGTTCACATGCCGGGCATGGAATTCGCCATACCGCATGGGCGGCTCTTTGCCTTCTTTTCTGGAAAAGGCATTGGAAAGCCAGTATGCCAGGTACTTCAGCCCCATGTGCTGGCTTTTGCCGGCAATCAAGCCCAGGACGCCAAAGCCGGCCAACACGCCGCCTGACAGAAAGAGGCCGTCAGAGAGGATGCGGTACATCTCCTTTGTGCCTGGCATCGCGAACAGGCCGTTGGGAATCCACACGATCAGCGCGAGCCCTAGGGCGATCGCGAACGCCAGAATGTACTTCTTCATGCTGCCTTCCTTGATTGATCTGCTTCCACAAGGGAATCTTTGCGCTTTGGCCTGGTTATTGTAGCATGAATCAGCCTTTGATTGAAGCGGAATGCTCAATTCCGCACCCCGCAATCTCACATTTAAAGATGAAGGAATACATCAATTGTTCAGAGTTCCTTCATCAATCGTCCGGCATGCCCTTGTGAAAAGATTTGAAAAGGGCCATAAAATCTTGACTTGGATGACAAGAAAAAATATACTAGTGGTGGCTAAATTAAAAAACAAGGAGGACGCAATGAAGAAAATCCTACCCCTCGCTTTGGCATTGTGCATGCTCTTGGGCGTGACCGCAATCGCCGAGCAACCCGCCCCTTCCTATACCTACGATGTGGCGGTGACCTCTTTCCCGACCACCTGGAACCCCTTTACCTATCAGACTGCCACTGATGGCGACCTGATGGGCTACCTCAACGACGGCTTTTATAATTTCGATTATAATGAGACCATGGATGGCTACAGGATCATTCCGTGGGCAGCCGTTGATTTCCCGGTGGATGTGACCGACCAGTACATTGGCGACAAGTGGGGCATCACCGAGTTCGTCTATTCTGACGAAGGCGAAGTGACCGAAGAAAAAACCACCGGCCGCGCCTGGAAACTGACCATCCGTGATGACCTGAAGTGGGAAGACGGCACCCCCATCAAGGCGGAAAACTTTGTCAACTCCGCCAAACTGCTGCTCAACCCCAAGGCGCAGAACTACCGCGCTGACTCCCTGTATTCCAGCTCACTGCGCATCACCAACGCCGAAGGCTATGCCAAGCAGGGCGTCCCCGCTGACACCAGCTACCGCGATTTGATGGTTCTGGATGGCATTGAGGATGTCGATGCCTGGCTGGAGAGCAAGGGCGACACCAAGGGCTATGTCAACTGGGGCTATTCCTTTGGCGACACCTATGACTTTGAGACCAAAGCCTGGACCGGCGCCGCTGAAGACGCCTATGTTGAGTCCCCCCTCACCATCAAGGAGCTCTATGAGTTCTACACCACTGGCGCGGGCGGCGAATACATCACCTGGGCTGACGAACCCACCCGCAAGGACTGGGCGCTGGACGAGCTGAAAGCCAAGTACACCTGGCCGGAAACCGCCTGGGAAGATGTTGGCTATTTTGCGGACGGCGAGTATGACATCGTGATGATCCTCGACAAGCCGCTGACCGGCTTCAACCTGCACTATGCCCTGACCTCCGCCTGGCTGGTGAATGAAGAGCTGTACAATTCGCTCTCCACGGAAACCGATGGCGTGTTCACCAACACCTATGGCACTTCCGTTGAGACAACCAAATCCTGGGGCACCTTCAAACTGACAGGCTTCCAGTCTGACAAGCTCTACACTGTGGAGCGCAATGACAACTGGTTTGGTTTCAACATGCCCGAGAACGAAGGCCGTTATCAGACCAACCGCATCAACACCAACCTGGTGATGGAGCCCTCCACCCGTCTTGAGATGTTCTTAAACGGCCAGCTGGACGTCTTTGGCTTGAGCAAGGACTACATCGAAGAGTACGGCACTTCTGACTTCACCTATTATTCCGAAGGCGACTCCGTGTTCGCCATGGTGTTCAACCCCAACTTCTCCGCCCTGGAAGCCAACCAGAAAGCCGCCGGTGAAAACGTCAACAAGACCATTATCACCCTGAAGGATTTCCGCGTGGCGATGAGCCTGGGCATGAACCGCGCTGAGTTCCTCCTGGCCGCTGACCCTGTCAGCCAGCCCGCCCTGGCCATCTACTCCAGCCAGATTGTCGCTGACCCTGAAAACGGCATCTTCTACCGCAACACCGATGTCGCAAAGCAGGTGGTTGTGGACTTCTGGGGCCTGACGGATGAAATCGGCGAAGGCAAGCTGTATGCCACTGTTGATGACGCCATCGAAAGCATTTCCGGCTATAACCTGGAAATGGCGAGAGAGCTGTTCAACAAGGCCTATGACGAAGCCATCGAAAAGGGCATGATGAAGGAAGGCGACGAGGTCCAGATCATCATCGGCACCCCCAACCTGACTTCCGCCTTCTACAACAACGGCTATGACTTCATCGTCAACAACTACACCGAGGCCGTGAAGGGCACCAAGCTGGAAGGCAAGCTGACCTTCACCCGCGATGGCACCCTGGGCAACGGCTTCTCTGATGCCCTGAAGAACAACAACGTCGACATGCTGTTTGGTGTTGGCTGGACCGGTTCCACCTTTGATCCCTACAGCCTGATGGAAGTGTTCGTCAACCCCAGCTACCAGTATGACGCCTCCTTTGACGCGACGACCTATGACATCCAGATCGAGCTGGATGGCGTGACCTATGAGACCAACATGTATGCCTGGTACGAAGCCATGAACGGCACTCCCGTCACCTTGAAAATTGTTGGCTCTGACGAAACAGCCGTCAAGTCCTTCCCCTACAGCACCGATGCCAATGAAGCCGCCAACCGCATCAAGGTCCTGGGTGCCCTTGAAGGCGCCGTGCTGCAGCTGTATGATTTCATCCCGCTGATGGGCAACTATTCCGCGGCCCTCAAGAGCATGCAGATCCAGTACTACACCGAAGACCAGATCTTCCCCATGGGCCGCGGCGGCCTGCGCTACATGACCTACAACTACGACGACGCTGCCTGGGATGCCTATGTGCAGGAGCAGGGCGGCACACTGAACTACAAGTAAGAGTCTAAACTTCTCACAACACAAGCCCGGGGGGAGGAGAGCTCCTCCCGGGCTTGCACAACAAGCCCCGTGACGAGGCGGCATACTCGCTGCGGAAGAGGGAGACACAAGTGCTAAAGTATGTCATCAAGCGTGTTCTGTTGATGTTGATGGTCACATTGATCGTAGTATCAATGTGTTTTATTTTAGTCAAACTGCTGCCCATCAAGCCGGCTGTTCAATTTGGTAAGGACATGCAGCTCATTGAAATGCGAAGGGAAGCATTGGGATACAACAAGCCCCTGATTGAGCAATACTTCATTTTCCTGCAGCGTTCCGTCATCGGCGGTGACTGGGGCGTGTCTGAAACGCTGTACCTTGGGCAGGATGTCTGGTCCAAATTCATGGAGAAAATGCCGGCAACCATGCTTGTCAACTTCTACACCATGATTATTGCCGTGCCATTGGGCTTGATGTTTGGCATTTACGCGGCGCTCAAGAAGAACAAATGGCAGGATCACTTTATATCAACATCGGTCATCATCTTTGTCTCTGTGCCCAGCTATGTATACGCCTTCCTTGTTCAATACTTTCTCTGTTTCAAACTCAAATGGTTTCCCTTCCAGATGGAGCCGGGCAACGACCTGCTGTCCTGGAAGACCTTTGTTTCTTTGGTGCCGGCCATCATCTCCCTCGGATTTGGCATCGTGGCCGGGCTGACGCGCTACACCCGCGCTGAATTGACCGAGGTGTTGACCAGCGAGTTTTTGCTGCTGGCGCGGACCAAAGGGTTGACACGGTCACAAACCACTGTCCGGCATGCCCTGCGCAATTCCATGGTGCCCATCTTCCCGATGATTCTGGGCGAGTTCATCGGCATCATCGGCGGCTCTTTGATCATCGAGCAGATTTTTGGCATACCGGGGGTCGGGCCGCTGTATGTCAGTTCAATTACCGCCTCTCCGCCCGACTATAATTTCTTCATGCTCCTGTCGGCGTTTTATACGCTTGTCGGACTTGTCAGCGGGATCATCATTGACCTAAGCTATGGCTTTGTGGATCCCAGAATTAGAATGGGGAGCAAAAAGTAATGAGCGAAAACAAGTTTTATCAGAACATTCCCAAAGAGAAGTTTGTCTTTGTGGATGACGCGGATAGGCTTCATGATAAAAAACTGGAGACCGAGCCAGTCAGCTATTTCAGAGACGTTCTGCAGCGGTTCAGCCGGAACAGGGCGTCTGTGGTGGCCTCAATCATCATTTTGATTCTCTTCCTGTACGCGATTTTTGGTCCCATCATCGGCCGGAACAACTACACCACCTCCCTGACGGACACCATGTATTTGAATTATGGCAAGCTGCCGCCAAAGAACAAGTACCTTGCCTTCTTGGGGATGGATGGCACATCCAAGGTCACTTTGAATGACCCGGATTTTCAGATTCTGCGCGGGATTTATGAAGAAACGGGCATGAACCCGGTTTTGGAAGTGTACCGCGCGGCCTATACTGATTCAACCGCCAGCAAGACATCACGGTTTTATGACATCAAGTTGGACAACTACTACCGGATGGGCATGATTTACCTGACCTTCACGCCCGCTCAATACGCGGACTTGCAGGCCTGGCAGGATAAAACAGGAATTCAGGTAATTTATCCGGCCATTACCGATGCCAAGCAGGTCAATGCCAACATCTGGTACAAAGCGAACCCCAAAGGCATCCCCCAGCTGGACAAAGATGGGAACTTTGTGCCGATTTACAGAACCACCACCCCGACTGACACCAGCTACACCAGCCTGCGGATCCCCCAGGACAATGACCCGGAAAAACCCATGGCCTACGCCCGGGTCACCGGCACCAGTACCACCAGGTCATATGTCGCGCGCGTCAGCAAGTATCAATACTTCAATTACCGCTACGGCTTTGAACCGTCCTTTCCCTTTGGCACCACAGACCGGGGCCAGGACATCTTCACGCGCCTGGCGGCCGGCGCCCGGTTCTCGTTTATGCTTGCGATCCTGGTATCCTCAATCAACCTGTTCATCGGTGCCATTTATGGCGCCATTGAAGGCTACTATGGCGGCGCCATCGACTTAACCATGGAGCGCATCTCCGACATCTTGGCAGGGATCCCCTTCATTGTGGCGACCACTTTGTTCCAGCTGCACATGGCAAAGCATGTAGGGGTCGCCGGCGCCTTATTCTTCGCCTTCATCCTGACAGGATGGATTGGCATGGCTGCCCGGGTGCGCATGCAGTTTTACCGCTTCAAGAGACAGGAGTATGTCCTTGCGGCCAGGACCCTGGGCGCCAGCGACAGCCGGCTGATGTTTAAGCACATCTTCCCCAACTCCATGGGCACCATCATCACCGGTTCAATCCTGGTCATTCCCGGCGTCATCTTCTCAGAATCTTCCATGACCTACCTGGGCATCATCAACCTGGAATCCTCCACCATGACCAGCGTGGGCACCATGCTGGCCAACGGCAAGAACTTCCTGTCCACCTATCCCTTCATCATTTTCTTCCCGTCCCTGTTCATTTCCCTGTTGATGATTTCCTTTAATCTCTTTGGCAATGGGCTGCGGGATGCCTTTAATCCTTCACTGCGGGGGGTGGAAGACTAATGTACAAAATACTGCAAGTAAACAATCTGCGCATCTCTTTCCGCACCATCGGCGGCAAACTGCAGGCGGTGCGTGACGTATCCTTCCACCTGAACAAGGGGGAGACCCTGGCCATCGTCGGTGAATCCGGCTCCGGCAAATCCGTCACCTGCAAGGGCATCCTTGGCATCCTGGCGGGTAACGCCATCATCGAAGGCGGCGAAATGCTGTATGACGGCCAGGACCTGCTGAAAATTGAGGAAGAAGACTTCCACAAGCTGCGCGGGGACAAGATTGCCATGATCTTCCAGGACCCGTTGTCCAGCTTGAACCCTATCATGCGCATCGGCAAGCAGCTGACAGAGGCCATGCTGCTCAAAGGCAAAGCCCGCCAGGCTTCCAGCAAAAGAAACTTCGATGAGAAGACGGCCCTGCTTGAGAAGTACATGCTGGAGTCCGACCCCATGAACGCGGATGAGTCCAAACGCATGATGAACGACTACAAGCAGATGATCATGAAGTTCATCAACCGCGAACGCTCCTACGCCAAGGCCAGGGACGCGGTTTCCGGCGCCCGGGAAGAGATAGAGGACCTGCTGTTCTACATTGAAAAGAACGCCCTGAAAAAGCCCAAGGAGCAGCTGAAGGAGCTGCGCCGCCTGGTGCATGACGCGAAGGACGTCTTTGTCATCTCAGACAAAGAAAACCACCTCATCACCCTGGCGGACAGCCTGGCGGAAGGCCTGGGCAACCAGGAACGCGCGAAGGATTTCACCCCCTTAAAAGAAAAACTGTTGCAGCTGCGGCAGGGCGTGGCCGATATCATCAACAAGCCGGTGCCCGATTTGCTGCCCATGGCTTACTACAGCTATCGCAACAATGACCGCGAACTCACCGGCACTGTGGAAGAGAATAACATCAAATATATTGATTATTATGAGTCGGAGTTCGCCCGGAAGTTCCTGGAAAAGGTCGAAAAAGCCCTGGATTATTCGGACAAAAAGCATGTTCAGCTGCGCGAGAATGCCATCCAGGCCTTGCGCGGCGGCGTCGAAACCATCCAAAACGGCGGCGTGGAGGCCTTCAAGCCTGTCGCGGCCGGCATCTACGAAAAGGTGGACGCAAGCATAGAGCCCATCATGGTGGTCAAAGACAGCGCCGCCTGGACCTTTTCCGGCGCCATCAAAGGCTTCCTGAAAATGTATGACGATGGCCTGAAGAACAACGAAAAGCGCGTCAACGCCTTCCAACGCAAGCAGGAAAAGCATGACCGGCTGATCGCCCAGGGCAAGGACCCCGGCTGGAAAGTCATCCCGCCCGCCGTGGTGGATATGGACCGCGTCCGCGCAGACATCCAACAGCAAATGGTCAACCTGGCCGACAAGTATCAGGCGATGAACATCCAGGAGCCCCATGAGAACAAGCACCAAAAGGCAGTCCAGCTGCTGGCTTACCTTAATGAGAACGCGGCGGGCATCGTCAACAAAGTCACCCAGTACGCCGCCAAGGCCAAGGCCATCAAGCTGATGGAGGAGGTGGGCATTCCCGAGCCGCGCCAGCGTTACCGCCAGTATCCCTTTGAGTTCTCCGGCGGCATGCGCCAGCGCATCGTGATTGCCATCGCCCTGGCCGCGGACCCGGACATCCTCATTTGCGACGAGCCCACCACGGCGCTGGATGTCACCATCCAGGCGCAGATTCTGGAACTGATCAACAAGCTGAAAAAGGAACGCAACCTGTCCATCATTTTCATCACCCATGACCTGGGCGTCGTTGCCAACATGGCAGACCGGATCGCTGTTATGTATGCCGGAAAGATTGTGGAGCAGGTGACTGCGCAGGAAGTATTCTACGAACCCGCTCATCCCTATACCTGGGCGCTGCTGTCATCCATGCCCGACCTGGATACCAAGGAAAAGCTGGAAGCCATCCCGGGCACGCCGCCCAACATGATTTATCCGCCCAAAGGCGATGCCTTTGCGGACCGCAACCGCTATGCGATGGAAATCGACTTTGAAATGGAGCCGCCCATGTTTGACCTCAGCCCAACCCACTCTGCCGCGACCTGGCTTTTGCATCCGGACGCGCCAAAAGCCAACCCGCCGGCGGTGGTCGTGGAACGCATCCGTAAAATGAAAGCCAGGGCGGAGGTGAACAGCCATGAGTAATCAACATGCCCCCGAGCTGCTGCGGGTAGAAAACCTGTGCCAGTACTTTAAATCCACCAAAGCCGTGGATGACATCAGCTTCAACATCAAAAAAGGCGAGGTCTTTGGCCTGGTCGGTGAGTCAGGCTGCGGAAAAACCACCACCGGACGCTCCATCATCCGGCTGTATGACATCACCTCCGGCAGCATTTACTTCAAAGGCAAGCGCATCGCGGCGGGCAGCAAATCCTACAAGGATGCCATCTCGGGCGCCCGCAGAGAAATGAAAAGCGCTATGACCCAGCGCAAGGAAGAGCTGAAGGCCTTCATCAAAGCCAAGCAGGATGAAATCCGCAAGGCGCGATACGACCATGAAAACGCGGACAAGCTGCACGCGGACCTCTTAATCCGGGAAGTGGAAGAGCGTTACAAGCCCCTGCTTGAAAAGGCAAGCGGCGAGGAGCTGGCAAGGCTGCAAAAGAAGTACGAGTATGACCGCGGAGTCGCCAAAAACCAGCGCTTCACCACGCAGATCCAGATGATTTTCCAGGACCCGATCGCGTCCTTGAACCCCCGCATGACCGTGTATGAAACCATTGCCGAAGGCCTGGTCATCCGCGGCGAAAAGGACAAGGCCGTCATCGATGAAAAGGTGTTTCGGGTGCTGGAGATGGTCGGCCTGGTGCGCGAGCACGCCAGCCGCTACCCCCATGAGTTTTCCGGCGGCCAGCGCCAGCGCATCGGTGTCGCCAGGGCTGTCGTCATGGAACCGGAGTTGATCATCGCTGACGAACCGGTCAGCGCCCTGGACGTCTCCATCCAGGCCCAGGTCATCAACCTCATGAACGACCTGCGCCACAGCCTGGGGCTGACCATCCTGTTCATCGCGCACGACCTGTCGGTGGTCAAGTACTTCTCAGACCGCATCGGGGTGATGTACTATGGCAAGCTGGTGGAACTGGCGGACTCGGATGAGCTGTTCAAAAACCCGCTGCATCCCTACACCCAGTCCCTGCTGTCCGCCATCCCCCTGCCGGACCCCTTGTATGAGAAGGACCGCGTCCGTATCAAGTACAACCCCTTGATTTCCCATGATTATTCAGTCAACCAACCCACCTTCCAGGAAGTGTATCCGGGCCATTTCGTCTATTGCAACGACGAGGAACTGGCGCGCTTCAGGGCAGGGGAGAAGGTCTGACAACACTTGGTGCCCCGGCTTGCCGGGGCACCCTTGTAAAGGAGCAGGATGACACAAGACAATCAACCCAGCCAAAGCCCCTGGGACAAGTGGAAGCCCCCGGTTGAGGAAGCGCCAAAGAGGAAATGGCTCACGCGGAGCATCATCATGCTGGTATTGTTTGCTGTCTCATTCGCCATCGCCTACCACCAGGGCTTCCGCTGGGGCCTGCCCTTTGTCATCAACGCCCGCCCGCTCAGTGACGGCTTCTTTGTGGTTGGCTTGTTCGTCACCAGTGTGGGCCTCCTGGTGTGGATTTCCAGCACCGGTTTTTTTGACATCTTCACCTATGCCTTCCGCAGCATGCTGGTGATGTTCACGCCCTTTGTCAAACCGGAGAATTTTCCAAACTTCTACGACTACAAAACCATGCGCGCGGACAAGCGCCAGAAAGCGGAGTTCACCACCCTGGTGATGGGGCTTGTGTTCATCGCCCTGTCTTTGTTGATGCTGTGGATATATTATTCCTAAGGCGCAGCGCGGCTGTTTTCCGGTAAAATGCGCATGCCGCGGATTTGCCCGGGCCGGCACAAAAACTTTGCAGGAAGTGTTGACAAGGCAAGCAGTCTTTGATAATATGCCCATTGTCGCCGCTTTGGCGGCCACCTTCGGGGTGTAGCGCAGCCTGGTAGCGCACGTGCTTTGGGAGCATGGGGCCGGGGGTTCAAATCCCTTCACCCCGACCAATTTCCCCCTTAGGTCAGAAAGTCAACGTGGCCCCTTGGTCAAGCGGTCAAGACACCGCCCTTTCACGGCGGTAACATGGGTTCGAGTCCCATAGGGGTCACCACATTTTTCTTTCTGCAGGGGCAGTGCGATTCGGGCCTTTAGCTCAGTTGGTCAGAGCGGCCGGCTCATAACCGGTTGGTCCGGGGTTCAAGTCCCTGAAGGCCCACCACTTCCTGGCCCGGTAGTTCAGTTGGTTAGAATGCCAGCCTGTCACGCTGGAGGTCGAGGGTTCGAGCCCCTTCCGGGTCGCCATTTTCCTGCTGGTTGGGTCGTGCTGGTGTAGCTCAATTGGCAGAGCAGCTGATTTGTAATCAGCAGGTTGCGGGTTCAAGTCCCTTCACCAGCCCCATGGATGGGTTCCCGAGTGGCTAAAGGGAGCAGACTGTAAATCTGCCGTCGACGACTTCGGTGGTTCGAATCCGCCCCCATCCACCACAAAGGCTGTCAACAGTTCATTGGCAGCCTTTCACGTTTTTATCAATATTCCACAGG